>CAZYPM010000067.1:0-7318 GCA_964649205.1 uncultured Steroidobacteraceae bacterium
CGGAGGGCTTTGCGCTGCAGCTTGCCGGTGGCGGTCTTGGGCAGCGCGTCCATGAACTCGACGAGGCGCGGGTACTTGTAGGGGGCGATGCGCTGCTTGACGAAGTCCTGCAGCTCCCTGGCGAGCTCGGGGCCTGCCGCCCTCCCCGGCGCCAGCACGATGCAGGCCTTCACGACCGTGCCGCGCTCCGGATCCTGGGCGGCGACGACCGCGCATTCGCGCACCGCCGGGTGCGCCAGCAGCGCCCACTCCACCTCGGGACCGGCGATGTTGTAGCCCGCCGAGACGATCATGTCGTCGGCGCGCGCGACGAACCAGAAGTAGCCGTCTTCGTCCACGCGATAGAGGTCCCCGGTGACGTTCCAGCCGTGCTGCACATAGTCGCGCTGGCGCTCGTCGTCGAGATAGCGGCAGCCGGTCGGGCCGGTGACCGCGAGCCGGCCGGTCGCGGGTGCAGTGAGCGGCCGCCCCTCCTCGTCCAGCACGCAGGCCTTGTAGCCGGGCAGCGGCTTGCCGGTCGCGCCCGGACGGATCGCATCGCCCGAGGCGGAGATGAAGATGTGGATCATCTCGGTCGCGCCGATGCCGTCGATGATGCGGATGCCGGTCTTCTCGTGCCACAGGTCGGACACCGCCTTCGGCAGGAATTCGCCGGCCGAGACGCAGCGCTTGAGCGACGAGAGGTCGCGGCCCTGCAGCTCGCCCGCGAGGCCGCGATAGGCGATGGGCGCGGTGAACAGGCAGCTCACGCGATGCTTCTCGATCGCCGCCAGGATCGTCGCCGGGGACGGCGCTTCGATCGGCACGGTCGCCGCGCGGAAGCGCAGCGGAAACACCAGCAGCGCACCGAGGCCGAAGGTGAAGCCGAGCGGCGGACTGCCGGCGTAGACGTCGGACGGTCCGGTCTGGAGCAGGTGCCGCGCCACGACATCCGCCATCGCCAGCACGTCGCGATGGAAATGCACGCAGGCTTTCGGCTGGCCGGTGGTGCCCGAGGTGAAGGCAAGCAGGCAGACGTCATCGGCAGCGGTATCGGCATTGACGAAGCGCTCGCTCGCCTTCGCGATGCGGCCCTCGAGGTCGCCGTCGCCCCAGGTGACGATGGTGCCCGCCGCGCCGGTCGCCGCCGCGGCTTCGCGCAGTTCCGCAACCAGCCGCTGGTCGCAGAGCGCGAATGCGGGCCTGCCTTTCTTCATGATCGCCGAGAGTTCAGGAACCCGCAGCATCGGCATGGTGGTGACCGCGATCGCGCCGGTCTTCATGACCGCGAGCCAGGCCGCATACAGGGTGACGCCGTTGTAGCCGCGCAGCAGCACGCGGTTGCCGGGCTCGACGCCAAGCCCAACCAGCACGTTCGCGATGCGATTGGCCTGCGCCAGCAGCTCGCGGTAGCTGACCCCGCCGGCATCGGTCAGGATCGCCGGCCGCTCGCCGTGGCCTTCCGCGATGGCCTCGTCCAACAGCACCGTCGCGCAGTTGAGCCGGGCCGGGTACTGAAGCTCCGGCAGGTCGAAGTGCAGCCGCGGCCACTGTTCCCTGGGCGGCAGCCGGTCCCTCGCGAACGTATCCACGCCCGCATTCTAAAGGGGACGCACCCCTTTACCAGATAAAGGGATGCGTCCCCTTTAGAATGGTGCGCATGGAAGCGGACCAGGAACTGGCGCGGCTGGCCAGGAAGGCGGCGGGGATGCGCGGCGGGCCGCGCGTGCTGCTGCTGCCGGGCATCATGGGCTCGAGCATCGGCCGGCTGCGCAAGGACGGCGGCCTCGACGCCACCTGGTTCGACCCCTTCGAGATCGCCCAGGGCCAGCTCGCCAAGCTCGCGCTGCCGCGCGGCAGCCGTTACCACGCGCTCGACGCCCTCAAGTTCGCCTACGAGCGCCTGCGCCTGACCCTGCGCATCGCCGGATTCGACGCCGCCTACCACCCCTACGACTGGCGCCGCGGACTCGACTGGAACGGCCGCGAGCTCGCCGCCCGCCTCGAGCGCGAGCGGCGCAAGGACGTCATCCTCGTCGGCCACAGCATGGGCGGCCTGATCGCGCGCGCCGCGCTCGCGCACAAGGGCGGCAGCCGCATCGGCCGCGTGATCCAGCTTGGCACGCCGAACCGCGGCGCCTTCGTCGCGGTCCAGGCGCTGCGCGGCACTTATTCCCTGGTCCGCCGGCTCGCGCTGCTCGACCTCCGGCACGACGCCGAGGAACTCGCGCAGCAGGTCCTCACGACCTTCCCCGGCCTCTGCGGCCTCTTGCCCCCGGCCGCGGCCTGCACGGACTTCGACCCGTTCAACGCCGCGCACTGGCCCGAGGGTCCGAAGCCCGCGGCCAGGCTGCTCGCGGCCGCCAGCGCCGACATCGCGAAACTCCCCGCCCCCGACCAGCGCTTCGCGTTGATCGCGGGCTACGGCCAGGACACGGTCGTGGACCTGCGCCGGCGCAAGGGCAAGCTCGAATTCGGCCGTGGCCACGCGGGCGACGGCACCGTGCCGCTCACGCTCGCGCACTGGCCGGGAATTCCCGCCTGGTACGCGGAGGAAAGCCACGGCTCGCTGCCGGGCAATGCCGACGTCGGCCGCGCCGTCATCGATCTCGCGCGCGGCGAGACGACCAACGTGCTGCCGCACGTGCTGCCGCGACGCCGGCCGATCCCGACGCTGTGGCAGGAGGACACGCGCGCGCCGCCGGCCGCCAAGATCGACTGGAACGACCTCTCCGAGCGCGAGCAGCGCGAGTTCCTGCACGAATTCGTGGGTGTGGCGCATCCCGCGCCCGCGGCGGCGCCCGGCACCGAGCGCGGCACGCCGGTCAGGCCGGTCGAGCTCGCCTTCATCGAAGGCAGCGTCACCCAAAGCGACGCCGCCGCCCTGGTGCTCGGCGCTTTCGCGAACGTGGAGCCCGCGGGCGCGGCCCAGGACATCGACCGCATCCTCGACGGCGCCATCAGCGATCTTGCGCGCAGGCGCGCGATCAGCGCGGCCGCAGGCGAGGTGTTCGTGCTGCCGGTCGGCCGGCGCGAGCTGGCCGCGCGCCTGGTGGTGTTCGCGGGCCTCGGCGACTTCGGCAGCTACGGCCCGGACGTGCAGCGCCTGGCCGCCGCGAACGTCACCCGCACGCTCGCGCTCTCGGGCGTCAACGATTTCGCCATGGTGCTCTGGGGCACCGCCTCCGGCGCGAACGCGGAGGATGCCGCGCGCGCCCAGCTCGAAGGCGTGCTGACGGCGCTCAACGACCTGGCGCCGCAGCTGCGCCTGCGGCGCATCGCGATACTGTCACGCAGCGCGAAGCGCCTGCAGGCCGCGAGCCGCGCGGCAGAGGACCTGCTGCGCGTGCACCCCGGCGCGCGCTGGATGCGCCTCACGCCGGAGCGCAGGGCGGCACGCAAGCCGCCGCGCGTCCCGAAGGCGACCGCGACCCCGCTCGCCTGGCTGTTCGTGCAGGAATCGGCCGCGCAGCTGCGAGTCGCGCTGCTCGGCCCGACGCCCAAGGCGACCGCGCTGGTGGGCACGCGCAAGCTCGATCTCAAGGCGCTCGAGCGCGAGCACGCGCGCCTGATGCCGGAGATGTCCATGGCCGAACTGGACGTCTTCGGCGAGCGGCTCGCGGAGCTGCTGCTGCCGGACGAGGTCAGCGAGGCCCTGCCCTCGGTCAGGGACGTCCCGCTCGTCGTCGTGCATGACAGCTCGAGCGCGCACTGGCCCTGGGAGACGCTGAACCTGAAGGGCTGGCTGCCCGCCGCGGAGAACGGCCTCAGCCGCCGCTACGCGGTGGAGGGCATGTCGGTCGCGAAGTGGCGCGAGCAGCGCCGCCGCGAGCGCGAGTTCAACGTGCTGCTGGTCGTCAACCCGACCGGCGACCTGCCGGGCGCGGTGGAGGAAGGCGAGCGCGTCGCGAAGCTGCTGGCCCAGATCGAGGGCGCCGGCATCACCGCGATCCGCGGCGGCGACGCCACCCGCGCGCGCCTGCTGGCGGAGTTCCGCTCGGGCGACTACGACGCGATCCATTTCGCGGGGCATGCGTACTTCGACCCGGACGCCCCGGCCTCGAGCGGCATCCTCTGCGCGGGCGGGCGCGTGCTGTCTGGCGCCGACCTCGCCGCGCTCGACTCGGTGCCCGCGCTGGTGTTCTTCAACGCCTGCGAATCGGGCCGCCTGCGCACCGCAGTCAAGCCGCTGCGCCAGCTCGACCGCAGCGTCGGCTTCGCGGAAGCCTTCCTGCGCGGCGGTGTCGCGAACTTCATCGGCACCTGGTGGCCGGTCTCCGACGCCGCGGCCTCCTCGTTCGCGACCACGCTGTACCGCGCTCTGGCGAAAGGCCAGTCCATCGGCGCGGCGCTGAATGCCTCCCGCCGGGCCGTGCGAGAATTGCCCTCGGCCGACTGGGCCAACTACCTGCACTACGGCAGCTTCGACTTCACCCTGAAATCCGGCCGCTGAGCCCATGCTGACGCCGCGCATCGCGAGCCTGCACGTCTACCCGGTGAAATCCTGCCGCGGCATCGACCTGCGCGACGCGAAGGTCACGGCCACCGGCCTGGAATGGGACCGGCGCTGGATGATCGTGGACTCGAAGGACCGCTTCGTCACCCAGCGCACGCACCCGCGCCTGACCGCCATCATCACCTCGATCTTCGGCGGCCAGTTGCGGCTCGTGACCGACGGCCAGCCGCAGCTCGCGATCGATGTGCATCACGACGGCCCGCGGCGCAAGGTCCAGGTCTGGAAGGACGGCTGCGTGGGCGTGGATGCCGGCCAGGAAGCGTCCGACTGGCTGCTCGCCTTGCTGGGAGAGCCGCTGCGGCTGGTGCGCATCGACGAATCCGTGCCGCGACTCGCGAACCCGCAGTACGTCGGGCCTGATCCGCACCCCATCACGTTCACGGACGGCTATCCGCTGCTGCTGATCTCGCGCGCCTCGCTGGAGGAGCTGAACCGGAAACTGCCGTCGCCGCTGCCGATGAACCGCTTCCGCCCGAGCATCGTGATCGAGGGCGTGCCCGCGCACGCCGAGGACGCGATGACGACCTTCCGTTTCGGCAGGATTGCCATCCGCGGCGTCAAGCTGTGCACGCGCTGCGTGATCACGACCACTGACCAGAAGACCGGCATGCGCGACGCCGGCCAGCAGCCGCTCAAGACACTCAGGACCTACCGCTGGGACCGCCAGCTGAAGGGCATCACCTTCGGCCAGAACTGCGTGGTCGAGGCCGGTGCCGGCGAGACGCTCGCCGTCGGCGCCGAACTCGCGATCGACGCCTACCAGGTGTAGCGCACGCGGTAGGTGACGACCGCCTCCCCGCCCGCGGGGATCCTGACCGGGAACTCGACCGTGCGCGCGTCCTTCTTCGTCGAAGGATGCGACTGCGCGAGCAGCGTCCACTTGCTCCAGCGGTAGAGGTTCTCGCGCACGATCACCTCGACCGCCTGCTCCTTGTGGTTGCGCACCTTGATCTCGAAGGCTTCCTCCATCACGCGGCCCTTGGAGTTCACGGTGAAGTCGGTCTGGCGCCGCTCGCCCACGACGTCGAAGGCCGTGCCGAGCTTGACGCGCACGTCCTCGTCCTTGGGCGTGTGGTCGATCTTGTCCTCGCCAATGAACTCCAGGCTGCCGTCGGCCTTGTCCTGCTGCGAGACGCGGATGCGCCCCGCCGGCAGCGGCATGCCCATGCCGGAGGCCTTGTCGTTGCGGAACGTGAGCCACACGTCCACTTCCTTGTTGGAAGTCGGACCGAACTCGCGATCCAGCATCGGCGAGCCCCAGTTCCCGTAGAAATCCGCGCCGTAATAGACGAGCTGCTTCTTCGCCGGCACCCGCGCCGTCTTCTCGAACAGCTCGATCTGCTTGGTCGAGTTGTTCGGGATCGTGGCCGGCCGGCCGAGCGTGTAGAGGTGGTACTCGAAGAAGGCCTTCTCCGAGAATCCGTCGGCGGCCATCTCCATCGCCTTCATGCGCGTGGCGGTCACGATGACGCTCTCGGGCCGCGGCTGCACGCGGTTGACGTCGCCCGCGATCAGCTTGAGCTTCGCGTCGCCATAGGTCGCGCCCGACTGGTTCAGCAGGCTGACCCAGGCGCCCACGTCCACGAAGCCGGAGTTCGCGTCCGCGCCCTCGGTGAAGATCAGGTTGTAGTCGGCCCACCAGGTGATGCCGCCGGTCTGGTAGGAGATGCGCGCGCGCTGCGTGCCCCCCTTGGCGGAGAGCACGTCCCACTCGAGCGTCGGGCGCGTGATCAGCCCGCCCGGCAGCTCACCGAAACGGATGCCGCTCCATTCGCGCAGCGCGTGGATCTGCCCGTCGGCGCCCTTCAGCACCAGCCCGTCGTTCGACGAGAGCAGCGTGCCGTCGATCACCTTCATGCCGTCGCCCTGGCGCTGCTCGACGCTTACCTGCCGGTCCACGTAGCGCGACAGCAGCTTGTCCTGGCTCACCAGGTCGAACTGGAAGTTCTGTTCCAGCACCTTGGTGCCGGTGGCATCGTTCAGCGACAGGAACTGCACCGTGGTCGGGTCGATGAGCGCCGCGACGTCCGTGAGCCGGATCATGCCGCGCCCCTTCGTGAACTCGAGGTCGCGGTCGAGCCGCACCAGCGCAAAGCCCGGCAGCTGGTTCGCCATCGGCGTGCCCATGCCCGGCAGCGGCCGGTACCACTCCGCCGGGATGCCGCCCGGCTGCGCCGAGCTGTACACGGTGAGCGAAACCTGCGGCTCGGCCGCGGCAGCCGACAGTGCGAGCAGGACGCCGGCCGCGAGCAGGCCGGAACGGGCAAACTGTGAACGCATGACGGGCCCTCCTTGGGCTGGAATGCATAGAATAAACGCAACTCACCCCGGAGACGGGTCAATGCAGAGCGAAGTTCCGGCCTGGATGGAGAAGCTCCAGCAGCCCAAGGCCCTGGCGGGCATCGGCGGGCTGATCCTGGTGCTGGTCCTGGTGCTGATCTGGATCGCCTGGCGCTGGGGTATCGCCGAGGACCGATACGCGCTACTCGAAAAGAAGGCCGCCGAGGGCTTTCTCGTGGCGCCGTCCTCGACACGCAGCGTCCGCATCAATCCGCGCGACTCGCGAGTGATCGGCATCGGCGGCGGCGACCTGCCGCAGCGCGTGGATCTCATGATCGCGACCGTGACCTCGACCTACGACCGCTTCCGCGTCAGCCTGGTGCGCGATGACGGCACGCTCGTACTGCACGCCGACAGGATGGTGCGGGATTCGAACAGCGACCTCAGGCTGTCGCTCAATACCTCGCTGCTGCCGGCGGGGCGGTACCGGCTGAGGATCGACGGCTACTCGCGGCGGGGGGATCTCGAGCCGTTCGAGGAGGC
>CAZYPM010000067.1:7418-10468 GCA_964649205.1 uncultured Steroidobacteraceae bacterium
GCGCCGAGCGTGCGCAGCATCGCGCTTTCGTAGCGGCGCTCGTCGCGGGTCGCCTGGATGGCGGCGAGCAGCACCGTGATGCCGGCCGCCAGCGTGAACAGGAACACGTACTGCACCGCGAGCGAGGCGCGGTTCATGACGTCGCGCACCTGCGCCAGGATTGCGTCGATGTCGAACAGCGACACCGACGGGAAGCGCCGCACCACGTCCACCAGCAGCCGCCGCTGGCTTTCGTCGAGTTTCATGCTGGTGAGCCAGGTGCCGGCCAGGCCGTCCAGCGTCTTCGGCGGGAACACCAGGAAGAAATTCGGGCGGAAGTTGTCCCATTCCACCTGGCGGAAGCTCGTGACTTCCGCCTCGAGCGTCTCGCCCGCGACGTCGAAGGTGAGCCGGTCGCCGAGCTTGAGGCCCATTTCCTCCTGGTAGTCGGTCGCGACCGACACCAGCGCCTTGCCGTAGTCGGCCTCGGTCCACCACTCGCCCGCCACGATCCTGTTGTCCACCTGCGGCTGTGCGGCCCAGGACAGGTTCTGCTCGCGCTCGGCGAAGCCGCGGCCACGGTCGGTGCCCAGTTTCAGTTCGTCCACCGGCGTGCCGTTCAACGCCGTCATGCGCGCGCGGATCATCGGGAACAGCACCGGCTTCGGCAGCCCGCGCTCCTCGACGAAGGCGGCGAACTCCCCGGTCTCGTCCGCCGGGATGTTGATCATGAAGAAGTTCGGCGTATCGGCCGGCAGGCTCGCGCGCCAGTCCTCCAGCAGGTCGTTCCTCACCACCGCGAGCAGCAGCAGCACCATGAGTCCGAGACCGAAGGCCACCACCTGCACCACGCTCTCGCGCCCGCGCCGCGCGAGGTTCGCGAGCCCGTAACGCCAGGCGACGCCGACCGCGCCGCGCAGCCGCCCGGTGAGCTTCACGAGCAGGTACCCGGCGAGGTACAGGATCGCAAGCGTGGCAGCGATGCCCACCGCCACGAAACCCACCAGCCGGGTGTCGCGCACCAGCCAGAACAGCACCGCCAGCAGCGCCGCGACCGCGAGGCCGTAGGACACCGTGTAGCGCAGCTTCGGCGGCTCGAGGTTGCGCCGCAGCACGCGCGCCGGCGGCACGCGCTTCAGCTGCAGCATCGGCGGCAGCGCGAATCCCACCAGGATCGCGAGCGCGGTGACCGCGCCCATGATGGCCGGCGCGGCGGTCGGCGGCGGCAGCTCCGCGCGCACGATGTCGCCGAGCAGCCAGGCCAGCACCCCCTGGGCGGCGAAACCCAGCGCGGCGCCGACGATCGCGGCGACGATCGCGAGCAGGCCGAGCTCGATGATGGTGACCTGGAGCACGAGCCGCTGCGGCGCGCCCATGCACTTCATCAGCGCGACGTTGTCGAGGTGGCGCTGGGTGTAGCGCCGTGCGGCCATCGCCACCGCGACCGCGGCCAGCAGCACGGTGATCATGGCGGACAGGTTCAGGAAGCGGCCGGCCCGCTCGCTGGAAGCCTCGACTTGCGGGCTTTCCTCGGCGATGTCCACCAGCCGTTCGCTCGCAGTCTTGCGCGCGGCGAGCTCCGTCTTGAAGTCAGCGATCGCCGCGGGCGCGCCCGCGAACAGCACCGAGTAGGTCGCGCGGCTGCCGGGACCCAGCAGCCCGGTCGAGTCGAGGTCCGCGAGCGGCAGCAGCAGCGAGGGCGCGAGGTCCACGAAATTCGCGCCCTGGTCCGGGCGGTAATCGAGTACGCGCGAGACGGTGAAAGTCGCCGCGCCGACGTTGACCTGATCACCGACCGCTGCGCCAAGCCGCGCCAGCAGTCGCGGGTCGAGCCAGACCTCGCCGCGGCCGGGCAGCTCGTCGGTCTCGCGCGCGCTTGCGAAGGCCGCGTCCGAGATCTTGAGCTTGCCGCGCAGCGGGTAGCCGGGCCCCACGGCGCGGATCGCGGCCAGTGCCGAGTCTTCGCCGAAGAACACCACGCTCGGGAAGAAGATGGTGCGCGCGGTGGCGATGTCGCGCTCCGCGGCGAGCAGCTCGTACTCCGGCCCCACCGGCTGCAGCGACCGCAGCCGGAGATCGGCGGCCAGCACTTCGGCCGCGCGCTGCGCGACCGCCTGCCCGATGCGGTCGGTGAAGAACCCGACGCCCGTCAGCGCCGTGACGGCGACGAGAAGCGCCGCCAGCAGCACCGCGAGCTCGCCCGAGCGCCAGTCGCGCAAGAGCGCCAGCAATGCGAAACGCAGTGCCCTCATCAGTGCACCAGGCGCCCCGCGTCCATCTCGATCACGCGGTCGCAGCGCTCGGCGATCGCGCGGTCGTGGGTCACCAGCACGAGCGTCGTGCCGGTCGCCTTGTTCATCTCGAACAGCAGCTGCATCACGCGCGCGCCGGTGGCCGTGTCGAGGTTGCCGGTCGGCTCGTCGGCGAACAGCACCGCGGGCTTCGTGACGAAGGCCCGGGCGATCGCGACCCGCTGCTGCTCGCCGCCCGAGAGCTGGCGCGGATAGTGGCCGAGGCGTCCGGCGAGGCCGACCTGCGCCAGCGCCTCGCGCGCGGCGGCGCGCGCGTCGGGCCGGCCCGCAAGCTCGAGCGGCAGCATCACGTTCTCGAGCGCGGTCAGCGAAGGCACCAGGTGGAAGGACTGGAACACGAAGCCGACATGCCTGGCGCGCGCTTCCGCCCGGCCGTCCTCGTCCAGCGCCGAGAGTTCCGTGCCCGACAGCCACACCGCCCCCGCAGTCGGCTCGTCGAGCCCCGCGAGCAGCGCCAGCAGCGTGGACTTGCCGGCCCCGGAAGCGCCCACCACGGCCACGGTCTCCCCAGCCCCGACCTGCAGGCTGACGTCGTCCAGGATGGTCAGCATTCCCTCCGGGCTGGTAACCTGCTTGCGCAAACTTCTGGCTTCGAGAACGGTCTTTCTGTCCATGCGTAGCATCCTGGCTGTCCTCATCCTGCTGCTGGCCGCCGCCCCGGCGCAGGCCGCCCAGCCGCCGGTCATCCTGGTGGTCGGCGACTCGCTCTCGGCCGGCTACGGGCTCGCCCCCGGGCAGGGCTGGGTGGCGCTGCTGCAG
>CAZYPM010000068.1:0-10424 GCA_964649205.1 uncultured Steroidobacteraceae bacterium
ACCAGGCGGTTGTCGAGCATCACGGCGAGCAGCGCGAAGCCGAACTCGCCGCCGTGCGCGATGACGATGCCGGTGCGCAGCGACTTGAACCACCCGCCCGCGAAGTACCGCCCGGCCAGCATCACGATGGCGGCCTTGAGCACCAGCATCCCGGCCAGCATCGCGAGCACGGTCGGCAGGTGCCGCAGCAGCGCCGGCAGGTCGAGCTGCATGCCGACGGTGACGAAGAACAGCCCGAGCAGCGTGTCGCGGAACGAGCGGATGCCCGCCTCGATCTGGTAGCGGTACTCGGTCTCGGCCAGCATCATGCCGCCGAGAAACGCGCCCAGCGCGAAGGACAGGCCGGCGGCGTGCATGGCCCAGCCGGAGCCGACCGCGACGAACAGCACCGCGAAGGTGAACAACTCGGGCGCCCGGCTCGAGGCGATCTCGTGGAACATCGGGCGCAGCATCCAGCGTCCGGCCGCGAGCACCACGACCAGCGCAAGTGCCGCCTTGCCGACCGCGAGTGCGACCGCGGCGGTCGTGAACGACTCTTCGGGCGTGGACAGCGCCGTGGCCAGCGCGAAGAACAGCGCGAAGGCAATGTCCTGGAACAGCGAGGTGCCGAAGCCGAGGCGCCCGTGAGTGCGGTTGAGCTCGTCCTGCTCCATGAGCTGGCGCAACAGGACCGGCGTCGAGGTCATGGACACCGCGCCGCCCAGCACGATCGCGACCGGCAGCGCGATCCCGAAGGCCACGGCGATGGCCGCGACCGCGGCGGTGGTCAGGCCGACCTGCAGGCTGCCGAGCCACAACACCTCGCCGCGCATCGCCAGCAGCCTCGGCAGCGAGAAGTCGAGGCCGAGCGTGAACAGCAGGAAGACGACGCCGAAGTCCGCGAGCGCCCGGGTGGTGTCGGTCGGCTCGACCCAGCCGAGGAGGTACGGCCCGACCAGCATGCCGACCAGCAGGAACGCCACGATCAGCGGCAACCGCAGGCGCCGCAGGCCGATGACGACCGCCAGCGTCGCGATCAGCAGGATCAGGATGTCTTCGAGGACGGTGTCGACCAGTGGGGTTCCCTCCCGGTCTCATGTTGTCGTCCCGCTGGCCGCGATGCAAACCCCGCGCGATGCGGGTGCAGGCCGGCCCTGCTAGCATCGTTCGCGGGGAGGGTGCCTTGCAGATCGAGGCGGTGGACGAAGCCGGCCGGCGCCGGTTCCGGCTGGCAGGACGCTGGACCGTGGAGGAGGCGGCCGCGCTCGAGCCGCGTCTGCACCGGGCGGCGGCCGGAACAGCGGGCGCAGTCGTGCTCGACGCCGCGGGCATCGCCGCGCTGGACCTGACCGGCGCCTGGCTGCTGCGCTCGTTCGAGCGCCGGCTGGCGGGTGCGGGCTGCCGCGTCGAATGGGCGGGCGGCCGGCCGGAGCAGCTGGGGTTCATCGATCGCGCGGTGGCGGGCGCGGCTCCGGCGGCGCCCGGGATCGCGGAACCGCTGGGCGCGCTGCGCCGCCCGCTGCAGGAAATCGGCCGCCGCACGGTCGGCGCGCGCGAGGAGGTCCTGGACGGCCTCGCCTTCCTCGGCGAGCTCGTGGTCACCGCGGGGCGCGCGCTCGGAAGCTGGAAGCGCCTGCGCCTGCCGTCGGTGGTGCGCCACGTCTGGGACACGGGCGTCACCGCGGTGCCGATCGTCGCGCTGATCGCGTTCCTGATCAGCGTCATCGTCGCCTACATCGGCGCGCAGCAGCTGCGCAAGTTCGGCGGCGAGATCTTCGTGGTGGACCTCGTGACCGTCGCCGTGCTGCGCGAGCTCGGCGTGCTGCTGACCGCGATCATCGTCGCGGGCCGTTCCGGCAGCGCCTTCGCGGCCGAGCTCGGCGTCATGAAGCTCAACGAGGAAGTGGACGCGCTGCGCGCGATCGGCATGGACCCGGTCGAGGTGCTGGTGCTGCCGCGCGTGCTCGGCCTGGTGATCGCGCTGCCGGTGCTGACCGTGGTTGCGGATGCGATGGGGCTCGCGGGCGGGGCGCTGCTGTCCTGGTACCTGGTGGACATCCCGTTCAACCAGTACCTCGAGCGCATGCAGGGCTCGATCGCCGAATGGACCTTCTGGGTCGGGATCATCAAGGCGCCGGTGTTCGCCTTCCTGATCGCCATGGTGGGCACGCTGCGCGGCATGCAGGTGCGCAGTTCCTCGCGCGAGCTCGGCCGGCTCACCACCGTGGCGGTGGTGCAGTCCATCTTCCTCGTGATCCTCGCGGACGCCGTGTTCGCCGTGGTCTTCATGGAGCTCGACATCTGATGGCGCCGGGCGCGGGGGACGCGGTGATCGAGGTCCGGGGGGTCGTCAACCGCTTCGGCGCGCAGCTCGTGCACGACGGCCTCGACCTCGAGGTCCGGCGCGGCGAGGTGTTCGGCATCGTCGGCGGCTCCGGCAGCGGCAAGTCGGTGCTGCTGCGCACCATGCTCGGGCTGCAGCGGCCGGCCGCCGGCAGCGTGCAGATCGAGGGCCAGGAGGTGACGGGCCAGCCCGCCAGCGCGCTGCTCGCGGTCAAGCGCCGCTACGGCGTCATGTTCCAGCGCGGCGCGCTGTTCTCGTCGCTGACCGTGCTGCAGAACGTGGAGCTGCCGATCGCCGAGCACTACGCGGTCGGGGAGGACACGCTGCGCGAGCTCGCGATGCTCCGGATCCGCATGGTCGGGCTGCCGGAGGACGCCGCGGGCAAGTACCCGGCCCAGCTCTCGGGCGGCATGACCAAGCGCACGGCGCTGGCCCGGGCGCTGGCGCTCGACCCGGCGATCCTGTTCCTGGACGAGCCCACCTCGGGCCTGGACCCGATCTCCTCGGCGGCCTTCGACCGCCTGGTCCTGTACCTGCAGGGGGCGCTGTCGCTGACGGTCGTGATGATCACGCACGATCTCGATACCATCTTCCGGGTCTGCAACCGGGTCGGGGTGATCGTGGACGGGCGGATGATCAGCGGCACGCTCGAGGAGATCGTCCGGAACGACCATCCCTGGATCCGGGAGTACTTCCACGGCGAGCGCAGCCGCGCGGCGCGTGGACTGGCGGTGCACGATGGATAGGGAAGCAAACTACGTCGCGGTCGGCGCCTTCGTGCTGCTGGTGCTGGCGATGGCCGCTGGCTTCGTGCTCTGGTACTCGGACACCGGCGACCGGCGCGACTACCGGCGCTACGAGATCTACTTCGACGGCAGCGTGTTCGGGCTGTCCGAGGGCGGCTCGGTGCGCTACCTCGGCGTCGCAGTCGGCCGGGTCGCGCGCATCGGCCTCGACCCGCGCGATCCCGGCCGGGTGCGCGTGATCGCCGATATCGCCGCGGACACGCCGGTCGAGGAGGGCACCATCGCGCGGCTCGCGTTGCAGGGCGTCACCGGCCTGCTGTTCATCGACTTGCGGCCCCGGGATCCGGCCAAGCCACGCCAGCCCGCGATCGCGGGCATCGAGCACCCGGTCATCCCCTCGGAGCAGTCCGACTTCGACGTGTTCGTGAGCAGCCTGCCCGACGTCGTCGCCAAGGCGGGCGAGGCGCTCAACCGCATCAACGCCATGCTCTCGGATGCCAACATCCAGGCGGTTACCGCCGCGGCCGGCAACGTCAGCGAGGCGAGCGGCGATTTGCCGGAGACGGTCGCCGATGCGCGCGCGATGTTCGCCGAGCTGCGCGGGGCCGCGGAGGAAATGAGGGGCACGGCTGCGAACCTGCGCGAGCTGACCGCCAGCAGCGGCGAGCAGATCAAGACCACGGTCCGGCGGCTGCGCGAAGTCGCGGACAACGTGGCCGCCACCACCGCGCGCCTGGACCGCTTCATCGAGCGCAACGAGGGCAACCTGGACCGCTTCGCCGGCCAGGGCCTCGCGGAGTTCGAGCAGCTGCTGCGCGAGACGCGCCAGGCGGTGCGCGCCTTCGAGGCGCTCTCGCAGGGCCTGGAGCAGGATCCGTCCCGCCTGGTCTACAAGCCGGCGCCCTCCGGCGTGGAGATTCCGCCATGAGAACGACGCTCGCCGTCACCGCCGCTGCGCTCGCGCTCGCCGCCGCCGGCTGCGTCGGCAGCCTGAAGAACACCGACCCGGAGCCGCGGATGTACCGCGTCGTGGCGCCAGAACTGCCGGGCGGCGACGGGCTCGATGCCGACCTGGTGGTGGCGCGCCCGGAGTCGGCGCCCGGGCTCGGGGTGAACCGCATCGCGACGCGCTGGCCCGGGCTGCGCTTCGACTACTACGCGGGCGCGCGCTGGGCCGAGGACCTGCCCACGATGGTGCAGTCGGCGCTGGTCGAATCGCTGGCAGGCAGCCGCCGGCTGCGCTCCGTGCAGGGCGACCTCGGGCGTTTCCGCGCGACTTACGTGCTGTCGGTCAATGTGCAGGTCTTCGAGGCGGATTACACGGCGGGTGCGGTGCCGACCGCGCGCGTGGTGCTGGCCGCGACGCTCGGGCGGCAGGCGGACCGCCGCGTGCTCGCCTCGTTCTCGGTTGCGACCGCGCAACCGGCGGCGGCGAACCGGCTGACGGAGGTGGTGGCCGCGCTCGATGGGGCCTTCGGCCGCGCGGCGACCGAGGTCGCGACCCGCAGCTTCGACGCCATCGCCGCGGACCTTCAGGCGCCGGCGAACAACCGCCCGTAGCCGGCCTCGCCGCGCGCCTGCGCGAGCAGCAGCGCGAGGAATTCCGCCGCCGTCATCGGCTCGCCGAACAGCTTGCCCTGGCCGTAGTGGCAGTCCAGGCCGCGCAGGTAGTCGAGCTGCTGCTGCGACTCGATGCCCTCGGCGACCACCTCGAGGGAGAGGTTCTTGCCCATCTCGACGATCGTCTTGACCAGCGTGGTGTCGGAAGGCGACACGACTGCGTGGCGCACGAACGACTGGTCGATCTTGAGCGTGCCGACCGGGAACTGCTGCAGCGCCGACAGCGACGAGTAGCCGGTGCCGAAATCGTCGATCGAGAGGTGCACGCCCATGGCGTGCAGCTCGTCGAGCAGGCGCACCATGCGCCCGGCCTCGGTCATCAGGGTGGTCTCGGTGATCTCGAGCTCGAAGTTCGAGGGCGCGACGCCGGTGTCGTCGAACACCGAGCGGTAGCGCGTCAGGAACTCGGCCTGGCGCAGCTGCTTGAGCGACAGGTTGATCGAGATCCGTCCGGGCCGCGGCACCTGGTCCTGCCAGCTGCGGTAGTCACGGCAGACGCGCTTCAGTACCCACTCGCCGATCTCCTGGATCAGGTTCGACTCTTCGGCGAGCGGAATGAACTGCGCCGGCGGGATGTCGCCGTGGCCCGGCAGCCGCCAGCGCACCAGCGCCTCGGCCCCGACCACGCGGCCGTCGCGCAGGTCCACCTTCGGCTGGTACAGGATCACGAGCTCCTCGCGCTCGACCGCGCGGCGCAGCTTCGACTTGAGCATCAGGCGCTCGACCGCGACCGCGCTCATCTCCGGCGTGTAGAAGCTGTGGCTGTTGCCGCCGTTCTGCTTCGAGTAGTACATGGCCGCGTCGGCGTCGCGGATCAGGTCCACCACGTTGTCGGCGTCGCGCGGGCACAGCGCGATGCCGATGCTGCCGGTGACGTACAGCTCGTGCTGCCCGAGCTGGAACGGGCGGCCGAGCTCGTCCAGCACCTCGCGCGCCAGCGCCGCGATCGCCGGGCGGTTGTCGGTCTCGGCCGGCAGGTTTTCGATGAACAGCGCAAACTCGTCGCCGGCGAGGCGCCCGAGCATGGTGTTCTGCGGCAGCTTGCGGTTCATGCGCTCGGAGAGGATCTCGAGCGCGCGATCGCCGGCGGCGTGGCCGAAGGTGTCGTTGACCTCCTTGAAGCGGTCGAGGTCCATGTACAGCAGCGCCAGTTCGCGCCCGGCGCGCAGGGTGCGCGCGATTGCCTGCTGCAGCGAGTGCTGGAACTGCAGGCGGTTCGGGATCTTGGTCAGCGTGTCGTAGCGCGCCAGGTAGCGGATGCGCCGCTCCGCGCGCTTGCGCTCGGTGATGTTGCGCGCGACGAAGATGCAGCCCTGGAAGCGCGGGTCCTCGGCGGCCATCACCGAGCCCGACAGCGACACCGGGATGGTCTGGCCGCTCTTGCTGCGCATGGTGAGCTCGAGCGTCTCGTTCGCGGCCTGCTCCACCGAGAAATTCGGGCGGTCCTGCTCGGAGACCAGGTAGCCGAGCTCGCGGCCGAGCAGTTCCGCCTGCGACCAGCCGAGCATCTGCGTGGCGGCCAGGTTGACGCGCTTGACCAGGCCGTCGGGCGAGGTCAGGAACACGGCGTCGTTCATGCTGTCCAGCATGACGTCGAGGGCGCGGCCGGTCGCCGCGTGGTCCGCGAGGTTGACGCGCAGCCGCTCGAGCGCGCCGCCGAGCACGCCGGCGATGCGCCCGCCGGGCGCCTCGATGCGGGTCGCCCAGTCGCCGCCCGAGAGCCGCTCGACCGCGCGCAGCAGTTCCGCCATCGGGCGCTCGACGCGCGCGGCGTACTGGCGGTTGGCGATGAAGGCGGCGACCAGCAGGGCGACCGCGCCCGCGAGCATCCACAGCACCCAGCCGGAAGCCTCCGCCGGGCCCCAGCCCGCGACGATCGCGGCAGCGAGCACGATGCCGGCGGCGGCGCCGCCGGCGGTCGCGATCGCGATCCCCTTGCTGCCGAACAGGCGGCTCATGCGGTCGTGGCGGCTCCCCCCGGAAACCCGCATCATACGGCACCGTGCGGGGTCCCCCAATTTGAACGAATTGCAGCTGACCGGACGGGACCGTGGCCACGTGGTCACGCTGGAGGAGCCGCGCTGCACGCTGCATGCCGCGGCGGTCGGGGCCTTCCTGGCCATGCGGGCGGCGGCCCGGCAGGCCGGCTTCGACCTCTTGCCGCTCTCGTCCTTCCGGGATTTCGACCGCCAGCGCCTCATCTGGAACGCCAAGTACCGCGGCGAGCGGCCGGCGCAGGACCGGCGCGGCCGGCCGCTAAACATGGCGTCACTCACCCCCGGCGAGCGGGTCGAGGCCATCCTGCTGTGGTCGGCGCTGCCGGGCGCGAGCCGGCATCACTGGGGTACGGACCTGGACGTCGCCGACGGCGGGGTGATTGCGAAGGGCTACCAGCCGCGCCTGGAGACCGGCGAGTTCCGGCGCGGCGGGGCGTTCGCGCCGCTGTCGGCCTGGCTCGAGCGGCACATGAACCGCTTCGGCTTCTACCGCCCGTACACGCGCCGCGGACGCGGCGTGCAGCCGGAGCCCTGGCACCTCAGCTTCGCGCCGGTGTCGCGGCAGGCGTTGCCGATGATGACGACGGAGTTGCTGGCAGACGCGATCCGCGGATCCGGCGTGGACGGCGAGGCCGATATCCTCGCGCGGCTGCCCGCGATCCTCGCGCGCTACGTGCGGGACGTGGACGCGCCGCCGCGCATGCGCTCGCGCTGGGCGAAGATCAGCTCGCGCCGCCCGGCGTAGTTCCGACGCCCCAGATTTCCTTGAGGTGCTCGACCATGAGCGCCCGCATCCCGGACATCGGGTTGCGCTCGACCGTGAACACCGGCGGGTTGCGCCGCAGCATCGGCCAGCGGCTGCCGCGCATCAGCGTCTGCAGGTATTCCACGTTCTTGCGGATCGCGTTCATGTACGGGTTGTCGCCGCCATACAGCGGCTCGAGGTAGCGGTAGGCGTGGTTGAAAGCCTTGCCGAGCCGGTTGTCGATCGTGGACGAGATGAACTTGGGCGTCTGGCGCAGCAGGTCGAGTCCGGAGCCGTAGAGCACCTTGGTCCCGCCGCTGCCGTTGCTCACTGCGACGTCGCCGAGCACGAACTCCGCGTACAGGCGGTCGCGGCACTTCTCGAGGTAACAGCGGTCCGCCATCTGCGCCAGCATGTCGGCGGTGCCCAGCATGTGGCCGACCAGCCGGTCGCGCGAGTCAGCCACGCGGATCGAGTCGAGCGGCACCTCGTAGCCGGTGAAGTGCACGATGCGCGTGGCGACCGGCACCCACTGGCCGAGGCCGGCGCCCGGCAGGTACTTCGCCAGGTACTGCGCGCTGCGCGTGACGTGGTTGCGCGTGAACACGGCGCCGTTCGGGATCGACGCCTCGCCCTGCTCGCGGATGTAGCCGGAGTCATGGAACAACGCCGTCACCATGCCCATCAGCGCGCGTTCCGGGCCGATGCGCGGCCCGTCCGGGTCCGCCTCGTAGCCGGCCATCAGTCGCGCCATCGCGAGCACCACGTCCTGCGAGTGCTGCAGGTCGTGATAGACCGTGTCCACGCCGAGGTAGCCGGGCTCCTGCCCGGTGAACAGCCGCTCGAAGTCGGTGAGCGCGCGCGTGAGCGTGGCCAGCGGCGCCCCGGGCCAGGTGCGCGAGTAGAGGTCGAGCACGGCCTCGCGCACGGCGGGCGGCGAGCTGACCTGCACCGTGTCGGTGACGTCGTAATCGCTGCGGCGGTAGGGGCGGGGCACTCGGCCGCGAGCCTCCTGGATCGGCGGTGCTGCGGGCCAGTCTACGGACTGCGGCCCGGCCCGGGCCGGGCCGTATGCCGCGAACTTGAGCGCCGTCACATTCCTGCCCCCCGGTCTATGTCAAACGCGGCCGTAACCGGCGCGTGGTCCGAGGGCCGTTCCCAGGCGCGCGGCGCGCGGTCGATGGTGCAGGAGTTGCAGCGCGCGGCCAGCGCGGGCGAGGCGAGCATCAGGTCGATGCGCAGGCCGTGATTGCGGCGGAAAGCGCCCATCCGGTAGTCCCACCAGGAATAGCTGCCCGGCGGCTGCTCGAAGCGGCGGAACAGGTCCTCGAAGCCGAGCGCCAGGATCGCGGCGAGCGCCTCGCGCTCGGGCGGGCTCACGTGCACCGAGCCCTCCCACTTCGCCGGGTCGTGCACGTCGCGGTCCTCGGGCGCGATGTTGAAATCGCCGGCGACCAGCAGCAGCGGGTGCTTCTTCAACAGGGTGGCCAAGTGCCTCCGCAACCGTGCCAGCCAGTCGAGCTTGTAGGCGAACTTGTCCGAGCCGACTTCCTGCCCGTTCGGCACGTAGACATTCACGAGCCGGATGCCGGCGACCGTCGCCGCGATCACGCGCCGCTGCGGGTCGTCGCTGCCCGGCATGCCCGTCGCGACATCGGCCGGCGGCTTGTGCGCGAGGATGGCGACGCCGTTGTAGGTTTTCTGGCCGTAGTGCGCGGCGTGCAAGCTGAGCGCGCGCACTTCGTCGGCCGGGAACTGCTCGTCCGGCGTCTTGAGTTCCTGCAGCGCGATCGCGTCCACCGGATGCTCCGCCAGCCATCGCCCCAGGTGCTCGAGCCGGACCTTGAGCGAATTGACGTTCCAGCTCGCGATGCGGATCACGGCAGCAGCTCCGCGGGCCGGAAACCGAATGCGCGCGCGGCCAGGCGGTGCGGGAACGCTGCGCAGCGCAGGTTCATGACGCTGGCCGCGGCGTTGTACTGCTCGCGTCGCGCGGCGACGCGCGCGTCGAGTTCGTCCACGCGCGCGACCAGCGCCGCGAAGGCGGTGCTGGTCGCAAGCTGGGGGTAACTGCCCGCGATGGTCAGCAGGTCGCCCGCGGCGGCGCGATGCTGTTCCTCCGCGGCGGCCAGCGCCGGGATATCCGTGCGCGAGGTGGCGGCGAGCACCGCGAGCGTCGCCATGCGCGCGCGCTCGAGCGTCTCCGGTTCCTCGCGCATCAGGCGCCCGCAGAGTTCGACGATGCGGGTCATGAGCTCCTCGCGCTTGCCGAGCTGGACCGCGAGTGCTTCCCAGGCCGCGCGCGCGTCCCGGTCGAGGCGCAGCAGCCCGCGGCGGATCAGGACCGCTGCCGCCACGGCGAGCGCCGCGATCGCGGGCACGATGATCCAGGCCATGTGTGAATCGAGTATATCATCGGCCTCCGTGGCAACCGGTCGCGAATCCTGGGATCTCGCCGTCATCGGCGGCGGCAGCGGCGGGCTCGCCTGCGCCCAGCGCGCCGCCGAGCACGGCGCGCGCGTGGTGCTGGCCGAACCCGGGCCGATCGGCGGCACCTGCGTGAACGCGGGCTGCGTGCCGAAGAAGCTCATGTACCACGCGGCCGAGCTCGCGCACGGTATCGCCGATGCGGCCGATTACGGTTTCGACGTCGAGCTGCGCGGCCACGACTGGCGCGCGCTGAAGGAACGCCGCGACGGGTATGTCCGCAAGCTGCACGGCATCTATCTCGAGAACCTGGCGAAACGCGGCGTGACGCTCGTGACGGAGCGCGCGCGCGTCGCCGGCGCCGGCAGGGTCGTGATCGGCGCGCAGGAATATGCCGCCGCCCGCATCGTGGTCGCGACCGGCGGCCATCCGGCGGTGCCGGCGATCCCGGGTGCGGAGCTCGGCATCACTTCCGATGGCTTCTTCGCGCTGGAGCGGATGCCGGCCTCGGTCGCCATCGCCGGCAGCGGCTACGTGGCGGCGGAACTCTCCGGCGTGTTCGCGGC
>CAZYPM010000069.1:0-7695 GCA_964649205.1 uncultured Steroidobacteraceae bacterium
AGTGCCGGCAGGAGAGGCGCGGCGCAAGGGCCCGCGCCTCACGCCCGAGCAGGCGCTGCAGCAGATCAAGCGGCTCGAGCAGGAGATGTTCCGGCTCGCGCGCAACCTGGAATTCGAGAAGGCGGCTCTGGTTCGCGACGAGATCGCCGAAATCCGGCACGCATCATTGGGAGCCGATGCGGATCGGCTCGCCGGCTGAACGAAGGGGAGTCCTCCGATGGAGAATGCCAGGGTTTTCTCCGGATCTGCGTCTCTGTGCTTGCTCGCGCTCTTCGCAAGTGCGGCCGCAGCCGACAGCGTCTGCTATGCGGGTACCCGGGACACGACCGCCTCGGAGCGCGCCAACATGATGCGCATCCTCGAGGCGGTGCGGCGGGCGCTGCCGCAGGCGCCCGCCGGCTGGGTTGTCGTCAATGACGACCCGCCGAGGGTGCCGGAAAGCCTGTGCATGGATTTCGAGCGCAAGCCCTGGCCGTACGATTACTCGCGTACTTTCCGGCGTGCGGACCCGGCAAAGCAGGCCGAGATGGAGGCCGGGACCCGGGCAGCTGCCGAGATCATGAAGGCGGACATGGCGAGCAAGCAGCCGCGCCTCGATGCGCTCCAAGCCAAGAGCGAGGTCCTGGTCAAGCAGCAAGTCGCGTTGATTGAAAAAGGAGACATGCCCAGGGCGCTGGCGCTCAACGAGCAGATGGCAGTGCTGCAGGAGCAGGGGAAAACGATCATGGAAGAAGGCGATGCCGAAGAGCGCATGCAGGCGATCATGAAGGAGGCCATGCGCGACATCGAAATCGGCATCTCGGTGCGCGTGAATCCCTGGGCGGAATCACCCGCCGGCGATGACAGCACCGCGATCACGGTTGCCGGGAGTCCGCAGGCAGCCTATCGCTGGAACAGTCGTCATGACGACTCGTACCAGGGCGGGGCAATGGTCCTCTACGGACAATGGCGAACGCTGAGTCACGGCGGCCGGCAACTCGTGGCGCGCAGTCACGTGCCGGCGAACTTTGCGCATGGCATCGCCGTGAGCATCAATGCCGACGAGCAACGGCTGGCGCCTGTCATCGAATCGATCGACTTCGACGCGCTCGCGCGGCTGATCTCTCCCTGAGCGGCACCGGCCGGCGCGGCGCGCCGTGCGGTGGACCCAAGTAGCGGAATCCACTACTATTCCGCCTCTTTTCGGGCGCGTAGCTCAGCGGTAGAGCACTACCTTGACATGGTAGGGGTCACAGGTTCGATCCCTGTCGCGCCCACCATTCCATTCTGTCGAGAGGGAGGGGGACCGATGTGGGGACGCGGACTCGCCATCGCCGCACTGAGCGCGGTCTTCCTGGGTTGCGCGCCGTCGGCCGAAGACGAAGCGAACCAGGCCGCTCCCGACGAACTCGATTACAACGCTGCCGAGGCGGTCGCGGAGGAAGCGCCGGCCGCCTCGGCACCGGCGGCCGAAGCGCCCGCCGGCGAGGACTGGGAGGCGGCGATCCGTCCCACCGAAGTCCGCGCCGTCATCCTGAGTGGCCCGAACGCCGGCGAGTATCACTCCAGCGGCATCCACCGCATGTGCGGAAGGATGGCGACGGCGGGCGCCAATTCCTGGACCATCGACTCGCCCAACGGCGACCTCGAGATCAACAGCGTCTCGTTCGGCGCGGAGCACCTGATCTTCGACGACGTCACGACGAAGTTCCACCTCGGCATCGTCGTGGTCAAGCCGGACGGGTCGAGCCCTCCCGCTTACGTCGTGAATGCGGGAAGCGGCGAGACCGGGACGGCGAAGCTCACCATCGAGGGCTGGAGCGCGCTGCTCGAGCTGGAGGGCGTGAACACCATGAATGAGCGGATCGACCTCCGTGTGAGCTGCGGGCCGAAGGTCTGATCCCGGGCCCCCACCACCTGGCGATACGCACGATGCCCGTAATCACCCTTCCAGACGGCAGCCAGCGGCCTTTCGACCGACCGGTGACCGTCGCCGAGGTCGCTGCCGCCATCGGCAAGGGCCTGGCGAAGGCGGCGCTCGCGGGTGAGGTCGACGGCCGGCTCGTCGACACCTCGTTCACGATCACGGGCGACGCCAGGGTGCGCATCATCACCTCGAAGGACCGTGAGGGCCTCGAGATCCTCCGCCACTCGACCGCGCACCTGCTGGCGCAGGCCGTGCAGTCCATCTATCCGAAGGCGCAGGTGACGATCGGTCCGGTGATCGAAGACGGTTTCTATTACGACTTCGCCTTCGAGCGGCCCTTCACGCCGGAGGATCTCGAGAAGTTCGAGTCGAAGATGCACGAACTCGTGAAGGCGGACCAGCCGGTGCACCGCCGCGTGCTGTCGCGCGACGCGGCGGTCGCGCATTTCAAGTCGATTGGCGAGCACTACAAGGCCCAGATCATCGCCGCGATCCCGGCGGGCGAGGAGATCTCGCTCTACGGCCAGGGCGACTGGGAGGATCTCTGCCGCGGCCCGCACGTGCCGTCCACCGGCAAGCTCGGCGCGTTCAAGCTGACCAAGGTCGCTGGGGCCTACTGGCGCGGCGACTCGAAGAACGAGATGCTGCAACGCATCTATGGCACGGCCTGGGCCGACGAGAAGCAGCTCAAGGAATACCTGACGCGCCTCGAGGAGGCCGAGAAGCGCGACCACCGCCGCATCGGCCGCGAGCTCGATCTCTTCCACTTCCAGGAAGAAGCGCCGGGCGCGGTGTTCTGGCACCCGCACGGCTGGACGCTGTTCCAGCAGCTCATCGCCTACATGCGCGACAAGCAGGCGGCCGCCGGCTACCAGGAGGTCAACAGTCCCGAGATCATGGATCGCGAGCTCTGGGTGCAGTCGGGCCACGTCGAGAAGTTCGGCGAGAACATGTTCCTGACCAAGACGCCGGATGAGCGCGTCTACGCGATCAAGCCGATGAACTGCCCGGGGCACATCCAGGTGTTCCGCCAGGGCCTGCACAGCTACAAGGAGCTGCCGATCCGCTACGCCGAGTTCGGCAAGGTGCATCGCTACGAGCCCTCGGGCGCGCTGCACGGGCTGCTGCGCGTGCGCGCCTTTACCCAGGACGACGCGCACGTGTTCGTGACCGAGGACCAGATCACGGACGAAACCGTGCGCGGCATCGAGCTCATGATGGCCATCTACCGTGACTTCGGCTTCGACGAGGTGCGGGTGATGTGCGCCGACCGGCCGCCGCGGCGGGGCGGCGACGACGACACCTGGACCCGCGCGGAGGAGGCGCTGAAGGCCGGCACCCGCGCGGCGGGCATCGAATATGAGTTCAACCCGGGCGAGGGCGCGTTCTACGGCCCGAAGCTCGAGTTCGTGCTGAAGGACGCCATCGGCCGCGACTGGCAATGCGGCACGTGGCAGGTGGACCTGAACCTGCCCGGCCGCCTCGGCGCCCACTACATCGACGAGCACAGCCAGAAGAAGACGCCGGTCATGCTGCACCGGGCCATCTTCGGCTCGCTCGAGCGTTTCGTCGGCATCCTGCTGGAGCACTGCGCCGGCCGCCTGCCCACCTGGCTCGCGCCGGTGCAGGCGGTGGTGATGAATATCAGCGAAAAGCAGGCCAATTACGCGGTCGAGGCGACCGAATTCCTTAAAAATCAGGGGCTTCGCGCAGAAATCGACTTGCGGAACGAAAAGGTGGGCTATAAAATCCGCGAGCACACGCTGAAGCGTGTCCCGTACCTGCTGGTGGCAGGAGATCGGGAAGTCGAGTCCAGGACATTGGCCGTGCGCACGCGATCCGGGAAGGATCTGGGCGCCTTGCCGCTGGAACAGGTGGCCGCCCGGATCGCCCAGGATGTGGCGAGCCGCGGCCGTCGTTATTTGGAGGATTGAGTATTTCGACAAGCAAACGCGTAAGGCGCAACGAGGAGATCCTTGCGCCGCAATTACGCGTGATCGGCGCCGACGGCAGTCAGGTCGGTGTCATGACCCGAGGCGAGGCGCTCGCAAAGGCCGCCGCCGAGGAACTGGATCTCGTGGAGGTTTCGCCGACCGCCGAACCCCCTGTCTGCCGGATCATGGACTTCGGGAAGTACCTGTTCGAGCAGAACAAGAAGGCTCACTCGGCGAAGCGCAAGCAGAAGCAGATCCAGCTCAAGGAAGTGAAGTTCCGGCCGGGCACGGAAACGGCGGATTACCAGGTCAAGCTGCGTAACCTGATCCGGTTCCTGACCGACGGCGACAAGGCCAAGGTAACCATGCGGTTCCGCGGCCGGGAGATGGCCCACACGGAGATCGGGCGCAAACTCCTCGACCGGCTGGTGGTCGACCTGGCCGAGCACGGCCAGATCGAGCAGCATGCCGCGATGGAGGGACGCCAGATCACCATGGTGATCGCTCCCAAGAAGAAGTGACCGGCGGGTAACCGCCGATTCGCCTCCAGCCCGCGCAAGCGGAGCGAAGAGGTCATAACAGGAGATGAACGATGCCCAAGTTGAAGACCAACAGGGCTGCGGCGAAGCGTTTTCGCAAGACGGCGAAAGGCTTCAAGCGCGGCCAGGCGAACCGCCGCCACATCCTCACCAAGATGACCAAGAAGCGTAAGCGCCAGCTGCGCGGCGCGACCATGGTCCACGACACCGACGTCGGCCGGCTCGAGCGGCTGATGCCGCACGTCTGAGGAGGGATGTGACATGGCAAGAGTGAAACGTGGCGTCATTGCAGGACGCCGCCACAAGAAGGTCCTGAAGAAGGCCAAGGGCTACTACAACGCCCGGCGCAAGGTGTTCCGCGTCGCGAAACAGGCGGTGATCAAGGCCGGCCAGTACGCTTACGCGGGGCGCCGGATCAAGAAACGCGACTACCGGGCACTGTGGATCCAGCGCATCAACGCAGCCGCACGCGGATTCGGGCTGTCGTACAGCCGGTTCATCGCCGGCGTGCAGGCGGCGGGCATCGAGCTCGACCGCAAGGCGCTTGCGGACCTGGCGGTCAACGACATCGCCGCGTTCGGCACGATCGCGGAGAAGGCGAAAGCCGCACTGGCCACGAAGTAAGGCCGGCTCAGGGGGTCGGGTGAGGGACCTGGAGTCGCACGTCAGCGATACGCTGATCCTCATTCGCAATTGCGCGGATCTGGCCGCGCTCGAAGAGGTTCGCGTCTCTGTCCTCGGGAAGAAGGGCAGCGTCACCGCGTTCCTGAAGGAACTCGGAACGCTGCCGCCGGACCAGCGCAGCAGCCGCGGCGCCGAGGTCAACGAGGCCAAGGCGTCCATCGCCGCCGCGCTCGACGCACGCCGCGCCGAGCTCGAATCGGCTGCGCTCGACCGCGAACTTTCTGCGGGCGCCATCGACGTCACATTGCCCGGTCGCGGACAGGCCCCGGGCGGCCTGCATCCGGTCACGCGCACGCGGCTGCGCGTCGAGGCGATCTTCCGCCGCGCCGGATTCACCGTCGCCGAGGGCCCCGAGGTCGAGGACGACTTCCACAACTTCGAGGCGCTCAACATTCCCGTCGACCATCCGGCGCGCGCCATGCACGACACTTTCTATTTCGGCGACGGGCGGCTGCTGCGCACGCACACCTCGCCGGTGCAGATCCGCGCCATGCAGCTGCACGGCGTGCCGATCCGGGTGATCGCGCCGGGACCGGTGTACCGCCGCGACCACGACCTGACGCACAGCCCGATGTTCCACCAGGTCGAGGGCCTGGTGATCGACGAGGACATCAGCCTCGCAAACCTGAAGGGCGTGCTCGCGGGATTCGCCGAGCAGTTCTTCGAGAAGCCGCGCGGCCTGCGCTTCCGGCCGTCGTACTTCCCGTTCACCGAGCCCTCCGCCGAGGTCGACATCCAGTGCGTGCTCTGTGACGGCACGGGTTGCCGTGTCTGCAAGCAGACCGGCTGGCTCGAGATCCTGGGCTGCGGCATGGTGCACCCGAACGTGCTCAAGGCCTGCGGCGTGGACGCGACGCGCTGGCAGGGCTACGCCTTCGGCATGGGGATAGAGCGCCTCGCGATGCTGCGCTACGCGGTCAGCGACCTGCGCCTGTTCTTCGAAAACGACCTGCGCTTCCTCGCGCAATTCAACCGGGGCTGAGATGCGCGTCAGCCTCGCATGGCTCAACGAGTGGGTCGACACCGGCTGGGATGCCGCGACCCTGGGCGCGCGCCTGACCATGGGCGGTATCGAGGTCGAGGCGATCGAGCCGGCCGCGGAGCCCTTCACCGGCGTCGTGGTCGGCGAGGTGCTGTCGGTCGAGCGCCATCCGGGGGCCGACAAGCTGACCGTCTGCCAGGTCTCGGGCGGCGGCAAGCCGCTCACGGTCGTCTGCGGCGCAGCCAACGTTCATGCCGGGATGAAGACGGCGTTCGCGCTCGAGGGCGCCAGGCTTCCGGGCGGCCTCACGATCACGCGCGCGACGCTGCGCGGCGTCGAGTCCGCGGGCATGCTGTGCTCGGCGCGCGAGCTCGGCCTGTCCGAGGACCACGAGGGCATCCTCGACCTGCCCGATGGCCTGCGGGCCGGGCAGGGCCTGCGCGAGGCGCTCGCACTCGACGACTCGATCCTGGTGCTGAACGTGACGCCGAACCGGGGCGACGTGCAGTCGATGATCGGCGTCGCGCGCGAAGTCGCGGCCATCGCCGGGCGCAGGCTGACGCCGCCCGCGATCGAGCCGGTCGCCGCCGCGCATCGGGCGAAGTTCGAGGTGCGCCTGGAGGCGCCGGCGGCCTGCCCGCGATTCGCGGGCCGCGTGATCCAGGGCGTGGATCCGAAGGCGCGCACGCCGCAGTGGATGCGCGAGCGCCTGCGCCGCGCCGGTCTGCGGCCGATCAGCCCGGTCGTGGACGTCACGAACTACGTGATGCTCGAGCTCGGCCAGCCGATGCACGCCTATGACCTGCGCCGCCTCGACACGCGCATCGACGTGCGCCTCGCGCGCGCGGGCGAACGGCTCAGGCTGCTCGACGGCCGGGAGATCGCGATCGATCCCGACACGCTGGTGATCGCGGATGCGGCCGCGCCGGTCGGCCTCGCGGGCGTGATGGGGGGCGAGAAGAGCGGCATCGCCGCGGACACGACCGACGTGTTCCTCGAGGTGGCGTTCTTCGCACCGGATGCGATCGCCGGGCGCGCCCGCCGTTACGGAATGATCACCGACGCCTCGCAGCGCTTCGAGCGCGGCGTGGATCCGCGCGGCCAGGAACGCGCGCTCGAGCGCGCGACCCGGCTGCTGACCGAGATCGCGGGCGGCCGCCCGGGCCCGGCGGTGCTGACCCAGGCGGAAGCGCAGCAGCCGAAGCGCCCGAGCGTGACCTTGCGGCCCGAGCGCGTGGCGAGCCTGCTCGGCGTCGAGATTCCGCGCAGCGAGATCGAGGACATCCTGCGCCGCCTCGGCATGCAGGTGGCGGGCGCCGGCGACGTGCTCGGCGTGATCCCGCCGAGCCATCGCTTTGACATCACGATCGAGCAGGACCTGATCGAGGAGATCGGGCGCATTTACGGCTACGACGAGATCCCGAAGCGCGACGCGCGCATGCCGCAGCGGCCGCAGCCGGTGACCGAGCAGGCCGTGACGCGCGAGCGCCTCCGGCTCGCACTGGTGGACCGCGGTTACCAGGAGGCCATCACCTACGGCTTCGTGGACGCGCGCCTGCAGCGCTTGCTGTTCCCGGGGCGCGAGGCGCTGCCCGTCGCGAACCCGATCTCGGCGGAACTCGGCGAGATGCGCGTATCGCTGTGGCCGGG
>CAZYPM010000069.1:7795-10127 GCA_964649205.1 uncultured Steroidobacteraceae bacterium
TGATCACCGGGCCCGTGCTGCCTGAGCAGTGGGGCGTGGAAAAGCGCGTAGCGGATTTCTACGATCTCAGGTCGGACGTCGAGGCGCTGTTCGCACTGACCGGCAGGAGCGGTGCAATAAGTTACGTCGCAGCGCAGCTGGACTGCCTGCACCCGGGCCGTGCCGCCGTGGTGATGGACGGCGGGACGCGGCTCGGCGCGCTCGGGCAGCTGCATCCGGAGATTGCGCGCAAGCTCGAGATCCGCTCAGCCTGCTGGCTGTTCGAGCTCGCAATCGATCCGAGCTTCCGCGCGGAAGTTCCTGTATTTGAGGAAATTTCCAGATTCCCGCTCATTCGTCGCGACCTGGCGGTCGTGGTGGATGAGTCGGTGACGCTGGACGATCTGCGGAAAAGTGTTAATTTGGCCGCAAAAGACCTATTGCGCGAACTCCACGTGTTCGACGTGTACCGGGGCAAGGGGGTAGAACCCGGTCGAAAAAGTATCGCTTTAGGCTTGATTTTACAGGAAACTTCTCGCACCCTTACCGACGGGGAAGCCGATGCCGTGATGGCCGCGGTGATCGAGCGTGTGAAGGGTGACTGGAAGGCGGGGATCCGGGAATAGTCCGAATGGCACTCACCAAGGCGGAAATCGCCGAAGCGCTGTTCAACCAGCTCGGCCTCAACAAGCGCGAAGCCCGCGAGCTCGTCGATCTCTTCTTCGAGGAGATCCGTGCGGCACTCGCGACCGGCGAGCAGGTGAAGCTCTCAGGTTTCGGCAACTTCGACCTGCGCGACAAGAACCAGCGCCCGGGAAGGAATCCCAAGACCGGCGAGGAAATCCCGATTTCCGCGCGCCGCGTAGTCACGTTCCGTCCCGGCCAGAAGCTGAAGGCGCGGGTCGAGGCCTATGCTGGAAGCAAGTAACAACAAGGACCTGCCGGCGATCCCGGCCAAGCGCTATTTCACCATCGGTGAAGTCAGCGACCTGTGCGGCGTCAAGCCGCACGTGCTGCGCTACTGGGAACAGGAATTTCCGCAGCTCAAGCCGGTCAAGCGCCGCGGCAACCGCCGCTATTACCAGCGCACCGACGTCATCACGATCCGCCAGATCAGGAGCCTGCTCTACGACGAGGGCTTCACGATCGGCGGCGCGCGCAACCGTCTCGAAGGCGACGAGGCGCGCGAGGACAACACCCAGAGCCGGCAGGTCATCCGCCAGGTGCGGGCCGAACTCGAGGAACTGCTCAGGATCCTGCGCCGCTGAGCCCGGCCGCGCCCGGATCAGCTATCATTCCCCGGTCGGAGCGTGGCGCAGCCTGGTAGCGCACTTGCATGGGGTGCAAGGGGTCCCGAGTTCAAATCTCGGCGCTCCGACCAATCGATCTTCCGCCGACGTGAATCCATTCAGCTCACCGCCCTGCCTGCTGCCCGAGTTCGAGCCGCAGGCCGCGGGTGGCTGCGACCTGCGGATCAAGCGCGTCTACGACGAGCCCATGCTCGCCGACGGCTTCCGCGTGCTGGTGGACCGCCTCTGGCCGCGGGGCATCACGCGGGAACGCGCGGCGCTGGACTCCTGGGAACCGGAACTCGCGCCGAGTCCCGGGCTGCGCAGGTGGTTCGCGCACCAGGCGCGGCGCTTCGACGAGTTTCGCCGGCGTTACCTCGCGGAACTGGCGGGTCGCGGCGTCGAACTGGATGAACTGCGCGAGCGCGCGATCCGGCAGCGCGTGACGCTGCTGTACGCCGCGAAGGACCCGGAGATCAACCATGCGGTCGTGCTCGCCGACGCGATCCGGGCGCGCGGACGGGCGACGCGCAAGTGAGCGATCCACCGCCTGCGGGCGCTCGCGCGGCGCGCGCATCGTTCGCGCTGTTCGCGTACGGCTTCCGTCCCTTCTTCTGGGCCGCCGGGGCATTCGCGGTGGCGGCAATCGCCGCCTGGTCCTGGATGCTGGCGGGGGCAGCGCAGCCGTTCGGCATGCACCCGCCCATGCTGTGGCACGGGCACGAGATGGTGTACGGCTTCGTCGGCGCCGCAATCGCCGGGTTCTTGCTGACGGCTGTGCCGAGCTGGACCGGGGCGCGCGGCTTTGGCGGGCTGCCGCTGGTGCTGCTCGCCGCACTCTGGCTGGCCGGGCGCCTGGCATTCGCAGGGCTGGGCACGCTGCCTTTTGCGATCGTCGCAATTCCGGACCTCCTGTTCCTGCCAGCGCTGGCCGCGCTCGTGGCGCCGCCACTGATCCGTTCGCGCAATCGCAACACGCCGCTGCTGCTCGTGCTGCTGGCGATCTGGTTCACCGACGTGTATTTCCTGCTGGCTTTGCGCGGCGGTGACCTGATGGCGGCGCG
>CAZYPM010000070.1:0-6636 GCA_964649205.1 uncultured Steroidobacteraceae bacterium
CAAGAACCTGACCGATTACGGCGCGTTCGTGGACCTCGGCGGCATCGACGGCCTGTTGCACATCACCGACATGGCGTGGAAGCGCGTCAAGCACCCGTCGGAAGTGGTCAAGGTCGGCGACGAGATCGACGTGCGCATCCTCAAGTTCGACCGCGAGCGGCAGCGCGTGTCGCTCGGCATCAAGCAGCTGGGCGCGGACCCGTGGCAGAACATCGCGCGGCGCTACCCGCCGAACACGCGCCTGTTCGGCAAGGTCACCAACATCGCGGACTACGGCTGCTTCGTCGAGATCGAGGAGGGCGTCGAGGGCCTGGTCCACGTGTCCGAGATGGACTGGACCAACAAGAACGTCAATCCCGCCAAGGTGGTGCACGTGGGCGAGGAGGTCGAGGTCATGGTCCTCGACATCGACGAGGAGCGCCGCCGCATCTCGCTCGGCCTCAAGCAGTGCAAGCCGAATCCGTGGCGCGAGTTCGCCGACAGCTTCAACCGCGGCGACCGCGTCTCCGGCCAGATCAAGTCGATCACCGACTTCGGCATCTTCATCGGCCTGTCGGGCGGCATCGACGGCCTGGTGCACCTGTCGGACATCTCCTGGGACCGCGCCGGCGAGGAAGCTGTGCGCGACTACCAGAAGGGCCAGACGGTCGAGGCGATGGTGCTGTCCATCGATCCCGAGCGCGAGCGCATCTCGCTCGGCATCAAGCAGATGGCCAAGGACCCGATTTCCGCGTACCTGGCCGATCACCCGAAAGGGAGCGTGGTCAAGGGCACGGTCAAGGAAGTCGATGCGCGCGGCGCGATCATCGACCTTGGCGACGGCATCGAGGGCAGCCTGCGGGCATCCGAGCTCGCGCGCGAGCGCGTGGAGGATGCGCGCACGGTGCTCAAGGTCGGCGACGAGGTCGAGGCGCGCTTCGTGGGCGTGGACCGCAAGAGCCGCGCCATCGTGCTGTCGGTGAAGGCGATCGAGGCGGAGGAGGAAGCCGAGGCGATGCAGCAGTATCGCGGCTCGGATTCGGCGACCGGCACCTCGCTCGGCGACCTGCTGAAGGAGCAGATCTCCGGCCAGTGAGCCGGCCCGCGGTGCGCCGCCGGGGATGACGCCGGCGCGCCGCGTCTGTCAGGACGGGAGCCATGACAAAATCAGAACTGATCGAGATCATCGCCGCGAAGCAGAAGCACCTGCCGGCCAAGGACATCGAGCTCGCCGTCAAACAGATGCTCGAGATCATGAGCGACGCCCTGGCCGGCGGTGAGCGCATCGAGATCCGCGGCTTCGGCAGTTTCTCGCTGCACTTCCGTCCCCCGCGCCAGGGCCGCAATCCCAAGACCGGCGAGGCCGTCGCGCTCGCCGGCAAGTACGTGCCGCACTTCAAGCCCGGCAAGGACCTGCGTGAGCGCGTCAATGACGGGCAGTCGCACCCGATCCGGGACTGACGCGACGCAGAGCTGAATGAACCTCGAGTCGATCTGGATCCTGCTGGGAGTCCTGTTCCTCGGCGGGGCGATCGGCTTCTACGCCGCGCGCAAGCCGCGGCCGAGCGCCGTGGGCGCCGAGCGGCTGCGCGGCAACTACATGGCCGGCGTCAACTTCCTCGTCAACGAGCAGCCCGACCGCGCGCTCGAGGCCTTCCTGCGCGCCGCGGAGCTCGATGGCGACACGGTCGAGACGCACTTCGCGCTCGGCAGCCTGTACCGCCGGCGTGGCGAAGTGGACCGCGCCATCAAGATCCACCAGAACATTGCCACGCGTGAGTCGCTCGAGCCCTCGCAACGCGAGCAGGCAAGCTTCGCACTCGCGCAGGACTACCTGAAGGCCGGCATGCTGGACCGCGCCGAGAAGATCCTCGAGCCGCTCGCGGCTTCGGGCGCGCACCGCATGGCGGCCATGCGCAAGCTGATGCGGATCTACGAGCAGGAGAACGACTGGCACCGGGCGATCACGGTGTTCCGCGAGCTGGAGAAAGCCGGCCGTGCGCCGCAGGAGAGTGCGATCGCGCACTACTTCTGCGAGCTCGCCGAGTCGGCGCGCGCCCGCGGCGCGCTCGACGAGGCACGCAAGCACCTGCGTTCCGCGCGGACCGAGCGCCGGCGGTTCCCGCGCGGCGCGCTGGTGCGCGCCGACATCGCCGTCGAGCAGCGCGATTTCGGGCTCGCGGAGCGCTTGCTGGCCACGGTGCTGTCGCAGGATGCGGCGCTGGCGATCGAGGTGATGCCGCGCCTGGTCCGCCTCGCGCGCGCGGCCGGCGGCGAGGGCGACACGGTGGTGGCGCGCCTGGTGGCCGCCCGTGCCGACGCCGGGCACGAGATCGCCGTCGCCGCCATCATGGCCGATGCACTCGAGTTCGCGCCCCTGGAAGAGCGCGTGCGCGCGTACCTGGCACATGACGAGGCGATCGCCGGGCTGGTGCGCGCGATCGGACGCGATCCGGCCTCGCTCGATGCGGGGGCCGTGCGCGAGGTGGCCGGGGTGCTGCGGCGCCTCGCGGTGACGACCCCGCGCTACCGCTGCATGACCTGCGGATTCTCGAGCATCGACCACTTCTGGCAATGCCCCGGCTGCAAGAGCTGGGACAGCCAGCGGCCGCTGCTGCGCTTCGACCTGGTCGCCGGCCTCGAGCGCGGCAAGCCCTAGCCCCCCTTTCTGTCGATACGCAGGCGATTGACGTGCGACGCCGCGCTGGCGTGGCCGCTAGCCTCCATTCCAGGCGCGGCGATGGTCGCCGCGCGCGACCACAGGGAGTCAAGTCATGTTCACCAAAGGACTGGGAGCGGCACTCGTGGCCGCGATGCTGCTCGCGCCGGCCGCCATCGCCGGGCCTGTCAACGTCAACACAGCGGACGCGAAGACGCTGGCGCGTGAGCTGGACGGCGTCGGCATGGCCAAGGCCGAAGCCATCGTCAGCTACCGCCAGAAGAACGGCCCGTTCAAGAGCGCCGAAGACCTCGCCAGGGTCAAGGGCCTCGGCAAGAAGACCATCGAGCAGAACAAGTCGAACCTGCGCTTCGACACCGAAAAGGGCTGATCCCGCCCCAGGTCGGTGCGGGCGGGGGGCCGGGTCCGGTATCATCCGGCCGGTGAGCCGTCCCGCACCGATCCGTTTTGCCGTCTTCCCGGTCGCGGGCCGTGGCACCCGTTTCCTGCCCGCCACCAAGGCGAGCCCGAAGGAAATGCTCCCGGTGGTCGACAAGCCGCTGATCCAGTACGCGGCGGAAGAGGCGCTCGCGGCAGGCGCGCGCAACCTCGTGTTCATCACCGGCGCCAGCAAGCGCGCGATCGAGGACCACTTCGACTCGGACCCCGAGCTCGAGGCCGCGCTCGAGGCGCAGGGCAAGCGCGAGCTCGCTGATGCCCTGCGCGGGATGCTGCCGGCGGACGCCGCCTGCATCTACATCCGCCAGCCCGCGCCGCTCGGCCTCGGCCACGCGGTGCTGTGCGCGCAGCCCGTGGTCGGCCGGGAATCCTTTTACGTTCATCTGGCCGATGACCTGATCGATGCGGGGCCCCCAGTGCTCGCGCAGATGCGCGACCGCTACCTGGAGCAACAGGGCAGCCTGGTCGCCGTCGAGGAAGTGCCCCCGGCCGAGACGCACCGCTACGGCATCGTGGCCACCGAGCCGGCGGCCGGACCGGTGGCACGCATCACGCGCATCGTCGAGAAGCCGAGGCCCGCCGACGCGCCGTCCAACCTGGCGGTGGTCGGGCGCTATCTGCTGTCGGGTGCGATCTTCGGCCATCTACGCCGCGTCGGGCGCGGAGCGGGTGGCGAAATCCAGCTGACGGACGGCATTGCTGCGCTGCTCGCTGAGGAGCCGGTGCATTCCTACCGCTTTGCCGGCAAACGCTACGACTGCGGCAACAAGCTCGGATACCTCGAAGCGACGGTCGAGTACGCGCTGCAGCATCCCGAGCTGGGCGAGGGATTCGCGCGTTACCTGGAAGGATTCCTGGCCGCGCGCCGGCGCGGCGCCTGACCGCTCAGAAGAGCTGGTACATGCCGGCCGTCGCCATCGTCGCAGTCGGTTCCCGCAACGGCTCCGTGATCGCACGGTCCCAGCGCCGCGTATAGACCTGCAGGCGCACTTCGTCGAAGTCCTCGCCGCGCATGCCTTCCAGTCGCAGGCCCGCAACGGCACGACTGGACACGCGCCACTCGAAAGTGGCTGCAATGCGTGCGCCGACGCCCTCGCGCGAGTCGCCCGCGTAGCGTGGATCGCCGCTTGCGGCCTGCAGCAGCGGGTCTTCCGGGAAGAATTCGCTGGCCGCTTCGCGCACGACCTGCCAGGCCACGCCGCCCTCGAGGCGGAAACTGCCGGCATCGTGCTGACGGCGCAGGTCGAAGGTCGGGCCGACGGCAAGGAACTTCTTCGGGCTGAAGTAACCGCCGTGACCGAGCGTGAAATGCGAGCGGTTGTCGTCGAAGCCCTCGGCGCGCAGGCTGCCGCCGAGATTCGCCTGCCAGCCATTCCCGGACGCGGTGCGCTGCCAGAAGCCGGCTTCGCCGGACCACTGGGCGTTGTCATCCACGCCATGCCCCGAGAACAACGCGCCGGAGACCGAGCCGTAGAAGCGGAGGCTGTCATCGCCGAGGTACGCGGACAGATAGGCCCGGTTGCGCGTCACCCCGCCCCAGTCGCGCCCCGTGACCGGGTCGATGGTGCCGGCCAGCGACAGCAGCGAGTCCGCGACCGGCTGGCGCTCGAGCCCGAAGCTCCAGGGTCCATCCTGCGTGTTCACGCGAAAGCGCAGGGCGCCGGTGACGTTGCTGACCTCGAAAGAAGTCGGCGTGTGACCCAGCTCGACCAGCAGCCTCGTGCTGGGCGCCCATTGCGCGTGAGCGGCGACACCCTCGGCGTGCTGCGAAACCGCGGGCACGGCGAGGGCCGGCGAATTTCCGAAGGGCTCGCCCACCGGCACGGTGTCCGACTCCGGGCTCGAAGCCTCGGCCGCAATGCGGAATCTGCCGAACCGCGGATGGTTTCCCGACCATGCGACCGCAAGCTGCGGCAGTTCGAGATGGTCGTGGCTTGCCTGGCCGTCGCGCCAACGGCCGCCAAGGGAAACGTCGAGGTGCGGCACCCAGCTGCGCTCGATGTCCCTCAGCTGGGAATCAGCGGCGAGGCGCTGCGGCGCCAGGTCGCGGGCGACGACCAGCGCATCGCGCGGGCGATTCTGCGCCAGCAGCGAGTCCACGAGCTCGCTGGCGGCGCCGGGCGCCTCGCGATCAACTGCCAGCAGGTCGCGCAAGGCCCGCTCACGGGCCGGCTCGTCACCGCGCAACTGTGCGAGATCGGCGCGCGCACGCAGGGTGGCCGGGTGATTGGGACGAAGTTCATCGAGCGTCGCGTAGGCCCGGCCCGCGGCATTGGCGTCGCGCAGGTCGCGCGCGGTCGTGAATTCGTGCAGCACCACCTGGAAGCGCGCCTCGCGCTCGAGTTCGGCCAGCGGCGGGTCGAGTCTGCCCGAAACGCGCGCCTGGACGAAATAGACCAGTGCCTGACGCGTGTGGCCGCGGCGCACGGAGAGTATCGCAAGCCCGGCCTGGGCCTGCGGATGGCTCGCAGTGCCGGCGGGCACGCTCTGAAAGTGCATCGTCGCCAGTGACTCGATGCCGAGGTCGAGGCACAGGTAGCCGAGCGCCGTGTCGAGCCGGGCGCGTTCCTCGGCCGGCAATGCCTGCAACGCGACCGGATCCTGCAGGCCGGGCAGGGTAGCGCGCGCAGCGTTGGGATCCAGGGCTGCAAGGGCGCGTACCCAGGCGTAACGCGACCACGGATCGCGGCGATCGAGTGCCAGTGCGCGCTGCGCCGCATCGAGGGCGCCGGCATGGTCGCCCTGCGCATACAGGGCGTCGGACTGGGCGCGCCAGTCCGCGGCGTCGCGCGGCCCCTCGGCCTGCGCGGCGAGCGCAAGTGTCGCGACCAGCGCGACCGTCAAGCTCATGCGGCAGTCCCCTTGTGCAGCCGCGGTCGTTTGCGTTGGACCCGCGGCACGCCGTCCGGGTTGCGGGCGCCTTGCGGATCGTCGTCCATCATAGCGGCTTTCGGGCAGTCCCTCACGCGCCAATTGTGATGCCGGATTAAGGTTTAGTGATTGATTCGATTGGGGTATGCGCATAGCGTGCCCCGGGTGCCGACACCCCTCATCTACGCGATCGTGGTCCTCATCTGGGGCACCACCTGGTACGCCATCAAGTTCCAGTTGGGCGTCGTCGCGCCCGAGATCTCGCTGGTCTACCGGTTCGGGCTGGCGGCCGTGATTGTCTTCGCCTACGCGGCCGCGACCGGCAGCACGCTGAAACTTTCCTGGCGCGACCATCGCTTCGTGGCGATCCAGGGACTGACCCTGTTCTGCCTGAACTACTGGTTCACCTATCTCTCGACCCAGTACCTGACGAGCGGCCTGGTGGCCGTGCTCTTCACCGCCATCATCTTCCTGAACATCGTCAATGCCAGGATCTTCTTCGGCACCGCGATCGAGAAGCGCGTGCTGCTCGCAGCCGGCGCCGGGATGCTGGGTGTGGCGCTGCTGTTCCTGCCGGAGCTGCAGGCGGCGATCGGCAACCACATCGTGATCCAGGGCGCGCTGCTCGCACTCGGCGGCACCTACCTCGCGTCGCTCGGCAACATGGC
>CAZYPM010000070.1:6736-10036 GCA_964649205.1 uncultured Steroidobacteraceae bacterium
TGGCTCCCCGAGTTGGACTCGAACCAACGACCCACGGATTAACAGTCCGTTGCTCTACCGACTGAGCTATCGGGGAAGCGGCTTTTCAGGGCGCGGGATTGTGGGCCCTGACGGGGGCCCAAGTCAACAAATCGACAGGGATTTCCGGCTTCGGCGCGCGCTCAGGCGCGCTTCTTCGCGGTGGCTCCGGAAAGCGCCGCTTGCATGCGCCGCAACGCCTCCTTCAGCGTGTCCGCGGAGGCGGCGAACGACAGGCGGACGTGCCCTGGTGCGCCGAATCCTTCGCCAGGCACGACCGCGACGCCGGCCTCGGTGATCAGGAATTCCGCGAAGGCGTTGTCGGTGGCGGCGCCAACCATCCGCATGGCGCCTTCCACGTGGGCGAAGGCATAGAAGGTGCCCCAGCCGGGCAGGCAGGAGACGCCGGGCAGCGCATTCAGCCCCTCGACCACGAGGTCGTGCCGCGCCTTGTAGGCACGGTTCATCTCGGCGACGCAGTCCTGCGGCGAGCTGAGCGCGACCGTGGCGGCGCGCTGCGAGATCGACGAGGCATTCGAGGTGCTCTGGCCCTGCACCATCGCCATCGCGCCGATCAGCTCCTTCGGTCCGCCGCAATACCCGATGCGCCAACCGGTCATCGCGTAGCTCTTGGAGCAGCCGTTGATGGTGACCGTGCGTTCGTACAGCGACGGATTGGCGGTTGCGAAACTCGTGAATGGCTCCGGCCCCCACCAGATGTGCTCGTACATGTCGTCCGTGCCGATCACGATGCCCGGGTGCCGTGCGAGCACGGCGCCGAGCGCCTGGAGTTCCGCGCGGGAATACGCGGCGCCGGTCGGGTTGCAGGGGCTGTTCAGGATGAAGAGCCGCGTGCGCGGCGTGATCGCCGCCTCGAGCTGCGCGGGTGTGATCTTGTACCCCTGGTCGGCGCCTGCGAACACGGTCACGGGCGTGCCGTCGGCAACCAGCACCATGTCCGGGTAGGAAACCCAGTACGGCGCAGGGATGATGGCCTCGTCGCCCGGATCGAGCAGTGCGCAGCACAGGTTGAACACGACCTGCTTGGCGCCCGACGAGACCAGGATCTGCGAGCGCTGGTACTCGAGCCCGTTGTCGCGGCGGTACTTGCCGATGATGGCGTCGCGCAGCTCGTTCGTGCCTTCGATCGCCGTGTAGCGGGTATGGCCCGTGCGGATCGCCTCGACGCCGGCGTCGGCGATGTGCGCGGGTGTGTCGAAGTCGGGCTCGCCGGCGCCCAATGCAATGATGTCCTTGCCCTCGGCGCGCAATTGCGCGGCACGTGCCGTCACGGCCAGCGTGGCCGAGGGCTTGATACGCCGAATGCGCTCTGCGAGGCGGATGCTCACGGGGGGTACCGCATGGGAGGAATCCCGGCTAAGGTACGGGAAGCGATTTTGCGATGCAATGCGGAATGACATGAGCGAGCCGAAGCCCTTCGAACTCCAGTCCGATTACGCGCCGGCCGGCGACCAGCCGGCGGCGATCGGCGCGCTCGTGGATGGCCTGGAGTCTGGCCTCGCACACCAGGTGCTGCTGGGCGTCACGGGCTCGGGCAAGACGTTCTCGATCGCGAACGTGATCCAGAAGGTGCAGCGTCCGACGCTCGTGCTTGCGCACAACAAGACGTTGGCAGCGCAGCTCTACGGTGAGTTCAAGGAATACTTTCCGCACAACTCGGTCGAGTATTTCGTCTCGTACTACGACTACTACCAGCCGGAAGCCTACGTCCCGTCATCGGACACCTACATCGAGAAGGACGCCTCGATCAACGAGCACATCGAGCAGATGCGGCTCTCGGCGACCAAGGCGCTGCTGGAGCGGCCCGATTCGATCATCGTCGCGACGGTCTCCTCGATCTACGGCCTCGGCGATCCCGAGGCCTACCTTCGCATGGTGCTGCACCTGGTGCGCGGCGACCGCATGGACCAGCGCCAGCTGCTGCGCCGGCTCGCCGACATGCAGTACACGAGGAATGAGCTCGACCTGCGCCAGGGCACTTTCCGCGTGCGCGGCGACGTCGTGGACATCTTCCCGGCCGAGTCCGAGCGCGAGGCGGTGCGCGTGCAGTTCTTCGACGAGGAGCTCGAGTCGCTGGCGTACTTCGACCCGCTGACCGGCGAGGTGCTGCGCAAGGTGCCGCGACTCACGGTGTTCCCGTCCACGCACTACGTGACGCCGCGCGAGCGGCTTACGGCCGCGATCGAGGAGATCAAGGTCGAGCTGAAGGAGCGGCTCGCGGAGCTGCGCGCGGCCGGCAAGCTGCTTGAGGCACAGCGGCTCGAGCAACGCACGCTCTTCGACCTGGAGATGATCAACGAGCTCGGCTACTGCGCAGGCATCGAGAACTACTCCCGCTATCTCTCCGGGCGCGCGCCCGGAGAGCCGCCGCCCTGCCTGTTCGACTACCTGCCGAGGAACGCGCTGCTGGTGATCGACGAGAGCCACGTCACCATCCCGCAGCTGCAAGGCATGTATCGCGGCGACCGCTCGCGCAAGGAGACGCTGGTCGAGTACGGATTCCGCCTGCCGTCCGCGCTCGACAATCGCCCGTTGCGCTTCGACGAGTTCGAGCGGCTGCAGCCCCAGACCATCTACGTCTCGGCGACGCCGGCCGAGCGCGAACTGGCGAAGGCGGGCCAGGTCGTGGAGCAGGTAGTGCGGCCGACCGGGCTGGTGGATCCCGAGGTCGAGGTGCGCCCGGTCGCGACCCAGGTGGACGACCTGCTGTCCGAAATACGCCTCCGGGTGGAGCGTCGCGAGCGCGTGCTGGTGACGACGCTGACCAAGCGCATGGCCGAGGACCTGACCGAATACCTCGACGAGCACGGCGTCAAGGTGCGCTACCTGCACTCGGACATCGAGACGGTCGAGCGTGTCGAGATCATCCGCGACCTGCGCCTCGCGAAGTTCGACGTGCTGGTCGGCATCAACCTGCTGCGCGAGGGCCTCGACCTGCCCGAGGTCTCGCTGGTCGCGATCCTCGACGCCGACAAGGAAGGCTTCCTGCGCTCGGAAGGGTCGCTGATCCAGACGGTCGGCCGTGCGGCGCGCAACGAGCAGGGCAGGTCGATCCTCTATGCCGATCGCATCACCGGCTCGATGGAGCGCGCCATCGCCGAGATGAACCGCCGGCGTGAGAAGCAGCTCGCGTACAACGCAGAGCACGGCATTACGCCGAGGACCATCCACAAGGCGGTGCGCGACATCATGGAGGGGGCGCGCGCAGTGCCGGCAGGAGAGGCGCGGCGCAAGGGCCCGCGCCTCACGCCCGAGCAGGCG
>CAZYPM010000071.1:0-10006 GCA_964649205.1 uncultured Steroidobacteraceae bacterium
TTCACGGCCGCCACCACGCGCTCGATGGTCTCGGCGCGGTGGTCGGCGAGGAAGATCATCACCGGCATCACGCTGCAATCGCGGTTCAGCAGCCCGGTGCTGGTCTCGATGTAGTTCTGCGCCTGCACCAGCTGGCGCTCGTCGCGCGGCAGGTTGCGCCACTTCAGGCTGCCCTCGCTCCAGCCGGCGCTCACCACCTTGGACACGCCCGCCAGGCTCATGACGTCGCGCACGCCCTCGAGGTTCGCCATGTGCCAGGCGAAGCGGTCGATGGCGTCGATGACCGGGAAGGCGATGCAGCCGTCGGCCCTGGTCTCGACGATGACGTTGATGATGTCGGTGCCGATCGAGAAGCGCTCGCTGATCAGGTTGCTGTCCTGGTTGTAGCGCGAGTCGGCGCGCAGCTCCGGTACGCCCGCCTGCGTGTCGCCGATCGGGGTCTCGAGGCCCTTGATGAAGCCGAGCACGCCGAGCGCCACCGCGATCGCGATGATCAGCGCCGCCGGCCCGCGGTTCGTGATCTTCGACAGGACGTTCCACACCTCGCGCAGGCGCTCCTGGCGCTTCGCCACCCGCTCGCGGAACCGGCCGGTGATCGGCACGAAGGACACCAGCAGCGGCAGCAGGATCAGGTCGGTCAATATGATGACGCCGATGCCGAGGCTGGCCGTCACCGCCATCTCCTGGATCACCGGTACGCGGATCAGCAGGATGGTGATGAAGCCGACGAGGTTCGCGAGCAGCGCCACGATCGCCGGCAGGAACAGCAGCCGGAAGGTGCGGCGCGCGGCCTCGTTGCAGTCCGCGCCCGCGCGCGCAGCGTCCGAGACGGCGCTGATCTTCTGCACGCCGTGACTGGTGCCGATCGCGAAGATGATGAACGGCACCAGGATGCCGAGCGGATCCACGCCGTAGCCGAGGATCACCAGCAGCCCCAGCATCCAGACCATCGCCACCAGTGACGAGATCACGGGCACCAGCGCGATGCGCAGCGACTGGATGTAGATCCAGACGAACAACAGCGTGAGCCCGACCGTCACGATCGCGAAGGTGATGACCGAGAGCGCGCCGTCCGCGACGTCGCCGACTACCTTGGCGAAGCCGATCATGTGCACCGAGACCGGCACGTCCACCGCGACGTCGAGGTTCGCGCCCTCGATGCGCGCCCGCACCTTCTCCTCGAGCTCGCGCGAGATGGCGATGTAGTCCACCGGCTCGCCGGTCTCGGGTATGGCGTCGAGCAGCTGCGCGCTCACCATCGCGCCCGAGAAATCGTTCGCCACCAGCCGGCCGACGATGCCGGCCTTCAGGATGTTCTCCTTCACCCGCGCCAGGCCGGCCTCGTCCGGCGTGAAGTCGGACGGGATCACGTCGCCCGCCTCGATGCCCCCCTCCACGACCTCGGTGTAGCGCGTGTTCGGCGTCCACAGCGACTGCACCCGCGAGCGGTCCACGCCCTCGATGAAGAACACCTCGTCGGTCGCGATCTTGAGCGCCTCGAAGAACTCGGGCGTGAACATGTTGCCGTCGCGGGCGAACAGCGCGATCAGCAGCCGGTTCGCACCGCCGAACTCTTCCTTGTGGTCGAGGTAGGTCTGGATGTACTCGTGCTGGAGCGGCAGCTGCTTGGTGAAGTTCGTGTCGAGCCGCAGCCCCGTGGCCGCGACCCAGCCGAGCACGGCCGTGACCAGCGCGAACACCGCGAGGATCAGCGTGCGGTTGCCGAAGACGTGCGGTTCGAGGAACTCGGCGATGCGGGTGTCGCCCGACTCCTTCATGGCGCGCTCCCGCCGATGCCGGGCAGCGTGGTGCGCATGACGCCGCCCTCGCCGGCCACGATCAGCGCGCCGTCCGCCGCCGCCAGCACCGCCGAGAGCGCCTGGCGGTCCTCGCGCTGGTGCAGCGTGAAGGTCCTGCCGCCGTCATGGCTCGCGAGCTGCACGCCCGCCATGCCGACGATCACGACGGTGTCCGCATCCAGGCGCGCGCCGGCGTTGAGCAGCGCGACCGTCCCGGTCTCGATCGGCGCCCAGTTCATGCCGCCGTCGTCGGAGCGGAACAGATTGCCGCGCAGGCCGAAAGCGAGCAGCGCGTCGCCGTCGAGCGGCAGGATGCCGTAGAACGAGCCGTCGTAGGGGGACGGCAGCTCACGCCAGCTCGCACCGTCGTCGTCCGAGCGGAACAGGCGCCCGGCCTCGGCGCCGAGATAGACGCGCTGACCGGGGCCGCGCGCGATGGCGTTCAGGTGGAACTCGAAGCCGAGGTCCACCTCGGCCTCCATGTCGTCCGGTGCCGGCTCTTCCGCCTGCGACGCGCCATCGAGCGGCACCGGCTCGAAAGGCACCTGGCTCCAGACGCGCCCGCCGTCGGCGGTCGTGTAGATGACGCCGTAGGCGCCGGTCGCGATGCCGCGGTCGTCGTCCGCGAACCAGACGTCGAGCAGCGGCTGCTGGTTCTCGGGCGCGAAATGCGCCAGTTCCCAGGTCTTCCCGCCGTCCCGCGTGCACAGGATCGTCTCCACGTGCCCGACCGCGCAGCCGTGCTGCGCGTTGTTGAAGTGCACGGCCGTCAGGTTGGCGCTGCCCGGCACCTGGACCTGGGTCCAGGTCTTCCCTTCATCGTCCGAGTAGAGCACATGGCCGCGCTCGCCGACCGCGAACACGCGCGGGCCGGCGCGGGCGAGGTCGATCAGCAGCGAACGGGATGCGAGCGGCGCGATGACCGACGGCTGCGCGGCCGGGTCATCCGGCGGCGCGTCCTGCGCAAGTGCCGGCAGCACCAGCGCGAGGGCGCATGCCGCCAGCGCCCGCCTCACGTCAGCGCGTGCCCCGGCGGGCGATCGCGGCCGGCGTGAAGTCCGCCGCCGTGCGCTTGGCGTTGAAGTTGACCGTCACCGGCTCCTCGTTGTCGAGACCGAGCGCCAGGTAGCGGCCCGACTGCAGGTCGTAGGTGAGCTCGAGCGTGGTCCAGAAGGTCGGGATCTCGTAGTAGTTGATCGAGTGGCCTTCCTGCACGCGCCACAGCTGGTCGCGGTTGTCGTAGCAGTCCACCATCAGGATCTGCCACGAGTCCTCGTCCACGTAGAAGGTGCGGCGCTTGTAGATGTGCCGCTGGCCGGCCTTCAGCGTCGCGTCCACCACCCACACGCGGTGCAGCTCGTAGCGCGCATGCTCCTGGTTGATGTGCAGCGGCTTCAGGATGTCGTTGTTCTTGAGCTTGTTGCTGTGCAACGGGTAGGCGTTGTACGGGACGATGATTTCCTGCTTGCCGACCAGCTTCCACTCGTAGCGCTCGGGGCTGCCGTTGAAGATGTCGAACTGGTCCGAGGTGCGCAGGCCGTCCGAGCCGGTGCCCGGGTTGTCGAAGGCGACATTCGGCGCGCGGCGCACGCGGCGCTGGCCCGGGTTGTAGAGCCAGGCCTTGCGGTGCTCGAGCGTCTGGTCGAGCGTCTCGTGCACCAGCAGGATTTCGCCCGCGAGGCGCGCCGGCGCAATCGTCTCCTGGATGAAGAACAGCACCACGTTGTCGAGCGCCGCCTCGGTCGCGCCGGGCAGGCTGTATCCGACCATGGTCTCGTCGTGGAACTTGACCAGGTTGTAGGCGCCGGTGCGGGTGACCGCGGCCTGGCCGATGATCCGCTCGGCGATCTCCGCGCGGTAGCGCAGGATGTGGTTCCAGATGACCTCGACGCCCTGGCTCGGGATCGGGAACGGGATGCCGACGATCGCGCCGGTCACGCCGGTGCCGCTGCCAGTGAGCTTGGCGGTGGTCGCGTTGGCCTTGGTGGCGTCGTAGATGCGCTGCGGGAAGGCCGCCGAGCGGTGCGACGGGTAGACGTTCAGGAAGTAGCTCTTGTACGCGCCGAGCAGCGCCTTGTGGCCCGCGGTCAGGTTCGCCGCGTAGCGCGCCATGTTGGTCGAGTCGACTTTGTAGAGCGGCTTCTCGTTCGCGTAGGGATCCGGATGGTGGCCGCCCGACTTGAAGCCGGGCGCGCCGGCCTTCGCCGCCGAGGTGATGCCGCCGTCCCAGGCGGGGATCGTGCCGGCGGCGTTGCCCGCCTTCTCCGCGCCCATGGGCGTGAGGTCGGCGCCGAGCCGTGCCGCCTGCTGGGCGGTGACGGCGGCGCCGGCGCCGGTCGCGGCCCCCGCAACGGCGAGCACGCCGGCGCACAGCACTTTCTTGAACATCGTCATGACTGGCCTCCGGACGTGATTCAGAACGAGTACTTGACCGTCGCGGCGAAGAAGTCGCGGTCGGTCAGTTCGTTGTAGCGGCCCGCGCCGCCGAAGATCGTGTAGCTGAGGTCGAACTCGAGTTTCGACTGGTAGTTCGCGCCGATGCCGAGAGTCGCGCCATAGCGTCCCTCGACGAAGTTGCCGCCCGGGCCCGGCGTGGTGCCGTCCACGTCGTGCGACCAGACGAAACGCGGCGAGAAATTCCAGGCACCGATCAGGCCGAGGTAGTCGAGCCGGAGCGCGGCACGATAGCCCCACGAGGTCTCGTCCGCGAAGCGGTCCTGCGGCTCGACCTCGCCGAAGTGGCGGCCCGCGAGCTCGGCGTTGCCGGACACCGAGGTGCCGGGGCCGTTCAGGCGCAGGCCGCGGCCGACCGGGCCGCCGGTCAGCTTGTCCGGCATGCCGTCCACCTGCGTCACGCCCGCCTCGACCACCGCCACCAGCTGCGAGGCGCCGAGCATCGGCGGGAAAGCCTTGGTCGCCGTCAGCTGCGCCTGCCAGACGTCGAACTCGCCCCAGCCCTGCACCAGCTGGTTCACGCCGAAGACGCCGAGCTGGTTGCAGCGCGTGAGCGTCGGGGCTGCCGGCAGGCAGGTCGCCGGAAGTGTCTGGCCCTGCAGGGCTGCCGCGGCCGCCTCGAACGGTGCCAGCGCCGCGAACAGGAGTTCCACGTCGTCGAACTGCAGCGGCTGGTCCATGCGGTACGACAGCTCGCCCTGCAGCGCGATGCCGGTCGTCCCGAGCGAGGTGTTGAACGACAGCCCGAGCATCTGGATGTCTTCCGGGTACTGGGTGAAGTACTGGGCAGTGCGCGCATACTCGTGGATGCCGAGGTTGGTGGCCTGTGCGGTCACGTTGCCGCCGCCGAGCGCGGTATTGCCCGCGATCGTCGCGTACTGCGTCGCGGTCGCAAGCGTGAGGTCGCCGCCATTCGCGAGCGCCGCATTGCGGCCCTGTGCGGCCCCCAGCGCGATGGCGCCCGGCAGCGGCACGCCGCCGGCAAGCGCGGTCGCAGTCGCGATCGACGCCGTCAGTGTGCCGAGCGCGTTGCCGACCCCGGTCTGGGTGCCGGTGCGGCCGCTGATCAGCGGCAGCTTGCTGTGGTAGTTCACGTAGTAGAGGCCGAACTCGGTGCCCGAGGCGAAGTTCGGCAGGAACCAGCGTAGCGACAGGCCGTACTGGCCCTGGTCGTCCGGGTCGAGGGTCGGCCCGCGCGGCACGGCCTGGAAATCGGAGATCAGCGTACCGCCGAGCGGCGTGAAATCCACGCCCTGGTCGGAGAAGGCGCCGAAGCCCAGGAACACCCTGTCGCCGCCGCGCGGCACGAAGTCGTTGGACGAGAAATAGGTGCCGACCGGTTCCGGCTGGGTCCGGTTCCAGTCGAAGATGCCGATGACCTCGCCGGTGACGTTCTCGGAGAACGCGTAGGAAAGTTTCAGGATCTCCTGCGGCAGGTAGGCCTCGCGCAGCTCGGAGCCCGGCACGCGCAGTGCCGAGACGTCAAAGTGGTTGATCGCGTTGTTGATGCCGCCCTGGATGAAGGTGCTCTCGCCCCAGTTGACGACCTGCCGCCCGGCGCGAATCTCGAGTTCGTGGCCGGCGAGGTCCCAGCGGCCATAGACGAAGGCATCGAGCAGCCGCGCGTAGGCCCCCGCCAGGTTCTTGCCCGATTCCGAGATCGGCGTGCGCTCGGTCTCGGTGTCCTCGACCAGGTCGTCGTACAGCGCGGAACCACGCACGAACAGGCCGATGTTGTCGCGATCCAGCGCCAGCTCGCTGACCATCTTGAAGGCGCTCGACACGCGCCCCTTGCGGTAGTTGAGGTCGCCGTCGTCGATGTTCGGCGAGCGCCCGCTGCCGCCGTTGGCGGTCCCGATCATGCGCGGATCGCGCGCCTCCGCGCGCCAGGCCTGGCCGAAGCTGACGGTGGTATTCAGGCTGCCGTTCCAGCCGCCGGCCGTGAAGTCGAGCGCGGATGCCGCGCCCGGCGCCAGCAGCCCGGCAGCCAGCGCCAGTCGGACGCCAATGCGCAGCGCATGCGGGATGGATCGCGTGGAAGTCTTGCTCATGTGGTTCCCCAGGGCAGGACCGATCGGTGTTTTCCGCAAGGATATAACAGCGGCCTTGCTTTGCAGTGCAAAACGCGGCCCCGAATCGGGTCCGCCGGGGTTCAGCTGTGCGTGACCTGCAGGATGCTGTTGCGGATCTGTTCGGACAGCACGATGCGCGCGTCCTCGGCCACCGCGAGCAGGCCCTCGTCGTAGGTCAGCCGGCCCTCCCCGTCCTGCCGGATCACGCCGCGCTGGCGCAGCAGTTCGATGAAATCCCGGAACATGGCGCGGTCGAAGAATTCCGGCGCGGCCAGCCCGTAGAGCATGGACATGCGCTGGGCCATCGCCACGCAGCGCTGCTCGAGCGCATCCGGCGCCAGTACCGAGCGCCCGGCGCGCAGCAGCAGCGCGATCGCCAGGTAGTAGCGCTCGATCGTCTGGATCGTCGCCTGGGCGAGGACCGACAGGCGCACCGCCTCGGCGCTGCCGGTCGGCGGCCGGCGCCAGAGCGACCCGTCGCCCACCTGCTCGAGCAGCCCCTGTGCGGCCAGCGCGGCCAACACGCCGTCCACGACGCCGGGCAGCTCCTCCTCGCGCCAGCGCAGGAACAGCTCCTGGCGGATGTAGGGATACACGCGCCAGACCAGGCGCTGGATGTCCTCGTGGCGCATGGTCGGGTTGTTCAGGAAGGCGCAGGCGACCAGCGAGGGCAGCGCGAACAGGTGCAGCACGTTGTTGCGGTAGTAGGTCGCGAGCACCGCGTTCTTCTCGACCATGCGCAGCACGTCGCCGAGCGGGTGCGCCCGGCGCTCGAGCATGCCCATCTGCTCGCCGCAGCGGATGATGGTCGCGCCGTCGGCGACCGCCACCGAGACGTCGGGCGAGTAGGGAAAATTCTTCAGCAGGTCGATGCACAGCTGCAGCTGCCGCTCGAGGTCGGCCTCGACCATCGCCTGGCGCGGCGCCGCGAGCAGCGCGACCGACAGCAGGTTGACGGACGTGACGGCCGCCGCCGCATTGATGCGGCGCATGATCTCGGTGGCGACCGCGTCCACTGCCTCGCCGAACCAGGCCGGCCGCGAATTCTCGTCGCCGGTATCGGAGCGCCAGCCGGGCTTCAGGTGGTCGAGCAGGCCGTCGAGCAGGAGCGGCTCGCCAAAGCCGATGTGCACGCGGCCGAGCTGCTGCCGGAGCTGCGGGATCACCCGCAGCAGGCCGCCGACCGTTTCCTTCTGCTTCGGCCGGCCCTGCAGTTCGTCGATGTAGGTCTCGGCCTCCAGCAGCCGGTCGTAGCCGAAATAGACCGGCACGTAGGCGACCGGCCGGCGCGTGTCGCGCAGGAAGCTGCGCAGCGTCATGGTCAGCATGCCGGTGCGCGGGCGCAGCAGGCGCCCGGTGCGGCTGCGGCCGCCCTCGATGAAGAACTCGATCGGGTGGCCGCGGTTCATCATCACGTCCACGTACTTCATGAACACGATCGGGTAGAGCCCGCTGCCGCGGAAGCTGCGGCGGATGAAGAATGCGCCGCCCTTGCGCAGGAAGCGCCCGATCACCGGCAGGTTCAGGTTGATGCCGGCCGCGACATAGGGCACGGCGTAACCGCGGCGGTAGATCACGTACGAGAGCAGCAGGTAGTCGACGTGGCTGCGGTGGCAGGGCACGTAGACGATCTCGCATTGCGGCGGCAGCCGGTCGAGGTACTCGGCATTCGCGACGTCGACGCCGTCGTAGATGCGGTTCAGCAGCCGGTCGAGGACGCGCTCGGCGACGCGCACGAAGGCGTGCGAGTAGTTGGCCGCGATCTCGAGCGCGTGGCGGCGCGCGCTGCGCAGGCCGTCGCGGCGCGAGCGCTTCGACCCCGCGATCTCCTGGCGCACGGCCTGGCGCACCGCCCGCGTCCGCAGCACCTGCGCGACGATCGCGCGCCGGCGCGAGAGGTCCGGGCCGAGCGTGTCGGTGCGCATGTGCCGGAACTCGGCGCGCAGGTCCTTGAGCAGGCGACGCGCACCGCGTGCGCCATCCGGGCCGGGGGCGACGTAGGCGCGCAGCGCCCGCGGCTCGCCGAAGCGGATCAGCGTGCTGCGGCCGTTGACGAGGATCGACAGCATGCGCCGGAACGGCCCCACCAGCGCCCAGTTCTCGGAGAAGATCAGCCTGAGCCAGGACCTCTCGCGCTGCGGCGCGCGGCCCCAGTAGACCGCGACCGGCACGATGTCGAGCTCGAGTGCTTCATCCGCGCCCGCCATGGCCACCGCGCGCGCCAGCTCGCGCGGCGTGCGCCGGTCGGCGCGGCGGCGCAGCACGCCGGCGCGGCGTTCCAGCGCGACCGTCGAGTGCGGCAGGTCGAGATCGCGCAGTTTCAGGCGCTTGCCCGGGCGCCGCAGGCCGCCCTGCATGCAGGCGAGCTCGAGCGCCGCCATGTCCGAGACGTTGCGCTCCTCGAGCACGTACAGCACCGCCCGCGCGCGGCCGCGCAGGCGCTGGATCGCGTCTTCCGGCACGGCGGTGGTGCGCACGAAAGGGCGCATGACGCCGCGCAGCGTCCACAGCAGCGTCCGGTTCACGAGAGCTTCCGCTATTCCTCGGGCGGAGCGCCTTCGTCCGCCTCGAGCCGGGATTCCAGTGCCTCGCGATGCTGCTCCACGGCCGCGTTGGACCGGTCACGCGCCTTGTCCTGGGTGCCGACCAGGTCGCCGAACACGGTATCCTCGACCTGCATCGGCGTCTCTTCGGGTTCCTCGTCGCGGTCGTCACCGCCGCCCCCGCAGCCTGCCGTCAGCAGCAGGACCGCGAGCGCCGTGACCAGCTTCGTGGTGTGCATCCGCGTGCCTCCCGGGCCGCCAGTCCCGCAAGTCTAGCGGAAATGGCGACCGACCCCTTTTCTGCTACCGTGCCGCCTGCGTGGAGAGTTACGCCGGCAAGGTCGTGGTGCTGACCGGTGCATCCGAGGGCATCGGCCGCGCGCTGGCACTTCGCCTCGCGCGCCAGGGCGCGCGCCTGGTGCTGGCCGCGCGCAATGCCGCGCGGCTCGACTCGCTGGCGGAGGAATGCCGCGCCCTGGGCACGCAGGCGCTGGTGGTGCCGACCGACGTCGCCTCGCGCGAACAGTGCGAGGCGCTCGCCGACGCGGCCTTCGCGCACTTCGGCGCGATCGACGTGGTCGTGCTGAACGCGGGAGCCACCATGTGGTCGCGCCTCGACGAACTCGAGGACGTCGGGCTGCTGGAACGGCTCATGCGCCTGAACTACCTCGGCGCCGCCTGGCTGACGCGACGCGCGCTGCCGGCGCTCATCGCCGCGCGCGGGCGCATTGTCGCCGTCTCCAGCCTCACCGGACTGGTCGGCGTCCCGACGCGCACCGGATACGCGGCGTCCAAGCACGCGATGATCGGCTTCTTCGACTCGCTGCGCGTCGAGCTCGCAGACCGCGGCGTGTCGGTCACCGTGGTCGCACCCGATTTCGTCCGCTCCGAGATCCATCGCCGCGCGATCGGCCCCGACGGCAAGCCGCTCGGCACGAGCCCGATGCGGGAATCGAAGATCATGGGCGCCGACGAATGCGCCCGCATCATCGCGGACGCGGCGCTGGCGCGGCGCCGGCTCGTGATCACCTCGTTCCGCGGCAAGCTGATGCGCTGGGCGAAGCTGATTGCGCCCGGCCTCGTCGACCGGCTCGCGGCCCGCGCGATCCGCCGGCGCAGTTAAGACCGGCGCGGCGAT
>CAZYPM010000072.1:0-9994 GCA_964649205.1 uncultured Steroidobacteraceae bacterium
GCCGCGCTGGTAGATGCCCTCGCGCAGCGACTGGACGATGGTCTCGGCCAGTGCGGCGTCGAGTGCGGACGTATCGGCGAAGCGTTGCAGCTCGATCATGCTCAGATCTCCTGGTGCCAGTGGAAGCCCTCGCGCCCGAGCAGGGCCGTCGACGCCGCCGGCCCCCAGGTGCCGGCGGTGTAGGGCTTGGGCGGCTCGCCCGACTTGGTCCAGCTCGACATGATGGGCTCGACCCACTTCCACGCCGCCTCCTGCTCGTCGCGGCGCACGAACAGCGTCAGGTTGCCGCGCATCACGTCCATCAGCAGGCGCTCGTAGGCTTCCAGGCGGCGGCTCTGCGCGCCTTCGGTGAAGTCGAGGTCGAGCGAGACCGGATTGAGCAGCATCTGGTCGCCCGGGCGCTTGGCCTGCAGGTGCAGCTTGACGCTCTCGTCGGGCTGCATGGTGATCACCAGGCGGTTGTTCTGCAGCGCGGCCGGCGGCTTGCCGAAGATGGAGTGCGGCACGGCGCGGAAGTTGATGACGATCTCGGCGAGCCGCTCCTGCATGCGCTTGCCGGTGCGCAGGTAGAAGGGCACCCCCGCCCAGCGCCAGGTGTCGATGTTGGCCTGCAGGGCGACGAAGGTTTCGGTGCGGCTGCCGGCGGCCACGCCCGGCTCCTCGAGGTAACCCGGTACCGGCTGGCCGCCACTGGCGCCGGCGCGGTACTGGCCACGCACGGTGCGCAGCGGGGCGTCGTCCTCGCTGATCGGGCGCAGGGCGCGCAGGATCTTCAGCTTCTCGTCACGCACGGCATCGGCGTCGATCGAGGCCGGCGGCTCCATGGCCACGATGCACAGCAACTGCAACAGGTGGTTCTGCACCATGTCACGCAGGGCGCCGGTCTTGTCGTAGAACTCGGCACGCGATTCGACGCCGATCTGTTCGGCGACCGTGATCTGCACGTCGCTGACCCACTCGCGCCGCCACAGCGGCTCGAACAGCGCATTGCCGAAGCGCAGCGCCAGCAGGTTCTGCACCGATTCCTTGCCGAGATAGTGGTCGATTCGATAGATCTGGCGTTCGCCGAAGTAACGCCCGACCTCGTCGTTGATCTCGCGCGAGGACGCAAGGTCTTGACCGAGCGGCTTCTCGAGCACCACGCGGCTGGCGGCGGTGACGAGCCCGGTCTCGTGCAGATGGCGGCAGATCGCGGTAAACAGCGCCGGCGCCGTCGACAGGTAATACACCTGGCTGCGGCTGGCCACTGCGCCGAGGCGTTCGCGCAGGGCACCGAAGCCGGCGGCCTCGCGCGCGTCGAGCGCGACATAGTGGATGCGCGCCGCGAAGGCCTCCCATTTGGCGGCGTCGAAATGGCCCTTCAGGAAGCGCTCGCACTGCTGGGCGGCGAGTGCGCGGTAGGCGGCGGTGTCGAGTGTCTCGCGGGCGACGCCGATGATCGAGACTTCGGCGCCGAGCATGTCGGAGCAGTGGAGGTGGTAGAGCGCGGGCAGCAGCTTGCGCATCACCAGGTCGCCCGTGCCGCCGAAGAGAACGACGTCCTGTCCAGTGTGTAGTGACATCTTGATCTCGCGTGTTGATGTGGGGTTTGCTGAGTCGTTGATCAGACTATAAGTAGTAAAACTACAAAACGCAAGTGCCGTGCGAGAAGTTTGTGGGCGCACAGGGTGCCCGCGCATTGCCCGGCGTTTGCCCCAGGTCTCTCGTGTATACATGGGTAAGCGCAACTTCGGCGCTTGGCTGGGGTGGCGATGACAGAAAACGGGCGAGCGGAGGGCTTGCATTCGAAATGTAGTTAAACTACTATTCGGCTACACCTTGAATGGAGAACACCCCGATGGCCATCCATCCCACGCTGGAAAACGTGACCCGCCGCATCCAGGCTCGCAGTGCCCGGACGCGCGCGGCTTACCTGCAGCGCGTGGACGACGCCTCGCGCGCCGGTCCGCTGCGCGGCTCGCTGTCCTGCACCAACCTCGCCCACGGTTTTGCCGCGGCGCCCGCCGGCGACAAGATCATGCTGCGCGAGCAGCGCCGGCCCAATCTGGCCATCGTGTCCTCCTACAACGACATGCTGTCTGCGCATCAGCCCTTCGAGGCGTTTCCGGCATGGATCAAGCAGGCGGCGCGCGATGCGGGTGCTACCGCGCAGTTCGCCGGCGGCGTGCCGGCGATGTGCGATGGCGTCACCCAGGGCCAGCCGGGCATGGAGCTGTCGCTGTTCTCGCGCGACGTGATCGCGATGGCCACCGCGGTCGCGCTGTCGCACAACATGTTCGACGCCACGCTGTGCCTCGGCGTGTGCGACAAGATCGTGCCCGGGCTCTTGATCGGTGCGCTGTCCTTCGGGCACCTGCCGACGGTGTTCGTACCCGCCGGTCCGATGGGCTCCGGGCTGTCGAACAAGGAAAAGGCGGCGATCCGCCAGCGCTACGCCGCCGGCGAGATCGGCAAGGCCGAACTGCTCGAGGCCGAGGCGCGTGCCTACCACTCGGTCGGCACCTGCACCTTCTACGGCACCGCCAACAGCAACCAGATGCTGATGGAGGTGATGGGCCTGCATCTGCCGGGTGCGGCCTTCGTACCCCCGGGCACTGCGCTGCGCGAGGCGCTGACGCGCGAAGCCGCGCGCCAGGCGGTGGCGATCACGCGCGAGGGCGGTCGGTTCACGCCCGTCGGGCGCATGGTCGATGAGCGCACCATCGTCAACGCCATCGTCGCGCTGCTGGCGACCGGCGGCTCCACCAACCACACCCTGCATCTGGTCGCGATCGCGCGTGCCGCCGGCATCCACATCGACTGGACCGACTTCGACGAGCTGTCCGCCTGCGTGCCGCTGCTCGCCCGCGTGTATCCGAACGGCAGTGCCGATGTGAACGCCTTTCACGCCGCTGGCGGCACCGGCCTGCTGATCGGCGAGCTGCTCGACGCCGGCCTGCTGCACGAGGACGTCGACACCGTGGTCGGCCGCGGCCTGGCGCGCTACCGCCGCCAGCCGATGCTCGAGAACGGCCGCCTGCAGTGGGTCGACGGCCCGGCCGAGAGCCTGGACAGCAGCGTGCTGACCTCGGCCGCGCGCCCGTTCTCGGCCGACGGCGGCCTCAAGCTGCTGGCCGGCAACCTCGGCCGCGCGGTGACCAAGGTGTCGGCCGTTGCCGCCGAGTTGCGCGTGGTCGAGGCGCCGGCGAAGGTGTTCGCCTCGCAGGAAGCGCTGATCGCCGCCTACAAGCGCGGCGAACTGACCGGCGATTTCGTCGCCGTGGTGCGCTTCCAGGGGCCCAGGGCGAATGGCATGCCCGAGCTGCACGGACTGACGCCGACCCTCGCCAACCTGCTCGACAACGGCCAGCGCGTGGCGCTGGTCACCGACGGTCGCATGTCGGGGGCATCGGGCAAGGTGCCGGCGGCGATCCACGTCACCCCGGAGGCCTGCGATGGCGGGCTGATCGCGCGCGTGCGCGACGGCGACATGGTCCGCGTCGATGCCGACCGCGGCGTGCTCGAGCTGCGGGTCGATGCCGACGAGCTCGCCGTGCGCCCGCTCGCCCAGGCAGACCTGGTCGCCAATCGGCACGGCATGGGGCGCGAACTCTTCAGCGGCTTTCGCCGCCTGGTCTCGGGTGCGGAGGATGGCGCCATGAGCTTCGGGCTGCCGGACTGATTCTCCAGGTTTCCGCGCCGATCGGCCGGGGGCCGTCATTGAACGGAATTTTCACCATCGAGGTTGTCATGGATTCGAAGCAACACCTGCTGGACCAGATTCTGGGGCTCGGGCCCGTCATGCCGGTGCTGGTGATCGACGAGGTCGTCGATGCGGTGCCGCTCGCGCGCGCCTTGGTCGACAACGGCGTGCGCGTGCTGGAAGTGACGCTGCGCACCCCCAATGCGATGTCGGTCATCGCCTGCCTGGCGGAGGCGGTGCCCGAGGCCGTGGTCGGGGCCGGCACGGTGACCACGCCCGAGCAGCTCGCCGCGGTCGAGCGCGCCGGTGCGCGCTTCGCGGTCTCGCCCGGGCTCACCCCGCGGCTGGCGGCGGCCGCGCGCGCGTCGAGCCTGCCGCTGCTCCCCGGCGTGATGACGACGTCGGAGGCGATGTGTGCGGCCGAGGCCGGCTTCACCCGCCTGAAGCTCTTTCCGGCCCAGCAGGCGGGCGGCGTGGGCATGCTGAAGGCGATCCACGGCCCCCTGCCCGAGCTGCGCTTCTGCCCGACCGGGGGGGTGAGCCTGGAAAATGCCCCCGAGTTTCTTGCCCTGCCGAACGTGATGTGTGTGGGCGGTTCATGGCTGGCGCCGGATGCGCTGGTCAAGGCGCGCGACTGGGAAGAGATCGGCCGGCGCGCGCGCGAGGCATCGAAGCTGCGCGTGCGCTGAGCGCAGCAGCGACGCCGGCGACGGCGGCGGGCATCATGGCGCCTTGCGAACGGGCAAGGACAGAGGAGCAAGGGGCAGATGGGATACAAGGACGACTCGGCCAGACTGGCGCGCGCGGCAGCCTATGCGGGCGGCCCGCGACTGATCGCCAACATCGGTGCCACCACGGCGCGCTTCGCGCTCGAGGTCGCGCCTGGTCGCTTCGAGCAGGCGGCGAATCTGCCCTGTGCGGCCTATGACGGCATCGAGTCCGTGTGCCGCGCCTATCTCGATGGCATCGAGGGGGTGCGGCCGCTGCATGCGGCGCTGGCGCTGTCGAACCCGATCGAGGGTGATCTGGTGCAGATGACCAATCGCGACTGGCGCTTCTCGATCGAGGCGGTGCGCGGCGCGCTCGGACTGCACACCCTGCTCGCGTTGAACGACTTCATGGCCATGGCGATGGCACTGCCCAACCTTCAGCCTGCAGAGAAACGCCAGATGGGTGGCGGCGCAGCGCGCGCCGAGGGCGTGATCGGACTCATCGGCGCCAGCAGCGGTCTTGGCGTCTCGGCGTTGCTCCCGCATGGCGAGCGGTGGACGACGCTCGCTTCGGAAGGCGGCCACATGGCGTTCTCGCCCGCCAACGAGACCGAGCTCACGGTGCTGCGCCATGCCTGGAAGCGCTGGCCGCACGTGTCCGCCGAGCGCCTGATCTCCGCCTCCGGCCTGGTGCTGATTCACGAAGCGCTCGCCGCCGAACACGGTGTGCGCGAGTCCGTCGCCTCGGCCGACGAGATCCTGCAGCGCGGGCTTCGACAGGGTGACACCCTGTGCCGGCGGGTGCTCGACTGCTTTTGCGCCATGCTGGGCACGGCCGCGGCCAACCTTGCGGTGATGCTCAATGCCAGCGGCGGCATCTACGTGGGCAGCGCCCTGGTGCGCGAGCTCGCGGGCTTCATCGAGCACTCCGGCTTCCGAGCGGCCTTCGAGAACAAGGGGCGCTACGGGGAATGGGTGGCGCGCGTCCCCACCTACCTCGTGCTCTCCGACCAGGCCAGCCTGCGCGGCGCGGCCGAGGTGCTGCGCACGCATCTGCAGGATCATGCCGACTCCGGGCAGCTGCTCGAACGCATCCGCGCCGGGATGGATAGCCTGAGTCCGGCCGAGCGGCGGGTGGCCAGCCTCGTGCTCGAGCAGCCACGCACCGTCCTCAACGACCCGGTGGCCGAGATCGCGCTCAAGGCGGCGGTCAGCCAGCCGACGGTGATCCGCTTCTGCCGCTCGCTCGGCATGCAGGGCCTGTCGGACTTCAAGCTCAAGCTCGCCTCCGGTCTCACCGCGGCGGTGCCGGTGCGGCACAGCCAGGTTCGGATCGGTGACCCCGGCACGGCGCTGGTGGCGAAGATCTTCAACAACACCAGCTCGGCAATCGTGAAGCTGCGCGATGAGCTCGATGGGGCGGCCATCGAGCGCGCCATCGATCTGCTGGCGGCGGCGCGCCGCATCGAGCTCTATGGCGTGGGCAATTCCAGCGTCGCCGCGCTCGATGGCCAGCACAAGTTCTTCCGCTTCAGCATTCCCACCAACGCCTACATCGACACCCACATCCAGCTCATGGCCGCACGCCTGCTTGGCCCCAGCGACGTGGTGGTGGCGATCTCCAAGTCAGGGAACCTGGCCGAGACCCTGCAGGCGGCAGATGCGGCCCTGCAGGCGGGTGCGGCGGTGATCGCGATCACCGCCGCCGGCTCGCCGCTCGCGCAGCGGGCGACGGTGGCGCTGGAAGTGGCGCACGCCGAGGAGGGCGCGGGCTACCTGTCGATGGTGTCGCGCATCCTGCACCTGCTGCTGATCGACGTGCTCGCCGTCGGCGTCGCGATGCGTCGCATCAGCAGCGCGGGCGAGGCGGTCGAGGAAAGCGCGGTGCAGCGCGAGCTCGAATCCCTGCAAGCCCGTTTCGAGGCGCTGATCTCCCATGCTAGCTGAGCGAATCCACGGCTGGCTTGCGGGCGCGTGGGCGCGGTTTCTTCGCCGCCTCGACGCTCGCAGGCGGCATGGGCGCAGGCGGCGGACCATCGGTCTCGCCCGCCACCAGGCGTGGCTTGGCGAGGTGGTGGAGGCGGACGAGGGGTTTGCCGTTGAGTACCGCAACGACCTGTTCGGCCATCTTGCGACCGGTGCCTTCGCCGGTGCCCTGCTCGACCCAGGTCACCTGGTAGGGCAGCGGGATGTCGGGCGATACGCCGTCATAGACGATGAGCGAGATGTCCTTGCCCGGGCGCAGCTTGAGATCGCCCACGGCGCGCAGGGCGCCGACGCCGGCGAGGTTGTTGTCGATCAGTACCGCGGTGGGCGGGTCGGGGCGGGCGAGGAGGGCGTGCATGGCGTCGTAGCCGGCGAGCCGGCTCAGGCGCGCATCGGCGACCAGGCTGTCGTCGCGGGCGATGCCGGCGGCCTCGAGCGCGGCCAGGTATCCGGCGAAGCGCTGCGCCGCGAAGTTGAAGCCGAGCGGGGCGTGGATGATGGCGACGCGGCGGTGGCCCAGTGCGAGCAGTCTTTCCACCGCGAGGCGCGCACCGGCTTCGTTGTCGAAGTCGAACCAGGCATAGGCCTTGCGGGTTTCGGTGCGGCCGTAGGCGAGGAAGGGAAAGCCGCGCGTCTGCAGCAACGCGATGCGTGGGTCGGTGACCTGGGTCCAGCCCACGATGAAGGCATCCACGCGCCTCGAGTCGATCATGCGCGCATAGGTCTCGAGCTCGGTCTCGGGTCGGGTCGGGATGATGCTGAGGTCCATGTTGTGCTGTGCCAGGCCCTCGGTCAGCCCGGCGACGACCTCGCCGAAACGGTGATCGCCAAACTCCGTCGCATTGAACGGAAACACCATGCCGATCGTGTCCGTACGCCCGGTTGCCAGGCGGCGCGCGAGCGGATCGGGCTGGTAGCCCATCGCCGCCGCCGCTTCCTTGACCCGCCGGCGGGTCGCCTCCGCGACGTCGGTATAGCCGTTGAGCGCCCGGCTCACGGTGGTCTGGGATAGCCCCAGCGACTCGGACAGCATTTTCAGGTTCACTTTCATGTGGGAGCTCCGCAGGACGGGTGTTGCCCGCTTTCCAAAGTGCTTTGAATCTTACCACCCTATCCCGCTGGCAATAGACCGCCGGGGCGTAAAAGAAGCGAAAAACTGGTTTACTTCCAAAGCGCTTCGGATTACGATTCAAACCGCTTTGGAGGTTATGCGGTCATCAGCGGGATTAATGTTCTCGCCGAGCCCAGACGGGGTCGCACAGAGACCGCGGTGCCATTACAGGACAGGATCAGGAGACGGATGTGGAACGCAAGTGGTGGCATGACGCGGTGGTGTATCAGATCTATCCGCGCAGCTTTGCCGACGGCAACGGCGACGGCATGGGCGACCTGCCCGGCATCATCGCGCGGCTGGATTACCTGCAGCAGCTCGGCGTGAGCGTGATCTGGCTGTCGCCGGTGTTCCGCTCGCCGATGGACGACAACGGCTACGACATCTCCGACTACCAGGACATCGCCCCCGAGTTCGGCACCCTGGCCGACATGGACCGCCTGATCGCCGAGGCCGGCCGGCGCGGCATCCGCATCGTCATGGACCTGGTCGTCAATCACAGCTCGGACGAGCACCCCTGGTTCGTCGAGGCGCGCAAGTCGAAGGACAGCCCGTATCGCGACTACTACATCTGGCGCCGGCCAGCTGCCGATGGTGGCGTGCCCGATGATCAGCGCTCGTACTTCGGCGGTTCGGCATGGGAGTTCGATGCCGCCAGCGGGGAGTACTACTTCCACCAGTTCTCGCGCCGCCAGCCCGACCTCAACTGGGACAACCCGAAGGTGCAGGACGAAGTGCACCGCATGATGAACTGGTGGCTGGACCGCGGCATCGGCGGCTTCCGCATGGACGTCATCGATCTCATCGGCAAGGACGTCGACCGCAAGATCATGGCCAACGGCCCGCGCCTGCACACCCTGCTGCAGCAGATGAACGCCGCCACCTTCGGCAGCCGCGACGTGCTCACCGTGGGCGAGGCCTGGAGCGCCACGCCGGAGATCGCAAAGCTGTATTCCGACCCGGCGCGCCACGAGCTGTCCATGGTGTTCCAGTTCGAGCATGTCACGATCACCTTCGACCCGGTCGAGGGCAAGTGGAAGCCGCGCGCCTTCGACCTGGTCGAATTCAAGCGCGTGATGGGCAAGTGGCAGACCGAGCTCGCCGACCAGGGCTGGAACTCGCTGTTCTGGTGCAATCACGACCTGCCGCGCGCGGTGTCGAAGTACGGCGACGATGGCCGCTACCGCGTCGAGTCGGCGAAGATGCTCGCCACCGTGCTGCATTTCCTGAAGGGCACGCCCTATGTGTACCAGGGCGAGGAGATCGGCATGACCAACGTGCGCTTCGACTCGATCGACGACTACCAGGACATCGAGACCCTGAACCTGTACCGCGAGCGCACCGCCGCTGGCGTGGCGCACGAGGACATGATGCAGGGCATCTGGGCCAACGGCCGCGACAACGCGCGCACGCCAATGCAGTGGGACGCCACCGCGAATGCCGGCTTTTCCACCGGCAAGCCCTGGCTGAAGGTGAATCCCAACTACCCGCAGATCAACGTCGCCGCGGCGCTCGCCGACGAGGACTCGATCTTCCACCACTACCGCCGCCTGATCGCGCTGCGCAAGGCGCGCCCGGTGATGGTGTACGGCGACTATCGCGACCTGTTGCCTGCGCACCCGCAGGTGTACGCCTACGAGCGCCGCCTCGGCGACGCACGCGTCGTGGTCGTCGCCAGCTTTGCCGCCGAGCCGCTGCGCGTCGAGCTGCCCGCGGCGATCGCCGGGCTCGAAGGCGAATGCCTGAGCGCGAACCACGGCCCGCGCACGCGACTTGCCCCGGTGCTGGCGCTCGCCCCCTACGAAGCCTTCGCCATCGCGTGCACGGCCTGAAAGCCGAACGCGCCGCCCCAGAAGGCAGACCGACCAACCCCGACCGCAACCACGGAACCGACATGAGCAAGCACACCCCGATCGCAAAGACGCCGACCCGCGCCTGGTGGAAGGAGGCCGTGGCCTACCAGATCTATCCGCGCAGCTTCATGGACTCGAACGGCGACGGCATCGGCGATCTCAACGGCATCACCGAGCGCCTGGACTACCTTAAGTGGCTGGGCATCGACGTGATCTGGATCTGCCCGATGTACAAGTCGCCCAACGACGACAACGGCTACGACATCAGCGACTACCAGGACATCATGGACGAGTTCGGCACCCTGGCCGACTTCGACCGCCTGCTGGCCGAGACGCACCGGCGCGGCATGAAGCTGATCCTCGACCTGGTGGTGAACCACACCAGCGACGAGCACGCCTGGTTCGTCGAGTCGCGCTCCTCGCGTGACAACCCAAAGCGCGACTGGTACGTGTGGCGCGACGGCAAGGACGGCCGCGAGCCGAACAACTGGGAGAGCATCTTCAAGGGCTCGGCGTGGAAGCTCGACGACACCACCGGCCAGTATTTCCTGCACCTGTTCTCCACCCGCCAGCCCGACCTCAACTGGGAGAACCACGCGGTGCGCGGCGCCGTGTTCGACATGGTGCGCTGGTGGCTGGACAAGGGCATCGA
>CAZYPM010000073.1:0-5720 GCA_964649205.1 uncultured Steroidobacteraceae bacterium
ACTCCTCGACCGCGAGCACGTTGGCGTCGCCCGAGGTCACGATCGGAATGGCGATCAGCACGCCGATGATGGCTTCGCCCGCGATCAGGCCCGCCGAGAACAGCAGCCCCATCTGCTTGAGCTTCTCGATGTCGCCGCCGGGGCTGCGGCGGCGGTGCCAGCGGCTTGCAAGCTCGGCGATCAGGCCGCCGGTGAAGATCGGCGTGGACAGCTCGAGCGGCAGGTAGATGCCGACCGCGACCGCGAGCACGGGCGCGCGCCAGCTCTTGCCGCTGCGCCGCAGGTACTCGTCGATCGCGATGACGATCGCGCCGACCACGGCGCCGGTCGCAACCATGTTCCAGGGCAGGCCGCTGCCGAAAATGCCGCTGGCCACGGACGCCATCAGCGTCGCCTGCGGCGCGGCCAGCGCATTGACGCCCTCGCGCGCGGGCGTGCCGATGCCGTAGGCCTCGAGCAGCAGGTTGAGCACCGGCGCCATGACCGCGGCGGAGGCCAGCGCGCCGATGCCGAGCATGACCTGCTGGCGCCAGGGCGTGGCGCCCACCAGCTGGCCGGCCTTCAGGTCCTGCAGGTTGTCGCCCGCGATCGCGGCGGCATTGCAGATGACCGCGCCGATCATGATCGCGGCCACCGGCCCCACCGTGGAACCGCGGCCCATGATGGCGAGCAGCACCAGCGAGGCGAACAGGATGGTCGAGATCGTGATGCCGGAGACCGGGTTGTTGGAGGACCCCACCAGGCCCGCCATGTAGCCGCTGACGGAGGAGAACACGAACCCCGCCACCACCATGATCACCGCCATCCCGAAAGCGATGCCCAGGCTGTCCACCACCGCGTAATAGAGGGCGAACAGCGGCAGCACGAACAGCACGATGCCGGACATGATCGCGGCCATCGGCAGGTCGCGTTCGGTGTGCGGGACGTTCGCACCGGCGCCGCCCTTGAGCGCCATGCCGGTACGCACGCCTGAGAGCAGAGACTTGCGCAGCGACCACAGCGACCAGAGGCCGCCGATCAGCATCGCGCCGACGCCGATGTAGCGGATCTGCCGGCTCCAGATCGTGTACGCGGCGTCCTCCGCCGACAGCCCCGAGACGAGCGCGGCCAGTTCCGGATTCCCGTCGATCAGGAAGGTGTTGTAGAAGGGGATGAACACCCACCACGACAGCGCGCCGCCCGAGAGCATCAGGCAGCCGATGTTGAAGCCGACGATGAAGCCGACGCCAAGCAGGGCCGGCGACAGGTTGATGCCGAAGAAGCCGATGCAGCGCTCGCCGAAATAGCGCGCGGCCGTGAAGGCCTCCGGCGCCAGCTTGAGCCCCGACAGCGCGAGCTTGAAGAGCGCGGCCGCGCCCGCGGCGCTCGCCAGCGCCTTGAGGCCGCGGCCGGGATCCTGGCCGACCTTGAGCACCTCGGCGGTCGCGACGCCCTCGGGGAACTGCAGCTTCTGGTCGATGATCAGCGTGCGGCGCAGCGGCACCGAGAACAGCACGCCGAGCAGTCCGCCGAGCCCGGCGATGGCGAGCACCCAGCCGTACTCGAACCGGGTCCAGTGCCCCATCAGCACCAGCGCCGGAATCGTGAAGATCGTGCCGGCTGCGATCGCCGAACCCGCCGAGGCGCCGGTGGCGACGATGTTGTTCTCGAGGATGTTCGAGCGGCCGAGCAGGCGCAGCACGCCCATGGAGATGACGGCCGCGGGGATTGCGGTCGCGACCGTCAGGCCCGCGAACAGGCCGAGGTAGGCGTTGGCCGCGGCCAGCAGCACGGTCAGGAACACCGACAGCAGGATCGCGCGGACGGTCAGCTGCCGTGCAGCCTCGGGTGAGTTCATCGGGGTGCCCCTTCGCTTACCAGCCGCACTCGCGGCCGCGGTTCTGTTCTTCGAGCCAGCCCATCAGCGGCTGGAAGTACTCCACGATGGCGCTCGCGTCCATCTGGCGCGTGCCGGTCAGCTTCTCGAGCGCATCCTGCCACGGGCGGCTGGCGCCGAGGGCCATCATCTCGCGGAAGCGGCGGCCGGCCTCTGCGCTGCCGTAGACGGAGCACTCGTGCAGAGGACCCTTGAATCCGGCCGCCTCGCACAGCGCGCGGTGGAACTGGAACTGCAGCACGAACGACAGGAAGTAGCGCGTATAGGGCGTATTGCCCGGGATGTGATACTTGGCGCCGGGATCGAAGTCCTCTTCGCTGCGGGCGACGGGCGCGACGACGCCCTGGTACCTGCGCCGCAGGTCCCACCACGCCTCGTTGTACCTCTCCGGCGGAATGCGGCCGGAGAACACGCCCCAGCGCCACTGGTCCACGAGCTTGCCGAACGGCAGGAACGCGATTTTCTCGCTCGCGACCTTCATCTGGCGGTTGATCAGCGCCTCGTGACTCGACTTCGTGCCCTGTTGCAGCAGGCCGATGCCGGCGAGATAGCCCTCGGTCATCGAGAGGTTGATGGTGTCGCCGATCCCCTCGTGGAAGCCGTCGTGCGCGCCGGCCTGGTACAGGTACGGCTGGTCGACGTAGCTCAGGTAGTAATAAACGTGCCCGAGCTCATGGTAGATGGTGTAGAGGTCCTCCTCGGTCGCCTGGATGCACTGCTTGATGCGCACGTCGCCCTTGGTGTCCATGTTCCAGGCGCTGGCGTAGCAGTCCACCTCGCGGTCGCGCGGCCGCGTCAGCATCGAGCGCTCCCAGAAGCTCGCCGGCAGCTTCGGGAAGCCGAGCGAAACGTAGAAGGACTCGGCGGACTCCGTCATCTTGCGCGCGTCATAGCCCTGCTTCTGGAGCTCGGCCGTGACGTCGAGGTCCGACACGCCGGCATACGGCTCCAGCAGGTCGTAGATGTTGTTCCACTGCTGGGCCCACATGTTGCCGAACAGGTGCGCGGGCACCGGCTTGCCATCGGGCACCAGCGACTTGCCGTAGCGCTGCTGGAGCTTGCCGCGCGCATAGCAGTGCAGGCCGTCGTACAGCGGCTTGACCTGGTTCCAGAGCCGGTCGGTCTCCGCCTCGAACTCGGCCGGGCTCATGTCGTAGCCGGAACGCCAGAGATCGCCGAGGTCGGCGAAGCCGAGTTCCTGCGCGCCCTCGTTGGCAAGCTCGACGAAGCGGCGGTAGTCCTCGCGAATTGGCTTGGCGATGGCGTGCCAGCCCCGCCAGGCCTCCAGCAATTCGTCGGGGTCGCGGCTCTCGGCCAGCTTTTGCGCGAGCTGTTCGTAATTGAGGCAGCTCTCCGGACCGGCCGGGCAGTGCTTGCCGGAGCTGTAAGTGGAGAGCATGCGCGCCTCGATCGCCGACTTCTCCTCGCGCTTGGCCGGGTCCGGGGGCGCCGGCGCGGCCAGGCTGAACTTGAGGCTGCGGATGGTGCGCGCGGCATTCTCCGAAATAGCCCGGCCTTCGAAGGCCCGGGCTTCGCCGATCAGGCGCGAGACGTCCGCCTGCACGCGCTCGTCGGACTTCGCGGCGAGCGCCTCCGTGTCGGGCGTGATGTAGGTGAGCTGGGTCCAGGCAGCCCGCGCGTTCTCGTGGCCGGATTTCTGCAGCTCGGCATTGACGCGCACGACGAACTCGTCGGCCGTTTCCTTCGGCTGCGGGGTGGCGCAGGCGCCGAGGGCGGCGGCGAGCGCGAGCGCGCCCGCGGCGCGCAGCAGACGGCGGCTCACTTGCCTTCCGCGCCGTGCATCCACTGCACGATGCGCCCGGAGATGGCCCAGAGCAGCAGGCTGAAGGTGATCAGCACCAGCGCAAGGCCGCCGAAGATGCCGAGCAGCCCGGCGTGCTCCGGGCGCACGCCGACATCGGCCGCGAGCGCCAGCATCCAGGGGTATTCGCCCATGGTCTCGGTGAAGGCGCCGATGTAGCCGGCCAGCGTGTTGGCGACGAAGTTGATCATGAACCACACGCCCATCATCAGCGAGCCGAGCCGCAGCGGCGCGAGCTTGGTGACCATCGACAGGCCGACCGGGCTGATGCAGAGCTCGCCGGTGGTGTGGAACAGGTAGCCGAGCACCAGCCAGATCATCCCGGATTTCATGTCCGCGGTGCGCTGCATCTCGAACACCGCGATCACCAGGAAGATGAAGCCGAGCGCGACCTGCGCCAGGCCGAGATACATCTTCACCGGCGTCGCCGGGTTCTTGCCGCGCTCACCGAGCTTGCTCCAGAGCATGGAGAAGGGCAGGCCGAGCAGCACGATGAACAGCGGATTGAGCGACTGGAACCAGCCGGTCGGCACCGTGAACGCGCCGACGGTCCGGTCCGTGTACTTGTCGGCGAACAGGTTCAGCAGGCCGCCGGCCTGCTCGAAGGTCGCCCAGAAGATCACCACGAAGGTGAAGATCACGAAGATCACGCGCAGGCGGTCGCGCTCGACCGCGGTCAGGGGATGCTTGGTGCCGCCCGCCATCTTGAGCGAACGCCTGGCTGCGGGCTCGACGCCGACGCTGCCGATGTAGCGGTTCGAGAACGCGAGCTGGATGATCACCGACAGCGACATGCCGATGCCGGCCGCGAAGAAACCGACGCGCCAGCCGTAGGCCGGGTCCTCGCCGAGCGTCGAACAGACCAGCGGCGCGAGGAAGGCGCCGGTGTTGATGCCCATGTAGAAGATCGTGAACGCGCCATCGCGGCGCGCGTCGCCCTGCGGGTACAGGTCGCCGACCATGGTCGAGATGTTGGGCTTGAAGAAGCCGTTGCCGATGATCAGGCCGAGCAGCCCGAGATAGAAGGTGGTCGGCGTGTCGGGGAAGGCGATGCCGAGGGCGGGAATCGAGAACGCGGCCGTGGTGCCGAGCGTTTCGAGCGGCGCGGCCAGCGAGAACTGGCCGAGCGCCATGATGATGCCGCCGATGATCACGGCCTTGCGCTGGCCGAGATAGTTGTCGGCGAGCCAGCCGCCGAACAGCGGCGTGAAGTAGGTGAGGCCGGTGTACCAGGCGTAGAGCTTGAGCGCCTGCGGCTCGGCCCAGCCGAGGCCCGGGTTCACGGCATGCGTCGCGGCCACCGCATAGAGCACCAGCAGGGCGCGCATGCCGTAGTAGCTGAAGCGTTCCCACATCTCCGTGACGAACAGCAGGAACAGTCCCTTGGGGTGCCCGAGGAGCGTCCCCGGCGGGATGTGCACGTCGTGGTTCATGCGGTGGTTTCTCCCAAAGTCCGGCGAGTGTCCGCTATTTTGCGGTGCAGCATCAAGCCGATTCGGCTTGTTCCGGCTCGGGTTTGTCGCGCACCAGCACGCGCGACATCAGCACGCCAGCCTCGTACAGGAGGTACATGGGCAGCGCCATCATGGTCTGCGAGACCGGATCGGGCGGGGTGAGGAAGGCCGCGACAATGAAGATGCCGAGGATGACGTAACCCCGGTTCGCGGTGAGCTTCTCGCGCTTCACCAGGCCGGTGCGCACCAGCAGCACGGTCGCGACCGGGATCTCGAACGCAATGCCGAAGGCGAAGAACATCAGCACGGCGAAATCCATGTACTGCGTCATGTCGGTCATCATCTGCACGCCCGCGGGCGTGGTGCCGACGAAGAATGCGAATGCGACCGGGAACACGACGAAGTAGGCAAAGGCCGCGCCTGCGTAGAACAGGATCACGCTCGAGACGAACAGCGGCAGGGCGAAGCGACGCTCGTGCCGGTAGAGCCCGGGCGCGACGAAGGCCCAGACCTGGTAGAGGATCACGGGCATCGCCAGGAACACCGCCGCGAGCAGCGCCAGCTTGAA
>CAZYPM010000073.1:5820-9847 GCA_964649205.1 uncultured Steroidobacteraceae bacterium
AGTCGTCCTTCGGGATGATCGTCACTTCCTCGTCGAGCTGCTGGCGCAGCTGGCGCGCCATGGCGCGCGCACGACCGGCCCAGCGGCCGACCTGGCTCGCGAGTTTCGGCAGCTTCTCGGGTCCCAGCACCAACAGCGCGATGCCGAGGATCAGGATGATCTCGGTGAAGCCGACCTCGAACATCCGCGATTACGCGTTCTTGGTCGTGTCGGCGCTGTCGCGCTTGGCGCTGAAATCGGCGTCCGGGCGCTCGTCCTGCGCCAGCTTCTTGCCGGACTCCTCGGTGTCGCCCTCGCTCATGGACTTCTTGAAGCCGCGCACCGCGGCGCCCAGGTCCGAGCCGATGTTGCGCAGCTTCTTCGCCCCGAAGATCAGGAGCGCGATCGCAAGGATGATCAGCAGTTCGCGAAAACCAATGCCCATGTCGATGACTCCGGCCCGCGCACCTGGCGCTGGCCTACGATGATACGCCAATCCCGGCGTCGCCTTGGTCCCGGCCGGGGACCCGCAGCCAGAATGTGACGGGACCGTCGTTCACGAGAAAAACCCGCATGTGGGCGCCAAAGCGGCCGGCCTGCGTGGCAGGAAAATGCGCCTTGGCGCGGCGCACGAGGTGGCCGAACAGCCGCTCGCCGTCGGCCGGCGCCGCCGCCCGGCTGAAGCCCGGGCGCAGTCCCTTTGCGGTATCCGCGGCCAGCGTGAACTGCGGCACCAGCAAGAGCGCGCCGGCCGTGCCGGCGAGCGACAGGTTCATGCGCCCCTCGGCATCGGCGAAGACGCGATAGCTGAGCAGCCGCTCGAGCAGCCGTTCGGCGGTCGATTCGTCGTCGCCGCGCTCGACCGCGACCAGCACCACGAGCCCGGGCCCGATGCGCGCGATCTCGTCGCCGTCGACGCTGACGGCAGCCTCGGTGACGCGCTGGAGCAGGCCGATCATGCGCGTGTTCTAGGGTTCATGCCGCCGCGATCCTTCCAGGTGGAAATGATGCAGCAGCCGATGCACGACGGGGCCGAGCAGCAGCGCCGCCGTGGCGATGAAGACGAGCCCGGCATAGAGCGCGAAGATCCCGGCGAAGAGTTTGCCCGCATCGGTCTGCGGCGCATGGATCGGACCCATGCCGCCCAGGAGCATCGCCGTCTCGAGAAATGCGTCCAGCCAGGACAGGCGCTCGAAGCAGGCGTAGCCGGTCATGCCGATGGCGACCGACGCCCCCACGAGGCCGATGGCGGCGGCGGCATGGCCGAGCACGCGGCGCAGGAAGCCCCTGCGGTGCAGCAGCGGCTGGTGCCTCGACTCATACATGACTGCTATGGTATCCCCAGCCGCCCGGTTTCCGGCGGCCGGGGGGGCGAGATGAGAAGACGCGACCTGATCAAGGGCCTGGGCATCGGCGCGGCCGCCGTCGCGGCTTCCGCTTGCGCAAAAAAGGGCGGCGACGCAGGCCCGGGACTGTCGAGCGAAACCTTCGAGTGGCGGCTCGTGACCACCTGGCCCGCGAACTTCCCGGGCCTCGGCACCGGTGCGCTCGACTTCGCGAAGCGGATCGAGGAGTGCACCGCAGGGCGGGTGAAGGTCCGCGTCTATGGCGACGGCGAGCTGGTGCCCGCATTCGAGACTTTCGACGCGGTTTCGAGCGGCACCGCGGAGATGGGACACGGCGCCGCCTACTACTGGAAGGGAAAGGTGCCGGCCGCGTCGTTCTTTTCCTCGATTCCCTTCGGGCTCACGCAGCAGGAGATCAATGCCTGGTTCTACCACGGCGGCGGCCTCGAGCTCTGGCGCGAGGCCTACGCGCCCTTCGGCCTCGTGCCTTTTCCCTGCGGCAACAGCGGCACGCAGATGGGCGGCTGGTTCCGCAAGGAGATCCGGTCGCTGGCCGACATCCGTGGCCTCAAGATGCGCATCCCGGCGCTCGGCGGCGAAGTCATCGCGCGCGCGGGCGCGACGCCCGTGACGATGCCGGGCTCCGAGATCTTCACGGCGCTGCAGACCGGCGCGATCGACGCCACCGAGTGGATCGGCCCCTACAACGACCTCGCCTTCGGGTTCCACAAGGCGGCGAAGTACTACTACTATCCCGGCTGGCAGGAACCGGGCTCCGCGCTCGAGCTGATCATCAACCAGAAGGCCTGGGACGCGCTGCCGGCGGACCTGCAGGCGATCGTCGCCACCTGCGCCAGCGCGACCAACGACCGGATGTCCGCGGAATTCATGGCGCGCAACGCCGAGGCGCTCGAGACGATGGTGCGCGACCACGGCGTGCAGTTGCGCGCGTTCCCGGACGACGTCATGCAGGCGCTGCAGGGCTATGCGGCCGAGATCCTGCGCGAGAACGCGGCCCGCGACCCGCTGTTCAGGCGCGTGCTGGAGTCGCTGCAGGCGTTCTCGGCGCGCATGAAGCCCTACATGGACATCGCCGAGCGGGCTTACCTCAACGCGCGCGGCTGAGCGGCGCCCTCACTGGTAGATCAGGTCCGGCAGCCAGGTCGCGAGCCGCGGCCAGAACCACAGCACGACCAGCATCGCGAGCTGCAGCACCACGAACGGCACCACGCCGCGGTAGATGTGCGTGGTTCGCACCGATGCCGGCGCGACGCCGCGCAGGTAGAAGAGCGCGAAGCCGAAGGGCGGCGTCAGGAACGAGGTCTGCAGGTTGACCGCGATCATCACGCCCAGCCACACGGGGTCCATGCCCATCGCCAGCAGCACCGGCGCGACCACCGGCACGACGATGTAGGTGATCTCGATGAAGTCGATGATGAATCCCAGCAGGAACATCGCGAGCATCACGACCAGCAGCGCGCCCACGGCGCCGCCCGGCAAGGACGACAGCACGTCGTGCACCAGCACGTCGCCGCCGAAGCCGCGGAACACCAGCGAGAAGACCGAGGCGCCGACCAGGATGACGAACACCATGGAAGTCAGGCGCACGGTGCCCTGCATCACCTCGCGCAGCCGCGCGAGCGGCAGGGAGCGGCGCGCCAGCGCCAGGAGCAGCGCGCCGGCCGCGCCGACCGCGGCGGCCTCGGTGGGGGTCGCATAGCCGCCGACGATGGACCCGAGCACCGCGACGATGAGCGCGAGCGGCGCGAACAGCGCGTGCAGCAGGCGCCGGCCCATGTGCTGCGCCGCATCGGCCGGTGCCGTGGGCGGCGCCGGCAGCCGCTGCGGCTGCAGCCAGGCGACGGCGAGCAGGTAGGCGACGTAGAACGCGACCAGCATCAGGCCCGGGATCATCGCCCCGGCGAACAGGTCGCCGACCGATACGCTCTCCGGCGCGAAGTTGCCGGCACGCAGCTGCGCCTGCTGGTAGGCGGACGACAGCACGTCGCCCAGCAGCACCAGGATGATGGACGGCGGGATGACCTGGCCGAGCGTGCCGGCCGCGCAGATCGTGCCGGTGGCGATGCGCGGGTCGTAGCCGCTCTTCAGCATCGCCGGCAGCGACAGCAGGCCCATGGTGACGACGGTGGCGCCGACGATGCCGGTGCTGGCCGCGAGCAGCGCGCCCACCACTACCACCGCGATCGCGAGGCCGCCGCGGCCGTGGCCGAACACCTTGCCGAGCGTCTCCAGCAGGTCGTCGGCGATGCGGGCGCGCTCCAGCACCAGCCCCATGAAGATGAAGAGCGGCACCGCGACCAGGGACTGGTTCTGCATGGTGCCGAACAGGCGGCTCGGCAGCGCCTCGAGGTAGGCGACGTCGAAGGCGCCGAAGACGCTGCAGATGGCCGCGAAACCGAGCGACACGCCCGCGAGCGTGAAGGCCACCGGATAGCCGGCGAGCAGCGCCGCGATGATGAGCGCGAACAGCACGAGCGACAGCCACTCCATGGTCAGCCGCTCCGGGACGCGCGCAGCGCCAGCACCGCGCGCAGCCCGCCGGCGACGCCCTGCAGCGCGAGCAGCACGGCCATCAGCGGGATCAGCGACTTCAGCAGGTACAGCATCGGCAGGCCGCCGGCCTCGCGCGAGCGCTCGCCGATGCGCCAGGACGAGGCCACGTAGGGCCAGCTTTCGACCAC
>CAZYPM010000074.1:0-1153 GCA_964649205.1 uncultured Steroidobacteraceae bacterium
CGCAGCCGGCGCTCGATCTCGGCCACGGTCCCGGCGAAACGCGGATCGCCCGGCGGCAGGAAGCCGACTTCGGTCATCAGCAGCAGCCCGGCCTCGACGTCGCTGCCGCCGAAACTGTCCACGAAGCTGCCGCGCTCCGCGTCCCAGGCCCGGCGCTCGATGTCCGCGCGGATCGTCGCCGCCCGCCCGGCCCAGAACGCCGCGCGCTCCGCGCAGCCGAGATGGCCGGCGATGCGGCCGAGCCGGTCGCAGGCCGCCCAGCACATCAGCGCGGATGACGTGTGCACGCGCTCGCGCGTGCGCAGCTCCCACATGCTGGCATCCGGCGTCGCGTACACCCGGAAGGCCTGCTCGCCGACGCGCTCGAGGCGCTCGAAATCCTGGCCGGTCGCGGGGCGCAGCAGGCGCCGGTCAAAGAAGGCCTGCGCGGCCGCCAGCACGACGTTGCCGTAGACGTCGTGCTGCAGGTGGCCATAGGCCTGGTTGCCGACGCGCACCGGGCCCATGCCGCGGTAGCCGGCGAGCGCCGGCACCTCGGCCTCCTCCAGCCTGCGCTCCAGCGCGATGCCGTACACCGGCTGCAGGTGCCCGCCCTCCGCGCTGCCGACGATGTTGGCGATGTAGCGCAGGTAGTGCTCCATCGTCTCGACCTCGGCCAGCGAGTTGAGCGCCCGCACCACGAAGAACGCGTCGCGCAGCCAGCAGTAGCGGTAATCCCAGTTGCGCCCCGAGCCGGGCGCCTCCGGGATGCTGGTCGTCATCGCGGCGACGATGGCGCCGGTCTCCTCGAAGGTGCAGAGCTTGAGCGTGATCGCCGCGCGGATCACGGCGTCCTGCCACTCGCGCGGCAGCGCCAGGCGGCGCGCCCACTGGCGCCAGTACGCGTCGGTTTCCTCGAACAGTTCGCGCGCGGTCTGCTCGACGCCCTCGCGCAGGGTCTCGTCCGCGCCGAGCAGGAAGTTCGCCTGGCCCTCGAGCAGGAAGGGTGCCTCCGCCAGCACGTAGCTCACCGGCGCATCGGTGGTCAGTCGCAGGGCGCGCTCCGGCCCGACGTAGCGCACGTGATTGCTCCCGTGCGTGATCTCCGGGCGGTGCGTTCCATAGCCGAAGGCCGGGCGCAGGCGCACGCGGATGCGCGGCGTGCCGGCGAGCG
>CAZYPM010000074.1:1253-3525 GCA_964649205.1 uncultured Steroidobacteraceae bacterium
TGCAGCCAGCCGTGCACCAGGCCCACCTCGGCGATGCGATAGCGCGCCGCGGTCGGGCCGGGGCCGACTTTCACGCCGTAGCCGCCCATGCGCTCGGCCGCGCGGAAGCCGTCCTCGTCGGTGACGTCGTCGCCCACGAACACCGGCCTGCGGCCCGCGAACGGCGGCTGCCGGGCGAGCGCGGCGAGCGCCGCGCCCTTGTCGGCGCCGCGCGGCCTCGCCTCGACCACGCGGCTGCCCTCGGTGATGTCGAAGCGTCCCGGCGGCGCCAGGGCCCGCATGGCCTCGCGGCAATCCTGCTCGCGCTCCGGCGCCCGCCGGTAGTGGAGCGACACCGCCGCGCCCTTGTCCTCGACGTAAATGCGCGGGTCGTCGGCGAAGCGCTCCCGCAGGGCGCGCGCGAGCGGTGCCGCGCCGTCGGGATCCGCCGAGGTCTGCGCCGGGGAATCGCCGTCTGCGCGCAGTTCCGCGCCGTGCAGCCCGGAACCGGCGAGGCGCGCCGGTGCGATCATGGCGTCCACCGCCGCGAGGCGGCGGCCCGTCACCACGGCCACGGCACCCGCGAGCCGCTCGCGCAGGGCCAGCAGCAGTTGCGGCAGCGGCTCGCTGACCACGACCTCGTCGGGGTGCAGCGCAATGTCCGCCAGCGTGCCGTCGAAATCGAGGTACAGCGCGGCCGTCGTGGACAGCAACGGCGGCGGCGCGTCCGTGCCGGTCTCCGCCATCAGGGGGTCATTGTAACCATGCGGGCCGCGCGGAGCCCGCCGAATGGCCGTCAGTCCGTGCGCCGCTTCTTCGCCTCGGCCTCGACCACGCGGTTGATCTTCCACTGCTGGGCGATCGACAGCACGGTGTTGGTGAGCCAGTAGAGCACCAGGCCCGACGGGAACCACATGAACATGAAGGTCATGATCACGGGCATGAACGCGAACACCTTGGCCTGCACCGGGTCGGGCGGCGTCGGGTTCAGCTTGAACTGCGCGAACATCGCGACGCCCATCAGGATCGGCAGGATGAAGTACGGGTCGCGCGACGACAGGTCCTGGATCCAGCCGAAGAACGGCGCCTGGCGCATCTCCACGCTCTCGAGCAGCACCCAGTAGAACGCGAGGAAGAACGGGATCTGCACCAGCACCGGCAGGCAGCCCGCCACCGGGTTGATCTTCTCGCGCTTGTACAGCTCCATCATCGCGCGCGCCTGCGCCTCGCGGTCGTCCTTGTGCCGCTCCTGCAGCGCTTTCAGCCGCGGCGCGACCGTCTTCATCTTCGCCATCGAGCGGCCGCTGGTCTCCGACAGCTTGTAGAACACGAGCTTGATCAGGAACGTCACGATGATGATCGTCACGCCCCAGTTGCCGACGAAGTCGTAGATCTTCGACAACAGCCAGAACAGCGGCTGCGCCAGGATCGTGAGCATGCCGTAGTCGGCGGTGAGCTCGAGCCGCGGCCCCGTGACCTTCAGCTGTTCCTGCAGCTTGGGCCCGACGAACAGCTTCTCCTCCAGCACCAGGCTGCCGCCCGCCGGGATCGCCTTCGCCGGCCCGACCACGCGCAGCAGGTAATCGAGTTCCTTCACGCGCAGCTCGTACTGCCAGGCCTCCCCCGCCGGCGGCACGATGGCCGCGACGAAGTGATGCTGCATGGACGCGACCCAGCCGCCCGTGATCGAACGCGAGAGCGCCGCGTCTTCGTCGTCCTCGATGTCGAGCTTCTGGTAGCTCTCGCCGTCGTAGTACGCGGGCCCGCGGAACGAGTAGGTCTCCGGGTCCCACATCGAGCGTTCGTTGCCCGGCGAGTGGCGCAGCAGCTGCGCGTAGGAGGCCAGCCGCGCGGCTTCGCTGCCGCGATTCTCGATCTGGTAGCGCAGGCCCACCGCGTAGCTGCCGCGGCGCAGCAGGAAGGTCTTGGTGACCTCAAGGCCCGCGCCGTCGCTCCAGGTCAGCGGCACTTCCAGCGTGTCGGCGCCGTCGGCCAGGCGGTATTCCGCTGCCGCCGCGGCAAACGGCGCCTTGTGGTTCGGCTCGTTGCCGCCCTGCTCGCCGCGCGTCAGCCCCGACTGGAACCGGAACTGTGTCTCCGGCGAATCGAGGTTGAACAGGCGCATCGGCGTGGCCGGGTCGTCCTTGTGGCGCGGATACTCGAGCAGGTCGGCGCGCAGCAGTTCGCCGCCCTCGAGGCCGATGTCCAGGTCCAGCACGTCGGTTACGACGCGCAACCTGCCCCCGGCCGTCCCCGCGGCCGCGGCGATCTCGGGCGCAGCGATCGGTGCCGC
>CAZYPM010000074.1:3625-9714 GCA_964649205.1 uncultured Steroidobacteraceae bacterium
CCGGCGCCGCCCCAGGGGTGACAGCGGCAAATGCGCCGCGTCGCCAGCCAGGCGCCGCGCGCGGCGCCGTGCGTCTCGATCGCCTCCAGCGCGTAGGCCGAGCAACTCGGGTGATAGCGGCAGTTGCTGCCGAGCATGGGGCTCAGCAGCCAGCGGTACAGGTGGATCGGCGCCTGCAGCAGCCTCTTCATCGTGCCTCGCAGATCTGTTGCCAGATCTTCTGCAGGCTGGCGATCACTTCGCGGTTGCTCGCCGCGCGGGCGGGCGCCTTGGCGGTGACGAACACGTCGAGCGCGGGCAGCGTATGCCGGTTCATGCGGAAGGATTCGCGGATCAGGCGGCGCAGGCGATTGCGCCCGACCGCGTTGCCGATGGCGCGGGCGCCGACGGCCATGCCGAGCCGCGCCCGGCCGAGACCGTTGTCCGCACATTGCACCAGGAAGAAGGCATCGCTGTAGCGTTCGCGGCTTTTCCGCGCACGCTCGAAGTCCGCGGCAGTCCTGAGCTTCTGGCCGGCCCGCAGTCCGAGGCGCCGCGACGTATGGTCACTCGTCAGCGTTTTTCGGTGACGGCCAGGCGCTTGCGGCCCTTGGCGCGACGCCGCTTCAGGACCTGGCGGCCCTTCTTGGTCGCCATGCGTGCGCGGAAGCCGTGCGCGCGCTTGCGCTTGATCTTGCTCGGCTGGTAGGTCCGCTTCGTGGCCATGATCCCAAACCTTTGAAATTAAAGGGACTACAGATGTCGGCAAAGGGCGGCAAGGTTACGGAGCGCCGCCATTCCTGTCAACCGCGAGGGCCTGTGGATAACTCTGGCGCGGTGGCCTGACGCGCCTTAGACTCACGCGACATTCCTCGGCCCGACCGAACAACGAGAGCGGGGTAACTCGTGCAGGGGTCGCTTTGGCATCGCTGCCTGCGCCAGCTGGAAAGCGAGGTGCCGGAACAGCAGTTCAACACCTGGGTACGGCCGCTGCAGGCGGTCGAGCGGGATGACGCCCTGCTCCTGCTCGCCCCCAACCGATTCGTGGTCTCCTGGATCGAGCAGAACCTGTTCGGCCGCATCGAGCAGCTGGTCGTCGGCTCCGGCGGGGGGCAGCCGCCGCGCGTGGTGCTCGAGGTGGGCAGCCGCGGCGCCGATGCGCCCGCCCCCGCCGTGCCGAATCCGGCTTTCTCCGCGGCAAAACCGCGCGAGCCGCAGCTCATCGGCAGCCGGATCAACCCCGAATTCACTTTCGCCAGCTTCGTCGAGGGCAAGAGCAACCAGCTCGCCCGCGCCGCCGCCGTGCAGGTTGGCGAGAACCCGGGCCAGGCCTACAACCCGCTGTTCATCTACGGCGGCGTCGGGCTCGGCAAGACCCACCTGATGCACGCCATCGCCAACCTGATCCGCGAGCGCCGCCCCGGCGCGCGCATCGCCTACGTGCACAGCGAGCGCTTCGTCAGCGACATGGTGCGCGCGTTGCAGCACAACACCATCGCCGAGTTCAAGCAGACCTACCGCACGCTGGACGCGCTCTTGATCGACGACATCCAGTTCTTCGCCGGCAAGAACCAGTCGCAGGAAGAGTTCTTCCACACCTTCAATGCGCTGCTCGAGGGCCAGCAGCAGATCGTGCTCTCCTGCGACCGCTACCCGAAGGAAGTCGCGGGCCTGGAAGAGCGGTTGAAATCCCGCTTCGGCTGGGGCCTCACGGTCGCGATCGAGCCGCCCGAACTCGAGACCTGCGTGGCGATCCTGATGGCGAAGGCCCAGGCCGCCGGTGCGGAATTGCCCGAAGAAGTGGCTTTTTTCGTGGCGAAACGCATTCGCTCGAACGTGCGCGAGCTGGAGGGGGCGCTCAGGCGCGTGCTCGCCACCTCGCGCTTCACAGGACGGCCCGTCACGCTCGAGCTCGCGCGCGAGGCGCTCAAGGACCTGCTGGCGGCGCAGGAGCGCCTGGTCACGATCGACAACATCCAGAAGACGGTCGCCGAGTACTACAAGATCCGCGTCGCGGACCTGCTCTCGAAGCGGCGCAGCCGTTCCATCGCGCGGCCGCGCCAGGTCGCGATGGCGCTCGCGCGCGAGCTCACGAATCACAGCCTGCCGGAGATCGGCGACGCCTTCGGCGGCCGCGATCACACCACCGTGCTGCACGCCTGCGACCGCGTGAAGGAGCTGCGCGAAATCGAGCGGCGCGCCGGCGAGGATTACCTCAACCTGTTGAGAATCCTGACCAACTGATGTGGATAATGTGTGGGCTTCTGCGTGGGGCATTTCACCCCACAGCGAGTCCACAGGGGTGGCATAGTTTCCAGCCGTTCCGTCCGTGGGGTTATGCTTCGCGCAAGCCATTCACGGCAGTCGCATTTCGCCGCTTATCCACGGAAAATGCGCTGCCCTACTGCTACTACAGTCATCAGATAAAAAGATGATTCCAGCAAGAACCGAACCACGATCCAGCCATCCAGGTGCACAGATGAAATTCAGTGCCGAACGCGAAAGCCTGCTCGCCGCCCTGCAATCCGTCATCGGCGTGGTCGAGCGGCGGCAGACGATGCCGATACTGGCAAACCTGCTGTTGTCGGCCGATCAGGGAACCCTGTCGGTGACGGCAACCGACCTCGAGGTCGAGCTGGTCGCCAAGGCCGAGATCAAATCCGGCGCTGACGGGCGTATCACCGTCCCGGGACGCAAGCTCCTGGACATCTGCCGCTCGCTGCCGGAGGGCGTGACAATTTCGCTCAGCCAGGACGGCGAGAAGGTGACGCTGAAAGCGGGCCGCAGCCGCTTCGTGCTGACCACCCTCCCCGCCGGCGATTTCCCCGTCATCGATGAGCTGGCCCAGCAGCAGACCATCAAGGTCGCGCAGGCCGACCTGCGCCGGCTGCTGGACAAGACGCACTTCTCCATGGCCCAGCAGGACGTACGCTACTACCTGAACGGGATGTTGCTTGAAACGGACGGGAAAATGCTCCGAACGGTCGCGACTGACGGCCATCGTCTGGCATTGTGCGAGATGGATCTCCCTGGTAAGGCGGGCAGCCAACAGGTCATCGTTCCGCGCAAGGGCGTGCTCGAACTGCAGCGCCTGCTGGGCACCGAAGGCGATGTATCGATCACGATCGGAACCAATCACGTTCGCGCCCAGATCGGCGATGTTCGCTTCACATCGAAGCTTATTGACGGGAGATTCCCGGAGTACAGCCGGGTGATCCCGGCGGCTCCGCCGCGCGCGGTGGTCGCGGATCGCGAAGTGCTGCGTGCAGCGCTGCAACGGACCGCGATCCTGGCGAACGAGAAATACCGCGGCATCCGCCTCGCCCTCAAGAAGAACCTGCTGACGCTCCAGGCGCACAACCCGGAACAGGAAGAAGCCGAAGAGCAGGTGGAAGTGAGCTACAAGGGCGATGAGCTGGAGGTCGGCTTCAATGTTGGCTATCTGCTCGATGCCCTGGGCGCCGTGGATGGCGCCGAGGTCGAGATCGGGGTTACCGACGGCAATTCCAGCTGCCTCGTGCGAGCGCCGGGCGCGACCAGTGCGCGCTACGTCGTGATGCCGATGCGGCTCTGAGCCGCCGCGCGCGAGCCCTCCGGGATCCTGCCTCCGCATGGCGCTCGGCTGGTTCCGCGCCGAAAATTTCCGCTGCCTGGCCGCAGTCGAAATCGAGCTCGATCCGCGAGCCAATCTGTTCATCGGCCCGAACGCCTCGGGCAAGACCAGCCTGCTGGAAGCCGCATTCTTCCTCGGGCGGGGCCGCTCGTTTCGCAGCCGCCGGCGCGACGCGCTGATCCGCCACGGTCAGCCAGAATTCATGCTCGCGGGACGCAGCCATGCCGCAGCTGCGCCCCTGGCGATGGGCGTGCGCGCGGGCCGCGAGTCCACGGAGTGGCGCCTGGGGGGCGCTCCGGCAAGCGGCATCGCGGATCTCGCGGAACAGTTTCCCGCCCAAGTCATCGACCCCGAGGTCCACAAGCTGCTCGAGGAGGGCCCTGGGCGCAGGAGGCGTTTTCTCGACTGGGGTGTGTTCCACGTGGAACCTGGGTTCCTGGAGAACTGGCGCCGCTATCACCTGGCCCTGCGACAGCGCAATGCGGCCCTCAAGCAGGACCGCGGCGACTCCGACCTGGCGGCCTGGGAACAGGAACTGGCGCCCCCCGGCGAGGAACTCGCCAGGCAGCGCGATAGCTACCTGGCGCGGCTTGCGGGGCCACTGGAGAGCATCGGGACGGCTTTGCTCGATCAGCCGATCGGGCTCGTTCACGCCGCCGGCTGGGACCGGAACAGGGGCCTGCTCGAAACCTTGGGCGAGGGGCGGGGGCGGGACCGCCGCTACCGGGCTACGCAAGCCGGCCCGCACCGTGGCGACGTGACAATCCTGGTGGGCGGCCGGCCGGCCAAGGACCAGGTCTCGCGGGGCCAGCAGAAGCTTGTCGCCTCGGCGCTCATGCTCGCGCAGCTCGAGATCCAGGAGCAGCAGCGGCCCGGCCGCTCGGCGCTGCTGCTGGACGACCCGGCGGCCGAGCTCGATCGCGAGAATCTTGCGCGGCTGATGGCGATCGTGCAGCGCCTGCCAGCGCAGCTCTGGGTCACCTCGCTGCGCGCCGAAATCCCTGGATTGCCGGCCGGCGCGCGGGTGTTCCACGTGGAACGAGGGATGGTCAAAGCCGGGTAGGCCAGCACGCGCACCACGTGGCGCGCGGTCGTTTTGCGGCGCAAAATAAACAGGCCTGTTGAGACCCGGATTTTTCTCGCCAAGCAACTGAAAAACAAAGCAAAAACGCGAAATTGTCTGCTATGATTTCGCGATTATGCACAACGGTCCCGAGACCCCCGGCGCGGAAGTCTACGATTCCACCAAAATCAAGGTCTTAAAGGGTCTCGAAGCGGTCCGCAAACGCCCCGGCATGTACATCGGCGATACCGATGACGGCACCGGGCTGCACCACATGGTGTTCGAGGTCGTCGACAACTCCATCGACGAGGCGCTCGCGGGTTACTGCGACCGCATCGTGGTGACCATCCACGCGGACGAGTCCGTCACCGTGACCGACAACGGCCGCGGCATCCCGACCGACATCCACAAGGAAGAAAACCGCTCGGCGGCCGAGGTCATCATGACCGTGCTGCACGCCGGCGGGAAATTCGACGACAACTCGTACAAGGTCGCGGGCGGCCTGCATGGCGTCGGCGTCTCGGTCGTCAACGCGCTGTCCGGCTCGCTGACGCTCACCATCGCGCGCGACGGCAAGCTGCACCGCCAGCAGTACCGCATGGGCGAGCCGCAGGGGCCGCTCAGCGTCGTCGGCACGACCACGGAGCGGGGCACAACCATCCGCTTCAAGCCCAGCAGCACGATCTTCACCAACACCACGTTTTCCTACGACTGGCTGGCGAAGCGCCTGCGGGAGCTGTCGTTCCTGAATTCCGGCGTGCGCATCGAGCTCATCGACGAGCGCGAGGACAAGCGCGACGTGTTCGAGCACCAGGGCGGCGTCAGCGCCTTCGTGCAGTACCTGAATCGCAGCCGCACCGCGATTCACCCGAATATCTTCTACTTCCAGAGCCAGGAAGGCCCGATCACCGTCGAGGTGGCGGCGCAGTGGAACGACTCCTACCAGGAGTCCATGTACTGCTACACCAACAACATCCCGCAGAAGGACGGCGGCACGCACCTGGCGGGCTTCCGCGCGGCGTTGACGCGGAAAATCAACGATTTCATCGAGAAAGAGGGCCTCGCCAAGCGCGAGGACGTCACGCTGACCGGCGACGACGCGCGCGAGGGCATGACCGCCATCCTCTCGATCAAGATGCCCGATCCCAAGTTCTCCTCGCAGACCAAGGACAAGCTGGTGTCCTCGGAGGTGAAGGGGGCGGTGGAGTCGGCCGTGGCCGCGAAACTCGGGGATTTCCTGCTGGAACACCCGGCGGATGCCCGCGGCATCTGCATGAAGATCATCGATGCCGCCCGCGCCCGCGAGGCGGCCCGGAAAGCCCGGGAAATGACCCGCCGCAAGGGGGCCCTGGACGCCTCCGGGCTGCCCGGGAAACTCGCGGATTGCCAGGAAAAGGACCCGGGAAAGTCCGAGATCTTCCTGGTCGAGGGCGA
>CAZYPM010000075.1:0-1535 GCA_964649205.1 uncultured Steroidobacteraceae bacterium
CTGCTCGCGCAGCTGTGGACGCTGCGCGGCAACATCCATTTTCCGCTCAGCGAACTGGACGAGTGCCTGGCCGCGCACGAGCAGGCGCTGGCCTTTGCGCGGCAGGCGAAGTCGCCGGTGGACGAGGCGCGCGCCTACGGCGGCCTCGGCGACGCGCGTTACCAGCGCGGCCACATGCAGACCGCGCGCGACCATTACGCGCGCTGCGTCGCGCAGGCTAACGCCGAGGGCGCAGCCGGTCTCGCGCTCTCGCACGCGCCGATGCTCGCGATCACGCGCGCCTTCTGCGGCGAGATGCGCGAGGGCATGGCCGATTGCGAGGCCGCGATCGCCGAGTCCCGACGGCTGGGTGATCCGCGCTCGGAGCTGCTGGCGCTCGACACCGGCTCGACCATCGCGATCTACCGCGGCGATTACGCCCGGGTGCGCGGCTACGGCGAGCGCGGACTCATGCTCGCGCGGCAGCTCGGCGCGCGGCGCTTCGAGGCGGAGCTGATGGCGCAACTCGGGCATGCGCTCGCCGAGCAGGGCGGGAGCGCGGACGGGCAGGTGCTGCTGCGGCAGGCTTCAGTGCTGGCGCTGGAAGTTGCCGCGACCTACTGCGGGCCGTGGTGCCTCGGGATCCAGGCGCTGTTCACGCCGAACGTAGAGCGCGCGCGCGAGTTGCTGGCGCAGGGCGAGGCGCTGCTGGCGCGCGGCTGCGTCAGCCACAATCACCTGGAGTTCCGGCGGCTTGCGATCGAGTTCAGCCTGCGCCATGGCGACTTCCGCGAGGCGCGGCGCCACGCGGCGGCGCTGACCGCCTACACGCAGGGAGAGCCGCTGGCCTGGAGCGAACTGGTGGTGCGGCGGGCGGAATGGCTGGTGGAGCGCGCGCAGGACCCGGCGCGCGCGGACCTCGATTCGCGCCGCGCGGCGCTCATGGCCGACATCGACGCCGCGGACTTCGCCTGGCTGCGGCGCAGCCTTTAAAGGGGACGCGTCCCTTTATGATGACTCGTGCAAATGCAAGGGGACGCGCCCGGTCGCAATAAAGGGACGCGTCCCCTTTAAAGTTACATCGTCACGGTGACGGGCGAGTTCAGCGTAAAGCCGAGCACCGTGCCCGCGGGCAGCTCGACCTCGGTGCCGGTCTTCTTGGCAGCGGCCGCGCCGGCCGCGGCGCCGAGCAGGCCGCCGATGATCTTGCCCTTGTCGCTGTCCACCTGGTGACCGATCACGGCGCCGGCAATGGCGCCGCCGGCGATCTTCGCCGTGTCGCGCGCGGTGTCGCTCTTCGCCGCCACCTGCGTGACGGTGCCGTTCACCTGCGTGTCGCTGCCGTCGGCGAGCGTCAGGTTGTCGAACCGAAGCCCGAGCTCCGGCGTGCCGCCGATCTTCTGGCTGCCCGAGACGACCGAGCTCACCGAGCCTTGCAGCAGCGCGCCCGCTTTCGCGACCACCTTGCCGTCGACGACGAGATCGGAGGTCAGGTAAGCCGAGACGCGGTCGCCGACCCTGGCGGTCTTGGTCGAGATCGCGGCCGGCAGCTCGAC
>CAZYPM010000075.1:1635-4571 GCA_964649205.1 uncultured Steroidobacteraceae bacterium
TCTTCCTTCGCCTTCAGCTCGGCGTCTTCCTCGATCTGCGCCTGCACGGCCGGGTCCTCGGAAGTCTCCGGCGCCTTGCTGCCACAGGCGGCGAGCGCGAGCGCGGCGAGCGCCATCGGGATCAACAGGGATGTCTTGTTCGGGTTCATGGCGATCCTCTCCGTGACAGGAGGCCTATCTTACGGCTTCAGGAATTCGATGCGCTGGTAAAGCGCCTCGAGCTCGGGCAGAAATGAGTTCCAGTCCGCAGCTTGCGCATCGTAATCCCATCCTGGAGCAGCGAGTTTCTCGATGCGCAGCTCCGTGTGCAATAAGTAAATGTGCTTGCCGTTCGCGACCACGGCCATGCCGCGCCACGAGTCGTTGCGCTTGACCACGTAACCGTCCTTGTCGCTGAGCCCGAGCGGCGATCCTTTCGGCAGGTGCGCGACCGCGATCCAGGCCGGCTTGCCCGCGATCTGGGCGGCTTCATCCCGCAGGATCTTCGAGCCCGGCAGGCTGGTCTTGAAGAAGCTCGGGAAGCCGGTGTCGTGCAGCCAGCTGGCGAGGGTCCTGGCCGTCTCCGCGTCCTGTTCGGCCGGCACCTTGTAGCCCTTGGCCTCCATATAGAGGATGCCGTTCAGCCGGCCCATCTGGTCGATGAACGATACCGCGCCGGCGTTGTTGTTCTCGGGCTCGCGGCCGTCGGACACGATCGGCTCGTCCGGGAACGGCGAGGACACCGTGAACAGCTTGCTGGGGGCGTAGTAGATACCGTCCTTGAAGCGGCCATACAGATGGCCCTGGACGACCGTTGCCGCGCACAGAAGGGGCGCCAGTGCGGCGATGGCGTAGAGATATTTGCGGTTCATTGGCGTGGTTATCGTTGATTTCCCTGTGGTGGTCAATCTGACCCGAAAAAGGTGTCAGACACCTTTTCTGCAGCGCCAAAAAGGTGTCTGACACCTTTTGCTAGGACCCCCTCGCCGGGGCAATCGTTCACTGCCGGCGCGCGCTTTCCCAGGCCTCGATGTCGGGCAGCCGCGACAGCAGGTAGCCCAGCTCGTCCAGGCCCTGCACCAGGCAGTGCCGCGCGAACGGGTCGAGCACGAAGGCGGCCTCCGCGCCGTCGGGCAGGCGCAGCATGCCGCCGGCCACGTCCACCTCGACCTCCGCGCCGGGGTGGTCCATCAGCCAGGCATGCGTCACCGCGTCCGCGCGCACCGGCACCAGCCCGTTCTTGAGCGCATTGGTGAAGAAGATGTCTGCGATCGACGTGCTGACGACGGCGCGGATGCCGGCATCCAGCAGCGCCCAGGCCGCGTGCTCGCGCGAAGAGCCGCAGCCAAAATTGGGACCGGCCACCAGGATCCCGCAGCCCGCCGCCTCCGGCCGGTTCAGCGCGAAGTCCGCTCGCGGCAGCCCCATCGCGTCGTAACGCCAGTCCGCGAACAGCGCGCGCCCGAGTCCTTCGCGCGAGGTCGTCGTCAGGAAGCGCGCGGGCACGATCTGGTCGGTGTCCACGTCGGCCACCGGCAGCACCACCGTGCGCGAGCGGATCACGCTGACGCCGCGCGTGCCGCCCGCGCCGGCCGCCGCGCCGCGCCCGGGCGATGTGCCCTGCCCGCTCATGCCGCGAACTCGCGCGGATCGGCGATGCGCCCGGTGATGGCGCAGGCCGCCGCGGTCGCCGGGCTCGCGAGCAGCGTGCGCGCGCCCTGGCCCTGGCGGCCCTCGAAGTTGCGGTTGCTGGTGCTCACGACGTAGCGCCCGGCTGCGGCCGTGTCGCCGTTGATGCCGACGCACATCGAGCAGCCGGACTCGCGCCACTCGGCGCCGGCGGCGATGAACACCGCGTGCAGGCCCTCCGCCTCCGCCGCCTGCTTGACCTGCTGCGAGCCCGGCACGACCAGCATGCGCACGCCGCGCGCGACCTTGCGGCCGCGCAGCATCGAGGCCGCCTGCCGCAGGTCGGAGAGGCGCGCGTTGGTGCAGCTGCCGATGAACACGAGGTCGATCGCCCTGCCGGCGAGCGCTTCGCCGGGCTCGAAGCCCATGTAATGCAGGGCCTTGCGGAACGACTCGCCGTCCGTGGCGGGCACGCGCCCGGTGATCGGGATGACCATGCCGGGATTCGTGCCGTAGCTGATCATCGGCTCGACGGACGCGGCGTCGAAGTCGATGACGCGATCGAATGTGCAGCCCTCGTCGCCCGGCAGCCGGCGCCAGCGCTCGAGCGCGCGCTCCCAGGCCTCGCCCTGCGGCGCACGCGGCCGGCCGCGCAGGTACTCGAAGGTGGTTTCGTCCGGCGCGATCATGCCGGCGCGCGCGCCGGCCTCGATCGACATGTTGCAGACCGTCATGCGCTCCTCCATCGAGAGCGCGCGGATCGCGGGGCCGCGATACTCGATGACCTGGCCGGCGCCGCCGGCGACGCCGATGCGGCCGATCAGCGCGAGCACCAGGTCCTTGGCGCTGGTGCCGGCCGGCAGGCGGCCGCGGATGTCGATCGCCAGCGTCTTCGGCTTGCGTTGCAGCAGGCATTGCGTCGCCAGCACGTGCGCGACCTCGGTCGAGCCGATGCCGAAGGCGAGCGTGCCGAAGGCGCCGTGCGTGCTGGTGTGGCTGTCGCCGCAGACGATGGTCATGCCCGGCTGCGTGAGCCCCTGCTCCGGCCCGATCACGTGCACGATGCCGCGCCTGGCGTCGCGCAGGCCGAAGAGTTCGATGCCGGACGCGCTGCAGTTCCTTTCGAGCGCCGCGATCTGGCGCGCCGCGGACTCCATGCGGATCGGCACGCCGCCGAACACCTGCTGCGATTCGGTGGGCGTGGCGTGGTCGAGCGTCGCCAGCGTGCGCTCCGGGCGGTGCACCCGCAGGCCGCGCGCGGCCAGGAGCGTAAAGGCCTGCGGCGAGGTGACCTCGTGGGTCAGGTGCAGGTCGACGTACAGGACCGC
>CAZYPM010000075.1:4671-6039 GCA_964649205.1 uncultured Steroidobacteraceae bacterium
AGACCCCTGTATTGCGGCCAACTAAAAGCAAAGAGTATGATCCAGCGGCCCGTTTTGTATACAACGACAGGGTTTGCCGCCCCAACCGCCTGCGAGGAACCCATGCAGCACCTTATCCATCGCCCGACCGTCCTGGCCGCCGCCATCGCGGCCGTGCTCGCCTCGGCAGACGCCGGCGCCCAGTCGTCGCAGCTGCCCGAGGTCGTGGTCACCGCCCGCCAGCGCGCCGAGAAAATCGAGGACGTGCCGGTCACGGTCCAGGCCTTCACCGACGAGGAGATCGAGTCGGCGGGCATCGAGCGGCCGACGGACTTCATCGCGCTGACGCCGGGCGTGGCGCAGGTGCAGACCGCCGAGGCCGGCGACCTGCAGGTGGTGATCCGCGGCATCAACACCGGCCGCGACGCCGAGACCAACTTCGCGCTGGTGGTGGACGGCGTGCTGCAGACCAACCCGAACGCGCTGAACCAGGAGCTCAACAGCGTCACCCAGATCGAGGTGCTGAAGGGCCCGCAGGGCGCGCTCTACGGGCGCAACGCCCTGGCCGGCGCCATGATCATCACCACCCGCCAGCCGGGCGACACGCCCGAGTTCGAGGTCGGCGCCGGCATCGGCAGCGACAACACCTACAAGGGCAACCTCTACGCCAGCGGGCTGCTCGGCGACGTCGCCAAGGGCAGCATTTCCCTCTACACGCGCAGCACCGACGGCCAGTGGACCAACACCCTGCTCGACTGCGACGACTGCATCGACTACTTCGAGGAGACCGGCGCCTCGGGACGGCTGATGTTCGACGCCATGAACGGCAGCATCGACATCAAGGCCAAGTACTCGCAGGTCGAGTCCGGCGCCATCAATTTCAACGCCGCGGTGTCCTTCTTCGAGGCGGCGGCGGTGTTCGGCGCCCCGCCCTTCGACGAGGACCCGAACGACCACAGCTTCTTCTACACCAACAACGTCATTCCGCAGAACGAGCAGGAGAACAAGAACTTCTCGATCAAGGGCGACTGGGACGTCGGCCCCGGCACGCTGACCGGCGTGCTCGCCTGGAACGACCAGACCAACTTCTTCCTCACCGACGGCGCGAGCGACGCGTTCTACCTGTACGCGCTCACGCCCTCCTGCAACGCGTCCTTCCCGGCGCGATTCGCGGATACGCCGCTGCCGCCGCCGTTCAATTACGGCGGGACCATCCTCGGCGATGCGCCGGTCATCCTCTCGCCGCAGGCCTACAACTCGTCCTTCCAGCCGCCCTACGGCCCCACGACCTGCGGCGGCTACCAGTACCAGCAGCGCGACCAGGAGGACATGAGCCTGGAGCTGCGCCTGACCTCGCCGGGCGAGCAGCGGCTGCGCTGGGTCGCGGGC
>CAZYPM010000075.1:6139-9712 GCA_964649205.1 uncultured Steroidobacteraceae bacterium
ATCTACGGGCCGACCCCGTACATCAATCCCGCGTACACGGTGAACCCGGCGTTCGCGACCTCCGGCATCCCCAGCCGCTCCAAGGATTACAGCCAGCTGCAGCCGAAGGTCTCGCTGAACTGGAAGGTCACGGACGAGACCGCGCTCTACGCCTCCTACGGCTATGGTTTCCGCAGCGGCGGCTTCAACTCCTCCGGCAGCGCGGCCACGGTCAACGTGTTCTACGGCGGCCTCTGCCTCGGGCCGAGCACGCTGTTCGACACCGGGCTCGGCTTCAGCGTGCCGCTCGGCCTGCCGGCCTGCACGCCCACCTCGACCCGCAACCTCACGGACGTCAACGACGACTACCGCAAGGAAGTGTCGAAGGCGGCGGAGATCGGCTTCAAGTCGAACCTGCTCGACCGCACGCTGTCGCTCAACGGCGCGATCTACTACACCGAAGTCGAGGACATGCAGTTCTTCAACTTCTTCGCCGGCCCGTTCGGCCTGCTGCGCGCCGTCACCAACCTCGACGACGTCACCATCCAGGGCGCCGAGTTCGACTTCCGCTGGCGCGCGACCGACAACTTCTCGGTGTTCGGCGGCATCGGCTACACCGACGGCGAGATCGACCGCTACAACGGGCGCCCGTACACCAACGGCAACGAGCTGCCGTACTCGCCGGAGTACACCGGCAACCTCGGCGCCGAGCTCACCGTCCCGGTGGGCGGCTCCGGGATGGAACTCGCGCTGCGCGTCGACGGCACCTTCGTCGGCGAGACCTGGTTCCACCCGGTGCAGGACGAGACGGTGCCGAACCTGCCGACCGCGTTCGGCTTCGGCCAGGGCAACTACGGCAAGCAGAAGCGCGATCCCTACGAGGTGTTCAACGCGCGCCTGTCGCTGCGCGGCGAGAAGTGGACCGCGACCGCCTGGGGCCGCAACCTCGCCGACAAGGAGTACCTGCAGGAAGTGATCGTGGCGCCGGAATTCGGCGGCGCGTTCATCCACGACTCGCCCGGCCGCAGCTACGGCCTGGACGTCAGCTACTCCTTCAGATGACGCGCGCGGCCCTGAGCGCGTCGTAACGGGCGCGCTCGAGGCCGAGCAGGCCGAGGTAGACCGCCTCGTTGTGCTCGCCAAGCGCCGGCGAGGGCGTGCGCACGGCGCCGGGCGTCGCCGACAGCTTCGGCACCACGTTCTGCATGCACAGCTCGCCGAACTGCGGGTGCGCGACCTTGACGATCGCCTCGCGCGCCGCGAAATGCGGGTCCTCGAGCATCTCCGGCGCGCGGTAGATCTGCCCCGCCGGCACGCCGTGCTCATCCATCAGCGCCAGCGCCTGCCGCGTCGTGCGGCCCGCGGTCCAGCGCGCGATCAGTTCGTCGAGCTCCTGCTGGCGCGCGCCGCGCGCCTGGTGCGTCAGGTAACGCGCGTCCTGCGCCAGTTCCGGCTGCTGCATCGCCTCGCACAGCCGGCGGAACACCGTGTCCTGGTTGGCCGCGATCAGCACCAGCCCGTCGCGGGTCGGGTACACGTTCGAGGGCGCGACATTCGGCAGGATCGCGCCGGTGCGCTCGCGGATGTAACCGGTCTTGTCGTACTCGGTGATGAGCGATTCCATCATCGCGAGCACGGCCTCGTAGATCGCGGAATCCACCACCTGCCCCTGGCCGGTGCGCTCGCGATGGTGCAGCGCGGAGAGCGCGCCGACGCAGGCGAAGGTCGCGGCCAGCGCGTCGCCGATGGAGATGCCCATGCGCGAGGGCGGCGTGGAAGGATCGCCGACCACGTAGCGCAGCCCGCCCATCGCCTCGCCGATCGCGCCGAAACCCGCGCGGTGCGCGTAGGGCCCGGTCTGCCCGTAGCCGGAGACGCGGATCATGACCAGGCGCGGGTTGACGGCCGAGAGCTGTTCCCAGCCAAGCCCCCACTTCTCCAGCGTGCCGGGGCGGAAGTTCTCGAGCAGGAAATCCGACTTCGCGACCAGCTGCTTCAGCAGTTGCTGCCCCTCGGCCTGGCGCAGGTCGAGCGTGATCGCTTTCTTGTTGCGCGCGATCACCGGCCACCACAGCGAGGGCTCGCCCGCGGCCTGCCGGCCCCAGACCCGCATCGGGTCGCCCTGCCCGGGCGGCTCGATCTTGATGACCTCCGCGCCCATGTCGCCCAGCAGCTGCCCGCAGAACGGCCCGGCCAGCAGCGTGCCGAGTTCCAGCACCCGCAGGTCGCTGAGCGCGCCGGTCGAGGGAGAGTCCTTGGCCATTGATTCTGTATACAATCCGCTGCCTGTTACGGTCAACGACAGCGTCAAATCTAGGATTGGCGCGGCTTAGTGTATACAATTCCGACGTGATCAGGCCATCCCGCCAGGTCGAAATCGTCGAGGTCGGGCCGCGCGACGGGCTGCAGAACGAGCCCGGCGTGCTGCCCACGGCGGTCAAGCGCGAGTTCATCGAACGCATCGTCGGCGCGGGCGCGAAGCGCATCGAAGTCGCGAGCTTCGTCAACCCGAAGCGCGTGCCGCAGATGGCGGACGCCGACGAGCTGGTGCGCTCCCTGCCCCGCCACGCCGGCGTGCGCTACGTCGGCCTGGTGCTGAACCGGCGCGGCTTCGACCGTGCGCTCGCCGCCGGCTGCGACGAGATCGGCATGGTGGTGGTCGCGAGCGACACCTTCAACCTGCGCAACCAGGGCGCGACGACCGCCGAGTCCATCGCTGCGTGGCTCGAGATGGCGCGCGCGGCGAAGGCCGCGGGGATCCGCGCGCAGGTCACGATCTCCGCCTCCTTCGGCTGTCCCTACGAGGGCGAGGTCGCGGCGGACAAGGTGGTCGCGATCGCGCGCGAATGCGCCGCCGGCGAGCCGGTCGAGATCGCGATCGCGGATTCGATCGGCGCCGGCGTGCCGGCGCAGGTCACCGAACTGATCGGCCGGCTGCGCGAGGCGCTGCCCGGCATGCGGCTGCGCTGCCACTTCCACAACACGCGCAACACCGGGCTCGCGAACGCGTACGCGGCGGTCGAGGCCGGCGTGGAGACGCTCGACGCCAGCATCGGCGGCATCGGCGGCTGTCCGTTCGCGCCGGCGGCGACGGGTAACATCCCGACCGAGGACCTGCTGTACATGCTCTCGCGCATGGGCGTCGCGACCGGCATGGACCTCGCGCGCACCATCGAAACGGCGCGCTGGCTCGAGCAACAGTCCGGCCGCAGGGTGCCGGGAATGCTGACGAAGGCCGGGACCTTCCCGGCGGCGAAGGAGACGACGTGAGCTACAGACTCGGCATCGACGTCGGCGGCACGTTCACCGACCTGCTGCTGGTGGACGAGAAGAGCGGCCGCAGCTGGAGCGCCAAGGTGCCGAGCACGCCAAAGGACCAGTCGGTCGGCGTGCTGCACGGGCTCGATCGCATCTGCCGGCTGGCGGGCATCAGCCCCTCCGCGATCGACCACGTGATGCACGGCACCACGGTCGCCACCAACACCGTGCTCACGAGCTCCGGCGCGAAGGTCGGGCTGGTGACGACCAAGGGCTACCGCCAGGTGCTGCAGATCGCGCGCTCCTTCGTGCCGGGCGGCCTCGGCGGCTGGGTGA
>CAZYPM010000076.1:0-9707 GCA_964649205.1 uncultured Steroidobacteraceae bacterium
AGCTGCGCCAGCAGTTCAAGGACTACCGCTTCAAGTAAAGGGGACGCGTCCCTTTGGAGATTGGGGACGTTTCCCGATTACCCGATTACCACCAGCCAATTCGGGAAACGTCCCCATTCAGATTACACGGCCCGGGTTGAGGATGCCGCGCGGGTCAAGCGCCTGCTTGAGCCGGCGCATCAGCGCGATTTCGGCTTCGCTGCGCGAAAGCGCGAGCCAGCGCTTCTTCTCGAGGCCGATGCCATGTTCGGCGGAGATCGACCCCGCGCGGGCCGCGAGCGGCCGGTAGACGATCTCCTCGACCTGTGTGCGCGCCTCCGGACCGGCGGATCCCACCACGACAAAATGCAGGTTGCCATCGCCCAGGTGGCCGAAGGTGAAGCAGCGCTGTCCCGGCATCCGGGCAGTGAAACCCGCGTGCACCTCGGCGACGTAGGCCTCCATTTCCGCCACCGGCAGGCTCACGTCGAACACGAACGGGTGACCGAGCCGGAACAGCTGCGCGACGTCGTCGCGCAGCGCCCAGATCGCGTCGCGCTGCGACCCCGAACTGGCGATGACGGCATCCTCGTAACCGCCCTCTTCCGCCGCGGTCGCGAGCGCCGCCTCGAAGCGCGCCGGATCGCCCGCAGGATCGCCGCCCTGGGCTTCCACGATCACGTAGAAGGGATGCGCGCCACCCAGCGGGTCGCGGCCCTGCGCCGGCGGGCTCGTCACGAGCGCGAAGAACTCGCGCCACATCACCTCGAACGAGGACATCGCCCCGCCCAGCAACGCATCGAGCCGCCCGAGCAGCGCCGTCACCTGTGTGAAGTTCGAGCAGCCGAGCAGCGCCGTCTGCGAGGACAGGGGCAGCGGCCGCAACCGCAGCACGAGACGCGTCACGACGCCGAGCGTACCCTCGGTGCCGATGAAGAGCTGCTTGAGGTCGTAGCCCGCGTTGTTCTTGATCATCCGGTTGAGCGCGGGGATCACGGTGCCGTCCGCGAGCACGGCCTCGAGGCCGAGCACCATGTCGCGCATCATCCCGTAGCGGATCACGCGGTTGCCGCCGGCGTTGGTGGCGGCGTTGCCGCCGATCGCGGCCGAGCCGCGCGCGCCGAGGTCGAGCGCGAACTGCAGGCCCTCGCACTCGGCGGCTTCCTGCACCTGCTGCAGGGTCGCCCCGGCCTCGACCCGCAAGGTGCGCCCGAGGACATCGACGGCCTCGATGCGGTTCATCCGCTCGAGCGAGAGGCCGATCTCTCCCGGCCCCGCCACCGAGCCCTGCACCAGGCCGGTGAGGCCGCCCATGGGCACGACCGGCTGGCCTGCGTCATTGCAGGCCGCCAGTGTGCGCGACACTTCTCCGGTATTCGCCGGCCTCGCGATGGCGAGCGCCCGGCAAGGACCCGGGTCGGCCCAGCCGACGGCGCGTCCGCTCACGGACGCGCCGGTCAGCAGGCCATCGGGACCGAGAATCGAGCCGAGACGCTCTAGGAGCGGCTCAGGAATCGCGTCACTCCCTTGTAGGCAAGGTAGAGCACCGTCGCGAAGATGATGTAGGCGCCGATTCCGAGGCTGCCCATGCCGCTGTCGGACTGACCGGCGCCCATCTGCTGCGCCATCTGGCCGAAGGCCTCCGCGAGCTGGCGCATCTCCTCGCCCATCTGCTCTTCCATCTTCTTCGCCGCGCGGTACTTCTCCCACATCGGCCAGAAGCCGTAGATGGTGAACAGCAGCGGCACGGTGAACGCGAGCGGCGCGAACTTGTGCTTCCAGAAGTACGGAACGGCGATCGTGGCCGTGGCGAGCAGCAGCAGGAAGATGCCCTTGCCGTTGCTGCCCGAGAGCATCGCGAGGTCATTGCGCGTCAGCAGGTCTGCGAGCGAGATGCTGATGTCGACGAAGCCGCTGGTAGAGATCATGCTGAAGAACAGGCCGACGATCAGGAACACGCCATAGGCGATTGCGACATCCTTGCCGACGTTGGCGAACACGGCCTTGGCCATCTCGCCGCCCTTGCCGGTCATGGCCGCGAGCTTCTCCTTCGCGAGCTCGGCCTCGTCCACCGGCTTCACGCCGGTCGCCCTGCCGCCTTCCGCCGTGATCTCCACGGTCATGTTGGCGGCCGGCGCGGTGGCACCCTGCCAGGCATTGATGTCGAAGTCGTAGCGTTGCCCGCCGGCGGTGACCACTCCCTTGTCACCGCTCCACATGATGATCGTCCCACGCATGAGCTATCCCCCTGTCGATCAGTCGTTATTGGCTTGTGATGGCGGGTCTGGGCCGCCGGAACGGGGCATTAAAACCCGGTCGCGCGGCTCAAGGCAAGGAAACGGGGGAAAAACCTGGTGCCGGTGGAGGGATTTGAACCCCCGACCTCTCGCTTACGAAGCGACTGCTCTACCCCTGAGCTACACCGGCAAGGGGCGCGAAGTATAGGCAAGGCCCGCCCCACGGGCAACGCCGCTCAGCCCGGGCGGCGCACCCTGATCACGACCTCCACCGAGACCGGCTCGGTCCCTAGCGGCAGCGGCGGCATTCGCGAGAATTCGACCGATCCTTGCGGCACGTCGATCAGCTCCCCGGTGCCCTCGACGCGGATGTGGTGGTGAGGCTCCGTGTTCGAGTCGAACAGGCCGCAGTCGCGATCGAGCGAGATAGCCTTCAGCAGGCCCTTTGCCGCGAACAGGTTGAGCGTGTTGTAGACCGTCGCCTTGGAGACATGGCAGCCGTCCCGGCCCAGGGCGTGGATCACCTGCTCTGCCGTGAAGTGCTGCTTGCGGCTGAACAGCAGTTCCGCCACCCGCAGGCGCTGCGCGGTCGGCTGGATGCCGTGCCGGGCGAGCAGCGCCGACACCTGCTTGCGGTCGCCGCGGGCGGGGTTGCCGTGGTCCATGGGCGGCGAATATACGCTGCAGCGGAAATCCGCTCAAACGCGACGCAATTGCGCGATGGCGCGCTCGCGGCCGCGCGCTAGCCTCGTTCCATGCAGCATGCGGCGACACTGCGGGCGGGCCATACGCTCATCGAGCTCCTCGTGACGCTCGGAACCGTGGCCATCATTGCCGCGGCCGCTGGCCCGTCGTTCGCCGCATGGCTGCTGGATCTCCGCCGCGACGCCACGGTCAGCTCGTCGCTGCACGCCATTCATCTCGCCAGGCAGCTTGCGGCGGTCCGCGGCGAGAACGTGAGCCTCTGCGGCAGCCGCGCCGGCCCTGGCTGCTCCGGCCTGACGGACTGGTCGGATGGCCTGCTGGTCGCGACCGATGACAGCCATGTGCAGCGCAGTGTCCCGCTCGGTCGCCACGCGCGGCTGAACGTGAACCGCGCTGAGGTCCGCTTCGCGGCCGGCTCGGGCCATGCCAGTCCGGCGACGCTGACGATCTGCGATCGGCGTGGCGCGGCGGCCGCGCGCGCGGTGATCGTCAGTCGCAGCGGCCGCCCGCGCGTGACCGGGCCGGGAGAGGGAGTGAGCGCATGCTGATGCGGCGCGGCATGCGCGGCTTCACGCTGATCGAGGCGCTGGTCGCGCTCGCCCTGACGCTGGCCGGCGTCGCCGGTGCGACCGTGCTGCTGCTGCAGGGCGTGCAGTACGAGCGGGAATCCGCCACGCGCCGCCATGCGCTGCGTCTTGCCGGCACGCTCGCCGAGGAACTGCGCGCGGCGAACCCGGGCGACGGCACGACACTGCCGGCCGACGCGCCGGTCATCGCCGCCTGGCGGGAGTTCGCCCGTGCCACCCTGCCTGCGGGCTCGGATGCGCATGCGGAGCCTGTGGCCCTGAATCCCGCCGCGTACCGCCTGACGATCGAATGGCCGGTCGCCGCCGTGGGCATGCAGCGGTTCACGCTGGCGGTCACGCTCTGATGCGCCAGGCCGGGCTCACGCTCGTTGAAGTGATGATCGCCATGGTGCTGGTGCTGGCCGTGAGCATGGCGGCACTCGCCTTCGTCGCGCGCGGCCGCGACGCGCAGCGCGCCGGCGAATCGCTCGCGCGGCTGGAGGAAACGCTCGACGATGCTTTCGCCGTGCTGGAGGACGGAATCCGCATGGCAGGCTACCTCGGCCTCGCGCCAGCCGGGACGGCGGTCGCCGGCGCCACGCCGGTCGGCGCACCGGAGCCCGCGAGTCTTGTCGTCGCCGGCGGTTGTGTCGCTTCGCTCGCGCTCGATCTGGCCCATCCGGTCGCGGCCGCCGACGGCGCTTATGAGGCGGCGCCGGCCCTGCCGCTGGACTGCAGGCCTGCGCCGCGCGGGCGTCACGTCGCCGGCAGCGACCTGCTGATCCTGCGCCACGCATCCGCACAGGAATCCGCGCCAGTGGCCGGCCGCATTCAGGTCGAGACGTCGCTGCGCGCGGCGCGACTCGCAGCGGACGGGCTCGCAGCACTGGGCGATGGCGCGCGCTGGCACGACCTCGAGGTCGGCGCCTATTACGTCAGCACCGATTCGACCGGCCGCGACGGGTGGCCATCGCTGCGGCGCAAGCGGCTGGTCGGGGGCAGCCGTCCCGCGTTCCAGGACGAGGAACTGGTGACCGGCATTTCGGGCTTGCAGCTCGAATTCGGTATCGACGAGGCCGCGGATGCGGGCGTCGCGGTCGATCGCTGGGAGCCGGCGCTCGACCCCGCGCCTGCCGGCACCCTGCGCGCACTGCGTCTGACGCTGGAGGCGCGCAGCGACGTCGCGGAGCCGGGCCAGCCCGGGCGCAGCCGCAGCAAGCGCGCGACGCGTGTCATCGTCCTGCGCAATGCGGGAGCATCGGGGTGAGGCGCGCCGAGCAGGGCGCGGCGCTCGCCGTCACGCTGGTCCTGCTGGCCGGGCTCGGCTCGCTGGCGTTGACTGCGGGTGCGGCGGCCGTGGCGGCGCTCGCCCTCGCCGGTCACCAGCAATCGGCGCAGCAGGCCTTCGAGGCGGCGGAGGCCGGGATTGCACACGCGCTGGCACGCGCCGCGCTCACGCGTGGCGAGGCCGCGATCGCCCAGACCGTGCACGACGCCGAGGCCGCGGTGCCCGCGATTTTCGAGGCGCGCATCGAGGCCGCCTCACGGCCCGGCACGTTGCCGGCGGGATTCAGCGTGGGTGAGCACGATGGCGCGTTCTCCGCCCGGCACTACTATGCGGTGGCCGACGGTCGCGCGGGTCGCGGCGCACGTGTGCGCCTCGAGCAGGGCTTCTACCTGGTCGTTGCCGGAGGCGGCTCGTGATTCGCCGTGGTTCGCTGGCGATCGCGCTCGCGGTGCTGCAGGGCCTGCAGACGCCAGTCACGGCCCGGGCAGATCCGGACGAAGCCTGGTTGCATCGCGCCGAGCTGCCGTCCGGCATGCAGCCGTTGCTGGTGCTCATCCTCGACCGCTCCGAGGCGGCCGCACGCTCCGTCCTGGCCGCACCCGGCTACGACCCGGCCCGGGACTACGGTGCCTCCCTGCCCCCGGGACCGCGATGCGAGCGGAGACGCGTCTACTGGCGTCGCGGACCCGGACCTGCACCCGACTGCGCGACCCAGGCCGGCCTTGACGCGGATGCGGCAGACGCCACGCGAGCCTTCCAGTGCGAGGCCGCACGCGCAGCGCTCATGCGGCAGGGATACTTCGTCGCATCCCGCGCCGCCCAGTGGAATGAGGACCGGCGTGATGGCCGCTGGACCGCGCTCGACCCTGGCGCAACTGGCGCCGTCGAATGCCGCGCGGACCGCGCCCGGCACGGCGCGCTGCCGGGAACGTGGTACGCAGCGGACGGTTCGCGCGGTCCCTGGAGCGCCGCCGCCGTGGACGAGATCCGCTGGGACCGGGCGCCGCTGGCGGATCCCTACGTGTTCTACCTCGGCAATTACCTCAATTACCTGCGCGCGCCGCAGGCGCCCAGGGAAGTCGCCATCTCGGAGCTGGCCCGGGAGTCGCTGGCCGGCGCCCTGCGCGCGACCGATGGCATCGAGGCCGGGCTGCTGCGCTTCGCCGCTGCGGATGGCGCCTATGTGTCGCGCGCGGCCGTGCCTGCGGCGGCGCTGGCAACGGAACTCGAAGCCATGGCGGGCGATCCAGCGGGCGCGGACGCACCGCTCGCGGAAGCGCTGGCCGAAGCGGCGGCCTGGCTCGCGGGCGGCCGTGTCCGGTCTGGCGGAGTTGCTGCCGCTGACGCCCGGGCTTTCGATGCGGCGACCGGGGGCTACGCATCTCCATTCGTGCACGCCTGCCGTCCCGTGACGGTCGCGTTTGCGACGGCCGGCGAGCCGTCCGGCGACGAGTCGGCACCCGAAGCTGCGGCGGCGCTGCCGGGATTCGTCGCCTCCACCGGCGGCTGCGACACCGATTGTCTCGAGACCCTCGCCCGTTTCATTGCCGGCAGCGACCTGCGCAACGCACAGGCGGGACGGCAGTCGGCGCCGCTTTGGTGGCTGGCACCCTCGCCGGCAGCGCCTGCCATCGTTGCATCGTCCGGCGGGACTGCGCTCCTGCGCATGGACGACCCGCATGCCTACGTCGAGCTGATCGCGCACGCGCACCAGCACGATACCGCCGTGCCCGCAGGTCCCGCCCTGTCGGCCGCCGGACTCGCGCCCGCTTCCGTCTCCGTGCACCAGGACGCGGTCTTCCATGGCCTCACGGCACCGCGTGCGCGGCAGCGCTGGCTCGGCAATCTGTTCCGCTACGGCATGCGCGCGCCGCAATCGCCGCTCTCGCCACCGATCATCGTGGATCGGGATGACGAACCCGCGATCGATGCGGGGAGCGGACTGCCGCTGGCCGGCACGCGCAGCGCCTGGAGCGAGGCGCCGGACTCCGACCTGCTGGCCGGCGGCGCGAACGGCCGTCTGCCTCCACCCCCGGAGCGGCGCGTGTTCGTCGATCTCGCAAGCGGCGACATCACCGACGCGCGCAACCGCGTGTCGGCGGAGAACCCGCTGCTCGATCGCCAGGCGGTGGGGCTGGGTGCAAATGACGCGGAGACACTCGAAGACGCGATCGCCTGGCTGCTGGAGACGCGACCCATCGGCGACCCGGGACGGCACCCGCCGCCAATCGTCGTTGACCGCGAGGAGGACCTCGCGGTCGTCTTTGCTGCGACACAGGATGGCCTGCTGCATGCATTCGACGCGCAGAGCGGCATCGAGCGCTGGGCCTGGATGCCGCGCACTCTGCTGCCCCGTCTCGCCGATCTCATGCGAAACGAGGTGACCACGGCGCGCCGCCATGGCGTGGACGGGCCGCTGGTCGTGCATCGCTTCGACCCCGACGGCGACGGCGCCATCGACACGCTGCGCGGCGAGCACCTCTGGTTGCTCTTCGGTCTGGGACGCGTTCGCAATGACTACTACGCGCTCGACGTCGCCGATCCCGACCGGCCGCGACTCCTCTGGACGCAGGAAGCCGCCGGCAGGCGCGGTGCGGACGCGAAGGCCGAGCCGGTTGTGGCGCGGCTGTCGACCGGCGATCCCGGGCAGTCTGATGGCGACTGGGTCGTGATGCGGCCGGATGGCGACATGCTGCAGGTGCTGGACGCAGAGACCGGTCGCAGCCTCTGGTCCGCCGGCGCTGCCGGCGAAGCGGAGCTCACGCTGCCTGGATTGACGGGTACATTCGCGTCGGCGCCGCGCGTACTCGACCTGGACGGCGACGGGCGCATCGATCGAGCCTACCTGGTCGACACCTCGGGCGGACTCTGGCGCCTCGATTTCCTGCGGGCCGGATCGCCGGCAGGACTCGCTTCCGCACGTCGCATGGCCCGGCTCGGCGATGGCTCACAACGATTCCTGGCTTCGCCCGATGTCTCGATCGCGCGACTCCTGGGACGCAGCGAGATTGCGGTGGCCGTGGGCTCCGGACGCATCGATCGCCCACGCGACGTCGCTGCCGTCGATCGCGTGTACGTCGTGTTCGATCGGGACCACGAACGGGAACTGACGGAGTCCGATCTGCACGACGCAAGCGATCGCGACTCGGCGATGCCGCCCACCGCTCCGGGCTGGTATCTCCGGCTCGACCGGCACGGAGCGGGCGAGAAAGTCGTCGGTCCCGGGGTCACTTTCGATCACGTGCTCCGGTTCCAGACCTACGAGCCCCTGCCGCAGGCGGCGGATGCGCCCTGCGGTCCGCCGCGGGCCATGCACCGCCGCTACGCGCGCGACGTCCGCAGCGGGATGCCCGCGGCGCGGGTTGAGTGGCCGGACGACGGCGAAGAACTGGAAATCGAGGCGGCAGGCCTGCCGCCTGCCCTGCGCTATGCGTTTCCGGCAGCGGCCGACGCGCCCTGCGACGGATGCCGCGCGCGGCCGTTCGGCATCGTGGGCTCGCGCACATTCGACCCCGGCTATGCCGGCGACCCGGTCAGGACCTCATGGCGAAAGCTGCCGCTGCCGGATTCACGCTGATCGAACTGATGATCGCGCTCGCGATCGTCGCGATCACGATGTCGCTGGCGGTCGCGTCCTACCGCGGCCACCTGCAGCGCAGTCACCGCGTCGAGGCAGCACACGCGCTGCTGGCCGCGGCGGCGGAGCAGGAGAAGTTCCACCTCAACCATGGCCGCTATGGCGAGCGACTGGATGGATCCGCGGGCGGCGAGCCGCCGGCACTGCCGGTGGCGTCGGCGACGCCGCATGGGCGTTATCGTCTCGCCGTGGAATCTGCCGACGCCGCGGGGTTTCTCATCGTCGCGCTGCCCGCCGAAAACCACGCCGATCCACAATGCTCCCGGTTCTCGATCGACGAAAGCGGCCGGCGCGAGGCACGGGATCGCGAGGGTCGCGACAGCACTGGACGCTGCTGGTGACGGAACCGATGCCTGGGTCAGGCCGACCGGGATCGCGTGAGCTGGCGCAATGACTGCGGCAGACCGAACACGACGTTCTCCTCGCGCCCGATGACCTCGACCGCCTCCATGCCGCCCCATTCGCGCAGCCGCGCCACCACCTGCTGCACCAGCGTCTCCGGGGCCGAGGCGCCCGCGGTGACACCCACCGCCTGCTTGCCTTCGAACCACGCGGGTTGGAGATCCTCCGGACCGTCCACGAGATAGCCGGGGATTCCGCGGGTCGTCGCGATCTCGCGCAGGCGGTTGGAATTCGAACTCGACTGCGAGCCCACCACCACGATCACGTCGCACTGGCCGACGAGCTGCTTCACGGCGTCCTGCCGGTTCTGGGTGGCGTAGCAGATGTCTTCCTTGCGCGGTGTCGCGAGCGCCGGAAACCGCTCGCGCAGCTTCTCCATCACGCGCGCGGTGTCGTCCACCGACAGCGTCGTCTGCGTGACGACGGCAAGCCTCGCAGGGTCCCGCACCGTGAGCCGCCCGACATCGTCCGCGGTTTCCACCAGGTGGATCTGCCCGCCGGCGGAAGTGTCGAAGCGCCCCATCGTGCCCTCGACCTCCGGGTGGCCCTCGTGGCCGATCAGGATCACGTCGAGCCCGTCGCGGGCGTAGCGGCCGACTTCCATGTGGACCTTGGTCACCAGCGGGCAGGTCGCGTCGAACACCGACAGGCCGCGGCGGGCCGCTTCCTGCTCGACGCGCGAGGGCACGCCGTGGGCGCTGAAGATCACGGTCGCGCCGTCCGGCACCGCGTCCAGCTCGTCCACGAACACGGCGCCCATGCCGCGCAGCCGTTCGACCACGTAGCGGTTGTGCACCACCTCGTGGCGCACGTAGATGGGCGCGCCGAACAGCTCGAGCGCGCGCTCGACGATGTCGATGGCGCGGTCCACCCCGGCGCAGAAGCCGCGCGGG
>CAZYPM010000077.1:0-1718 GCA_964649205.1 uncultured Steroidobacteraceae bacterium
TCCTTCAGCTGTTGCTATTTGAAGGACGGCGAGCTGATCGCGCTCGACGCCGTGAACCACGGCAAGGATTTCATGGCCGCGCGCAAGCTGATCGCGGAGCGCGCGCGCCCCAACGCGGCGCGCCTCGGCGACGACGCCATTCCCCTCCGCGACACCTGTTCTTAAAGGGGACGCGTCCCTTTAGATTAAAGGGACGCGTCCCCTTTATAATTGCGCGTGATGGCTGAAGAGAACGGCAAGCTGGAAAACGTCGAGCGGGAATTCCGCGCCATGCTCGCCAAGGCGACCGGGGGCCTCGCGCCGCACGACTACGGCACGGCCTTCTGGGACTGGTGGCTGAACCTCGCGAAGTCGCCAGGCACGCAGCTCGAGCTGCAGCAAAACGCGCTCGCCAAGGCGATGGAGCTCTGGAAGTTCAACCTCGAGGCGATGCAGGGCAAGCCGCTGGCGCCCGCCGAGACCGGCGACCGGCGCTTCTCGAACCCGGCCTGGCAGCAGTATCCCTTCAATGTCTGGGCGCAGGCCTTCCGCAGCGGCATGGAGCTGCTGGAGAAGTCCGCGCACGGTGTCCCGGGCGTCGAGCCGCAGAACGTCGAGCGCGTCGAATTCGCCGCGAAGCAGGCGGCCGAAGCGCTCTCGCCCACCAACAATCCGCTCACCAACCCGGAAGTGCTCAGGCAGACGGTCGAGGAACGCGGCCAGAACCTGGCGCGCGGCTACAAGCACTTCCTCGAGGACCTCGAGCGCATGCAGAACGGCGGCGAGGCGCCGGGCACCGAGGAGTTCCGCGTCGGCGAGAAGGTCGCGGTCACCGAGGGCCAGGTCGTCCTGCGCAACGAGCTGATGGAGCTGATCCAGTACTCCCCGACCACGCCCGACGTGCATCCCGAGCCGGTGCTGATCGTGCCGGCCTGGATCATGAAGTACTACATCCTGGACCTGTCGCCGAAGAACTCGCTGGTCGCCTGGCTGGTGGACCAGGGCTTCACGGTGTTCATGATGTCGTGGAAGAACCCGACCGCCGCGGACCGCGAGCTCGGCATGGACGATTACGTGCGCAAGGGCGTGTACGCGGCGCTCGACGCCGTCGCGACCATCGTGCCGGACCGCGGCATCCACGCCGTCGGCTACTGCATCGGCGGCACGCTGCTCACGATCGCGGCCTCGGCGCTCTCCGCCTGGGGCGACACGCGCATCCAGGACATCACGCTGTTCGCCGCGCAGACCGACTTCAGCGAGCCGGGCGAGCTCTCGCTCTTCATCAGCCCGGCGCAGATCGAGATGCTGGAAGCGATCATGTACAAGGAGGGCGTGCTCGACTCGAAGCAGATGGGCGCGGCCTTCGCCATGCTGCGTGCGCACGACCTGCTCTGGCAGCCGGCGGTGAAGTCCTACCTCAAGGGCGAACGCGACCAGCCGATCGACCTGATGGCCTGGAACGCCGACGGCACGCGCATGCCGTGGAAGATGCACACCGAATACCTGCTCGGCCTGTACCTGCACAACGACCTCGCCGAGGGCCGCTTCAAGGTCGAGGGCGTGGAGGTCAACCTCGCCGACATCGCGGCGCCGATGTTCGTGGTCGGCACCGAGACCGATCACGTCGCGCCGTGGAAGTCCGTGTACAAGGCCGATCGCCTGGTAGGCTCCAGCGAATTCACCTTCCTGCTCACGAGCGGCGGCCACAACGCCGGCATCGTCAGCGGCCCGGTGCACCC
>CAZYPM010000077.1:1818-5397 GCA_964649205.1 uncultured Steroidobacteraceae bacterium
AGGTAGCCGCCGCAGCGGCCGCAGAACACGAAATCCGCGGTCTGGTGGCCGAAGCGGTAGCGCCTGAGCAGCGCCGGATCCTTCACGAAGAAGCGCACCGACCCGTTCGGATCCGAGGTGTACACCCCGGCATGCTTCAGGCAGAACGTGCACTGGCAGGCGCGCACCGACCACGCGGACGGCGGCAGCTCGGTGTTGAGCTCGTAAGCCACCGCGCCGCAGTGGCAGGAACCGCGATAAGCCGTCACGACTTGATGCTCGACGGCAGCACCTGGAAATCCTCGGTGCGCGGCATCGCGTTCATCGCGGCCATCAGGTCCGGCGGCGGCACGATGAGTTTCCTCGCGGCGAGGTCGAGCCAGCCACCCTCGCTGACGATGCGCGCCGCGCGCTGGCCGCCCGCCTTCAGCACTTCGTTGACCAGCCGGAAGCGCGAGCCATCCTCGGCCATGCCGCCGAGCGCGAGCGTGACGGTCAGCGGTTCCATCAGCGCGACTTCGCGGAAGTAATCCACCTCATCGCGCCTGACGACCGGCCCCAGCGCGCGCTTCGCGAAATCGGCCACCGAGAAGCCGCAATGCTGGAAGAAGCTCATGCGTGCGTCCACGCACTTGTACAGGTACGCATAGTTCGACATGTGGGCATTCGCGTCCATGTCTGCCCAGCCAGCCACGGTCTCGATCGAATATGGCTTCGCGCTCATGTCATGCAGTAGAAGTTCAGCTTGTTGCCGTCGAGGTCGCGGAAATAGCCGGCGTAGAAGCCGTCGCCGCGCGGGCCGGCGGGCCCTTCATCCTTGCTGCCGAGTTCCATGGCCTTCCTGTACATCTCGTCCACCTTGGCGGGCGTGCCGACGTCGAGCGCGACCATCACGCCGTTGCCGACCGTCGCCGCCTTGCCGTCGTACGGCACGGTGAGCGCGAGGCCCACCTTGCCCTTACCGGTTCCCCAGACCTTGAAGGTGTCGAAATCCATGAAGCGCTTCGCGCCGAGTCCCGCGAGCAGCTCGTCGTAGTACTTCGTCGCGCGCGCGAGGTCGTTGGTGCCGAGGCAGACGTAGCCGATCATGCTGTTACTCCCTGTGGGTCAGTGCAGCGCCTGAAAGAACGCGGAAAGCTTGCGCGGATCGAGCCGTCCTTGCGTGCGCAGGCCGCTGCACACGTCGAGGCCCGACGGCCGCACCTGCTCGATGGCGGCGCGGGCGTTGCCGGGGTGCAGGCCGCCGGCCAGCAGCACGGGAACGCCCGCGCATTCACAGATCGTCCGGCTGTGCGCCCAGTCGTGCACGCGCCCGGTGCCGCCCAGCTCCTTGACTGCGAGTCCTGGATTGCCCGAGTCGAGCAGGAGCGTATCCACGCGCGGCGCCGCGGCGCGCGCCTCGTCGACCGAATGCTCGCCCTGCACGTGGATCACCTGCACCAGGCGCACGCCGGGCAGCAGCCGGCGCAGGCGGATGAGCTCGGCTTCCGGCACCTGGTCCACGAGCTGCAGCGCCGTCGTGCCGCAGCGGCAGTGCTGCTCCGCGATGGCCTCCGCATCGGTGAGCGCGGTCAGCAGGAAGGTCTCGGTCGGCGCTGCGACGCGCGCGGCGATCTCGGCGATCAGCTCCTCCGGAATCGGGCCGGGGCCGCTGGGCATCGCCGACACGAGCCCGAGCGCGGAGGCGCCGGCCGACACGGCGAGCCGCGCCTCGTCGTGACTCGCGATGCAGCAGACCTTCACGAACACGGCATCGCACCGCGCTTCATCCTGCGCACGCTGTCCGCGACCAGCCTCTCGACCACCTTGACGTCCACGTCGGCAAGGCGCCGGATGTAAAGACACGACTTTCCGCGCTTGTGCCTGCCGAGTTTCCCGAGCATTTTGCTCTGCCGCTCCGATCCATCGAGGACGTACAGCACGAGGTCGGGTTTGCGCGCAGCAAGTCCCACCATGAAGCAGTCGCCCTCATGGCCGCTCGGGTAACGGTAGTGAACCTTGCCGAAGCCGATCATGGTGGCCCACATCACGGGCCTCTCTCCGGTCACCTTCCGCATCATCCTCACCAGCCTCTCGCAATCCATGCGCCGCCCGGGGTCCTTGATCTTCGCGATGTAGCCCTGGACGCTGGCCCGGCTCGGCTTCGTCTTGTTCTCCGCCACGGCTATTTCCACTCCGTCGCACGCTGCGCGAAATCCTTCGTTTGCGGCCGCACCACGCAGAACCGCTGCCCGGTCGGCGCCTGCATCACGACCCAGGTGTGCACCTTGGCGACGCGCTTCGCGCCCAGCGCCTCCAGCCGCTTGACCTCCGCCTCGATGTCGTCCGCCTCGATGTCGAGGTGCACCCGGCTGTCGTGATCGACCGACTGCACCTCGAGGTGGAAGCGCTGCTCGGGCTCGAGGAGATGGATGTAATTGTCGCCCTCCGCGCCCGTCGGGATGCGCATGTCCATCCCGAGCGCCTGCGACCAGAAGGTCGCGGCGCCCTTCAGGTCGTCGGTCCGGCAGTCGATGATGAATCCTGCGAGTCTGCTCTTGTGCATGGTGCCAATTAACTCCTGACCGGTTCCAATCGCAACTCCATGTACACGTCCGAGCGCGCGTAGTCGGATGGACGCGGATGTGGCGCATGACGAAAGCCAAGCCGCTGGTACAGGCGGATGGCGTTGCCGAGCCTGCTGTTCGTCTCGAGGAAGATCAGCCTGGCGCCGGCGCCGCGCGCCCAGGCGATCCCCGCTTGTCCCAGCCGCTCGCCGATGCCGCGGCCCTGGTGCGCGCCGGCGACACCCATCTTGGCGAGTTCGTAGCGGTCTCCGGCCGTACGGATCATGGCGACCGTGCCGACCGCGGTCTCGCCCTCGAGCGCGAAGAAGATCATGCCGCCTGTCGCGATGATCGCGGCCTCCGGGTCATCCAGCACCTTGAGGTCCGCCGCCTCCACCCGGAACAGCCGCTCGATCCAGTCGAGATTCAGCTGGCGGAACGCCGGCGCGAGCTCGCGGCGGAACGGCACGACGGCGATGCCGCTCATGCCCGCGAGTCGCCACGCCATTCCCGCGCCAGCAGGCCGAGGACCACGCTGTCCTGGATCTCGCCGCCCACGTTCCAGCGCTCGCGCAGCAGGCCTTCCTGCCGGAATCCCAGCTTGCCGAGGCTGCGCAGCGAGCTCTCGTTGCGCGGGTCCACGTCGGCCTCGATGCGGCGCATCTTGAGGCGGTCGAAGGCGAACTGGACGACGGCCGGCAGCGCTTCGCTCATGTAGCCCATTTTCCAGTACGCGCTGCCGAGGCAGTAACCGATCTCGCATCGGCCGTTCGCGGCGTCCAGCCTGAACAGCGTGGTGGTGCCGATCACGCGCCCGTCCTCCTTGCGCTCGATGCCCCACTGGAACAGCGTCTTGCCGGCGAAGCCCTCGTGGATGCGGCGCAGGTAGTCCTCGGCCTCGGCGCGCTCCTTCATCGGCGGCGTGGCCCAGTACCGCATCGTGATGGGATCCGAGAAGATCGCGAACAGCGCGTCCACGTCCGCCTCCGTGAGCCAGCGCAGGCGCACGCGCGGCGCATCGATCGTGGGAAGCTCGCGGCCTTCGATCATGCGA
>CAZYPM010000077.1:5497-9652 GCA_964649205.1 uncultured Steroidobacteraceae bacterium
CTCGCCCGGGAAGCCGACGATGAAGGTGCTGCGGATCGTGAGGTCCGGCAGCTGCCCGCGCCAGCGGCGGATGCGGGCCAGCGTGTTCTCGGCGTGCGCGGGACGGCGCATCAGCTTCAGGATCCGCGGGCTGCCGTGCTGGAACGGGATGTCGAGGTATGGCAGCACCTTGCCCTCGGCCATCAGCGGGATGACCTCGTCCACGTGCGGATAGGGATAGACGTAATGCAGCCGCACCCAGGGCCCGAGTTCCCCCAGCTCGCGCGCGAGGTCGAGGAAGCGGCTCCTGATTTCCCGGCTGCCCCATGGCTCGGACCGGTATTTCAGGTCCGCGCCGTAGGCGCTGGTGTCCTGCGAGATCACGAGCAGCTCGCGCACGCCGGCGTTCCTGAGGCGGATCGCCTCGTTGAGCACGCTGCCGATCGGGCGGCTCGCGAGGTCGCCACGCATCGAGGGGATGATGCAGAAGCGGCAACGGTGGTTGCAGCCCTCGGAAATCTTGAGGTAGGCGTAGTGCCGCGGCGTCAGGCGGATGCCCTGCGGCGGCACCAGGTCAAAGAAAGGATCGTGCTTCGGCGGCAGGTGCTCGTGGACGGCGCCGACGACTTCCTCGTAGGCATGCGGGCCCGTGACCTTCAGCACGGCCGGATGGCGCTCGGTGATCTTCTCCGGCTTCGCGCCCAGGCAGCCGGTCACGATCACGCGCCCGTTCTGCGCCAGCGCCTCGCCGATCGCGTCCAGCGACTCGTGCACCGCGTCGTCGATGAAGCCGCAGGTGTTGACGACCACGAGGTCGGCGTCGTCGTAGCTGGGTGCGACCTCATAGCCCTCGGCGCGCAGCTGCGTGAGGATGCGCTCGGAATCCACCAGCGCCTTCGGGCAACCGAGGCTGACGAAGCCGACACGGGGGGATCTGCTGGCCACGGCGCATTTTACAGGGCGCCCCGGCCGGGCCCTAAACGCCGTGTTTTCAGGCTAGAATCCGCCGATGCACTTCACGAAGATGCATGGACTCGGCAACGACTTCATCATTTTCGACGCTCCCCCCGCCGGCGCTCCCGCCGCCGACACCTTCCGCCGTCTCGCCGACCGCTATACCGGGATCGGCTTCGACCAGGCTTTGATGCTCGAGCCGCCACGCAAGCCCGGCACCGCGGTGTACTACCGGATCTTCAACGCCGACGGCCGCGAGGTGGAGCAATGCGGCAACGGCGCGCGCTGCATCGCCCGCATCCTGGGCGAGCGCGGACTGGCAGGGTCCGGCGAGCTCGTGATGGACAGTCCGGGCGGGCTGGTGCAGGCCCGGATCCGTGGCGACCAGGTCTCGGTCGCCATGGGCGTCCCCGACTTCAACCCGGCCTCGCTGCCCTTCGAAGCGAGCGGCGAAGCCTATGTCTACCCGCTCTCGGTGGGTGCGAGCGAGGTCGAGATCGGCGCGGTCTCGGTCGGCAATCCGCACGCGGTCATCCGCGTGCCCTCGGTCGCAGACGCCCCGGTCGCGCGACTCGGCCCCGCGATCGAGAACCACCCGCGCTTCCCGAAGCGCACCAACGTCGGCTTCATGGAGGTCGTGGACCGCGGCCACATCCGCCTGCGCGTGCACGAGCGCGGCACCGGCGAGACCCGTGCCTGCGGCACCGGGGCCTGCGCGGCCGTAGCGGTCGGCCGCCGGCACGGCCTGCTCGACGAAAACGTCCGCGTGGATCTTCCCGGCGGGCGTCTCGACATACAATGGAAAGGGCCCGGCGAGCCGATCTGGATGACGGGTCCGGCCGAGCGGGCTTACGAGGGAGAGGTCACGATATGACGACACGTCCGGTTCGCGGCGTCGAGATCGCCGAGGTCGACGAGGCGGCGGTCGCCTCCTACCTGTCGGCCACCCCGGAGTTCTTCGACCGCCACGCGCAGCTGCTGGCGAAGATCCGCCTGCCGGACGCGCGCGGCGGCGGCACCACCGTCTCGCTGCTGGAGCGCCAGGTCGAGGTGCTGCGCGAGCGCAACCGGCAGCTCGAGCACAAGGTCAAGGAATTCGTGGACGTCGCGCGCGAGAACGACGCGCTCGGCGGGCGCGTGCTGTCCATGGCGCGCCGCCTGATCGCCGCCCAGGGCCGCGCGGGCGTGATCGCCGCGATCGAGTCCGCGCTGCGCGAGGATTTCGATGCGGGCCAGTCGGTGCTGGTGCTGACGCCGGTGGCCGCGCCCGCGGGCGTGGCGGAAAGCCGTTTCCTGCGCGTGGTCGCCTCGGAGGCCCCGGAACTCAAGAGCTTCGAGACGCTGTTCAACTCCGGCAAGCCGCGCTGCGGCCAGCTGCGCGATTCCCAGCGCGAGTTCCTGTTCGGCGGCGACGCCGCCGAGGTCGGCTCGGTCGCGCTCGTGCCGCTGGGCGCCAAAGGCAGCCTCGGCCTGCTCGCCTGCGGCTCGCCGGACGCGCACCGCTTCAACCCGACCATGAGCACGGATTTCCTCGCCCACGTCGGGGAGCTCATCGCCGCCGCGCTTTCCAGGGACTGATGCAGGCGGGGGCCGTCGCCTGGATCGGCCGCTACCTGGGCCACCTGCGGACCGAGCGCCGTCTCTCGCCCCACACGGAATCGAATTACCGCCGCGACCTCGACGCGCTGGTCGCGTATTGCGAGCGCGAGGGCATCCCGGGCTGGAAGAAGCTCGACAACTTCCACATCCGCACTTTCGCCGCGCGCGAGCACCGCGACGGACTGGGGCCGCGCAGCGTCCAGCGCCGCCTCTCGGCGCTGCGCGGATTCTTCAACTACCTGATCCGCGAACGCGTGATCGAGGCGAACCCGGCCGCCGACATCCGCGCACCCAAGGCGCCGAAGCGGCTGCCGAAGACACTCGACGTGGACCAGGTCGCGAGCCTGCTGAGCTACCCTGCGACCAGTTTGCTGGCGCGGCGCGACCTCGCGATGATGGAGCTGCTCTACTCCTCCGGGCTGCGGCTCGCGGAGCTCGCGGGACTCGACGTTACCGACCTCGACCTCGCGGACCGCACCGTGCGCGTCACCGGCAAGGGCTCGAAGACCCGCATCCTGCCGGTCGGGAAGCAGGCGGTGGCGGCGCTGCGCACCTGGCTTACGGACCGTGCGGCATTCGTGCGGGGCGGATCCGAAGCCCTCTTCGTCGGCCGCGACGGCCGGCGCCTGGGCGCGCGTGCGATCCAGCGGCGCATCGGCCGCTGGGCACAGGCGGCCGGCATCGGCGTGCCGGTGCACCCGCACCTGTTCCGCCACTCGTTCGCCACCCACCTGCTGGAGTCGAGCCGGGACCTGCGCGGCGTGCAGGAACTTCTCGGCCACGCCGACATCAGTACCACGCAGGTGTACACGCACCTTGATTTCCAGCACCTGGCCCGCATCTACGACGAGTCCCACCCGCGCGCCAGGCGGCGCAAGTAGCTGATCTTCATGGGCAATCCCGGTTTCGACCCCCACGGCACGACGATCCTCAGCGTCCGGCGCGGCAAGAGCGTCGCGATGGGCGGCGACGGCCAAGTCACGCTCGGCAACACCGTCGTCAAGGGCAACGCGAAGAAAGTGCGCCGGCTCTACAACGACCGCGTGCTCGCGGGCTTCGCCGGCGGCACGGCGGACGCCTTCACGCTGTTCGAGCGTTTCGAGGGCAAGCTCGAGAAGTACGGCAACCTGACCCGCGCCGCGATCGAGCTCGCCAAGGACTGGCGCGCGGACCGCGCGCTGCGCCGGCTCGAGGCGCTGCTGTGCGTCGCCGATGCGCAGTCCTCCTTCATCGTCTCCGGCAACGGCGACGTGATCGAGCCCGAGGAATCCATCATGGCAATCGGCTCCGGCGGGCCGTTCGCGCTCGCGGCGGCGCGCGCGCTGGTCGCCAGCACCGATCTTTCCGCGCGCGAAGTCGTCGAGCGCTCGCTCGCGATCGCCGCCGACATCTGCATCTACACCAACCGGAACGTCGTCATCGACGAACTGACCGCGGGGTAAGCATGGAAACCATGACCCCCCGCGAGATCGTCCAGGAGCTGGACAAGCACATCGTCGGCCAGGCCGCCGCCAAGCGCTCGGTCGCGATCGCCCTGCGCAACCGCTGGCGCCGCATGCAGGTGGCCGAGCCGCTGCGGCAGGAAATCACCCCCAAGAACATCCTGATGATCGGCCCGACCGG
>CAZYPM010000078.1:0-9444 GCA_964649205.1 uncultured Steroidobacteraceae bacterium
TCAGCCGGCGATGTACCGCCGCAGGTCCTCGATCTCGTGCTTCTGCTCGTCGATGACCGCCTTGACGCAGTCACCGATCGAGATCACGCCGATGAGCTTGCCGTCTTCGACCACCGGCAGGTGGCGGATGCGCTTGTCCGTCATCAGCTGCATGCAGTCGTTGACGGTCTGCTGCGGGCCGACGCTCACGACCGGCGCGCTCATGATCATGCCGACGCTGGTCTCCAGCGAGTTGCGGCCCAGCAGCACGACCTTGCGGGCGTAGTCACGCTCGGAAACGATGCCGACCAGGCGTCCGCCCTCCAGCACTGGCAGGGCGCCGATGTGGCGCTCGGCCATGCGCTCGATGGCGCTGCGGACCGGATCGCCCGCGTCGACGGTGAATGCGCCCGCGGGCTTGGCCGCGAGCAGCTGCCGTACGGTTCTCATGTCGCCCCCTGGAACACGGCTGTTCCGGGCATCTTACGCCGGGCGGCGCCGGAATAAAGGGGACGCGTCCAATTACCGTTCCGGGTAATTGGACGGGTAATCGGTGTCTGTCCCCAATTACTTGCGGGCGTGCCAGGCGGCGAGCAGTTCGGCCTCGCGCTCGGGCGCGAGCCCGGAGCGCAGCGTGGCCTTGCGCTCGGGCGGGCGCGTCTCGTGCCAGGCCAGCGTGTCGCGCACCGTCTCGTCGAGCGCCCGCGAGCGCAGGCCCTCGGCGATCGAGCGCTTGATGCCGGTCAGCGAGCCGCCGGCCTCCTCGCCGCGCACCGGGTTCCACGGCGCGAAGCGCAGCTCCTCCGGCTTCAGGAACTGCTGCAGCCAGTCCTCGTCGATCCAGGTGAACTTGGTGTCGGCGCCCGAGACGCGCTTGCAGCTCTCGACCACCTTGCCCTGCGTCAGCTCGCCGGGCGGCGTCACCGCATTGAAGTTGCCGGACACGCGCCGCTCGGTCAGGTCGAGCATGAAGCGCACCAGGTCGCGCACGTCGATGATCTGCACCGGATCATCCGGTGTCCCCGGCACCGCCATCTCGCCCCCGCGCGCCACGCGCACCGGGTAATAGGTGAACCGGTCGGTCGGGTCGAGCGGGCCGACGATGTAACCGGGGCGCACCACCGAGCAGCGCGCGCCGTACGCGTCGCGCGTGTACTGCTCGCACAGCGCCTTCATCGGTCCGTAGGTCTCGTTGGTGATCTCCTCCTGCTCGAGGTTCTCGAGCACGCCGGTCGCCGAGTCCTCGTCGTTCGGTTTCGCAAAGCTCGCGTAGGCCGAGATGCTGGAGATGAACAGGCAATAGCCCGTGTTCGGCGCGAGCAGGTCGGCCGACATCTTCACGAACTTCGGGATGTAGCCCGTGTTGTCGATGACCGCGTCCCACTTGCGGCCCTTGAGCGCATCGAGCTGGCCCTTGCGGTCGCCGATGAGCGTCTCGACATCCGCCACGCCGTCCGGGTCGCGCTTGCCGCGGTTGAAGTGCGTGACCTTCCAGCCGCGCGCCAGCGCCTGCTCGGTGAGGTGCGGGCCGATGAAGCCGGTGCCACCGAGGATCAGCATCGTGTGCGGGCCGGCGTGCGCGGCCAGGCGGCCGGCGGCGAGCGCGAGCGCGGTGCCTGCGCCAGCCTTGATGACGTTGCGACGGGTCATGTTCATGTCTTGCTCCGTGGTTTCAGCGGGCGCCGGCGGGCGCGTATTTTTCGAGCCAGTCCTTCTTCTCGCGGTACCAGTACAGCGAGTTCTGGCGCTTCAGGACCCAGTGGTTCTCGTCCGGGAAGTAGACGAGGCGGCTCGGCACGCCGCGGTTCTGCAGCGTCTGGAACAGCTCCATGCCGTTGTTGAACGGCACGCGCTGGTCGAGCTGGCCGTGCAGCACCAGCGTCGGCGTGTTGAAGTTGCCGGCGTTCGAGTGTGGCGAGTAGCGCGCGAATTCCTCGGGCCGCTCCCAGTGCTCGAAGAACCGCCGCTGGCCCGCGCCGTAGTCGGCGCCGTACTGCGTGAGGTCGTTGTAGACCGCGGCATGCGCGACCAGCGTCTTGAACGGGTGCTCCCGCCCGAGCAGCGTGGCTGCGAGGAAGCCGCCGTAGCTGCCGCCGCCGGCCGCGAGGCGGTCGCGGTCGATCCAGGGCTTCTCCATGAACCACTCGGCCGCGCGGATCGTGTCCTGGTAGGGCTTGGTGATGCGGTCGGGGTTGATCGAATCCGCAAACGCCTGGCCGAAGCCGCTGGAGCCGTGGAAGTTGTGCCAGGCCGTGACGTAGCCCCAGCCGGCGAACACCTGCGCGTTCCAGCGGAAGGTCCACGAGTCGGTGACGCCGTTGTGCGGCCCGCCGTGCAGGATCAGGTACAGCGGGTACTTCTTCGCGGGGTCGAAGCCCGGCGGGTAGATCACCCACATCTGGATGTCGGCGCCGCCTGCGCCCTTGTAGGTCACGCTCTCGACCTTGCCGAAGGAGACGTTCGCGAGCAGCGCGTCGTTATGGCTGGAGAGCTTCACCGCCGCGCCGTCGCGCAGGCCCACTTTCACCAGCGTCGGCGGCTCGCTGAAGGACTGGCGGATGGCGACCATGGTCGCTGGCTTGCCGGCGATCGCCAGGCCCGAGAAGCTGGAAGCGCCGGTCACGGCCTGGTGGCGCCCGGTCGCGACGTCCACGCGGTAGATCCGCTGCGTGCCCGCGTCGTCGATGGGCGCGTACAGCGACTTCGAGTCCGGCGCCCAGCTGAAATCCTCGAGCGAGCGGTCCCAGTCGGCGGCCAGCCGCCGGCGCGAATCGTCGCGCCGGTCGATCAGCCAGGCCTGGCGCGAATCGGCGTAGAAGCCCTTGATCACCTGGCGCGTGTAGAGCAGAAAGCGCCCGTCCGGGCTGTAGGACGGCTCGCTGTCGTTGGCCGCGTTGTCGGTCGTGAGGTTCTTCGCGGCGCCGCCCGAGGCCGGCACCACGATCACGTCGAAGTTGGTGTCCGTACCCGTAGGATCGGTGTCCGCGGCGAAGGCGATCTCGGCGCCGTCGGGCGAGATGTCGTAGGAGGAGGCGCCGGTCTCGCGGCGCGACAGCTCGAAGCCGGTGCCCAGCGTGATCGCCGCCGGCGCGCCGCCCTCGCGCGCGATCGAGAACACGTGGGCCTGGCGCTCGTCCACGAAATGGTCCCAGTAGGTGACCGGCACGCGGTCCCAGGCCTGCGCCTTGGACTTCGATTTCTCGCGTTCCTCCAGCCGCTCCTTCGCCTTCTGCCAGTCCGTGAGGTCCGGCCAGACGCGCGAGATGAAGGCGATGCGCGCGGAGTCCGGGAACCACTTGGGCGTCGCCACGCCGGTCGGGATGTCGCCGACCCGAACGGCTTCGCCGCCGTCGGTCGGGATGACGTAGAGCTGCGAGGCCTTGTCCTCGCCGCGCTTGGCGACGAAGGCGATGAAGCGCCCGTCCGGGCTCCAGGCCGGCTCCGACTCGTTGCCCGCCATGCTGGTGAGCCGGCGCGGCTCGCCGCCGGCAGTCGGGACGACGTAGAGGTCGGCCTCGCCCTTGTCCTTGTCCTCGTCGAAGGTCGTCACGGCGTACACCGCCTGCCTGCCGTCGGGCGAGAGCGCGGGATTGCCGACGCGCGCGAACTGCCACATCGTCTCGGCCGAGAGCGGCGCGGACTGGGCGAGGGCGGCGGCGGGTGCGAGCAGGACGGCGGCTGTGAGCCAGCGGATGGCTGCGGTCATCGGGGACTCCCTGGTGCCGCCCGGCGGCGGCTTTTCGGCGTGCCGCAGATTCTGCCGGGCGCGGATGCGCGCTGGCAAACCCGTTTGAGCGCGTAATCCGACCGTTGCGCCGCAGGACCGGATGATGGACAGTGTTTCCATGCGCGATCTCGAGGAACTGAAGCAGCGGCAGCGCGCTTTCGTCGCGGAGCGCGACTGGGAGCAGTTCCACAGCCCCAAGAACCTCGCGATGGCGCTCTCGGTCGAAGCCGCGGAGCTGGTCGAGCTGTTCCAGTGGCTCACGGAAGAGCAGAGCGCGGCGCCGGACGAGGCGCTCAGGCGCCGCGCCGCCGAGGAGCTCGCCGACGTGCTCTGGTTCCTGGTGCGCATCGCGGACCGCCTCGACATCGACCTGCTGGCCGCGGCCGGGGAGAAGTTCGCGCAGAACGAGAGGAAATATCCGGCCGCGCGCGTGCGCGGCCAGTCGCGCAAGTACGACCAGTACTGAGCCGCGCCGGCGGCGCGGCTATTTCGGCGCCGCCGGTTCCGCCGGTTTCTCGGCCGGCTTTTCGGGCGCAGGCGCAGGCGCGGGCGCTGCGGCTGCGGGCCTCGCCGGGACGCGCTCGAGGAACCAGTGCGTCACGCCCTGTTCCTTCGGACCGACGTAGTGGAACCAGCGCTCCTCGATGCGATCCGGCGCGACCAGGCGGATCTCGCCGCGATGCACGTGGCCGTCGCGGCCGCTGTCGAAGCCGGTGCCGCCGTCCAGTTCGAACAGCAGGAGCTCCGCGGTCGAGTCCTTGCCGAGGCGATAGCCGGGCTGGTTGCCGGCGCCGCTGTAGAGGGTCGCGCGCAGCTTGCCGTCGGCCAGGAAGTACGCGACCACCGATTCGAAGCTCTGGCCGGTGTTCTGCCGCTCGATCACGGCCTGGCCGCCGCTCGCCAGCTCGAAGCGCGCGCTCGCCGGCGGCCCCGCGAGCGGATCCTCCATGCGCCCGGCCCAGTCGCCCGCCAGCGCCTTGATGCGCTCGAAAGCCGCCTTGTGGTCGGGACCGTCGGCCAGGGCGGGCGCGATACCGGCGCCGGAAAGCAGGGCGATCGCCAGGACTGTGCGCAGGGACTTGGGCATGAACGGCTCCTTGATGCACCATGATAGCGACAGCAACCGGCGCAGGGCAGGCATGGCGGGCAGGAAGACACGCGAACGGGCGGATGCGGTGCAGCTGCGCCGCCTCTATATCGACTGCCGCTACGGCCAGCTGCACCTGACCACGGCCTATCCGCAGAGCGGCGGATTCGACGAGCGCACGCCGCTCCTGATGCTGCACGCGGACGACGGCGGCGGCGCCGATTTCCGCGCGGCAGCCGCGCGCCTGGGCTCCGACCGCTCGGTCTATGCGCCGGACCTGCCGGGCTGCGGCAACTCGGACGGTCCGCAGCGGCCGACGGTCGCCAGCCAGGTCGCGGCGCTCGCGGACCTGCTCGACGCGCTGCGCCTGAAGGAAGTGGACGTCGTCGGTTCGGGCCGCGGCGCGCAGGTCGCGTTCGAGCTCAGCGCGGCGCGCCCGCAGCAGGTCCGCCGGCTGGCGGTCTCGGGCCAGGCGCCGGCGGCGGCGACCTCGAAGCCGCTGCTGCAGCTCGCGGCGGATCCGGCGCGCTGCGCCGGCGATGACGTGATCGCCGCCGTCGACGAGATCCGCCGCTTCCTCGATCGCTAGTACGGCGGCGGCCGTGCGGGGGATCGCTGGTTTCGCGCGCGGCGTGTGAACGCGAGCATGGCGGGCACGGCCGCGATCGCGGGCAGCGTCGCCAGGTTGAGCCACCGCCAGCCGATGGTCGCGAGTGCGGCGCCCGCGGCCAGCGAGGCCGTCGCCTGCGCGCCGAACACCAGGAAGTCGTTCAGCGTCTGCGCCTGGATGCGCTCATGCGGCCGGTAGCTGCGCGTGAGCAGCGTGGTCCCGGCGATGAACATGAAGTTCCAGCCGATGCCCAGCAGCGACAGCGCCCAGAAGTAATGCATCACCGCATGGCCGGCGATCGCGGCGACCGCGACGCAGGCCGCCATCAGCACCGCGCCGGCGGCGATCACCGGCCGGTCGCCGAACCGGGCGATGATCCAGCCGGAGGCCAGCGAGGGCAGGTACATCGCCAGCAGGTGCGCCTGGATCACGCGCGCGGTCGCGACTTCGCCATGGCCGTCCATCACGTGCATGCTGATCGGCGTCGCGGTCATGATGAAGCTCATCACCGCGTAGGACACCAGCGCCGCCAGCACCGCGACGCGGAAGTCCGGCTGCGCGGCGATCTCGGCGAGCGGGCGCGGCGACTCGCTGGGGAAGTGCAGCGGCACCGTGGACGGGGCGAGGCGCGTGAGCATCAGGGCCGCGACCAGGTAGAGCGCGGTGCCGGCGTAGAACGAGCCGGCGTACTCGGCGCCCGCGACCAGCTTGGCCGCGCGCACCGCGATCTCGGGACCGAGCCAGGCGGCCGCGAGCGCGCCGCTCATGACGACCGAGATCGCGCGGCTGGCGCGCAGCGATTCGACATATTCGACCGCGGCGAAGCGGTACTGCATGACGACCGCGTTGTTGGCGCCCAGCAGGAAGGCGGCCAGGCAGAAGCCGGCGAAGCTGCCGGCCTGGATCGACGCTCCCGCGACCACGCAGCCGATGGCCGCCTGCAGTGCGCTCGCGGTGAATACGGCGCGCCGGCCGAAGCGGCGGATCAGCGCGCCGGACGGCAGCACCGACGCCGCGAGCCCGAGGATCAGCACCGAGACCGGCAGCGTGGCGAGCGCCGGGGAGGGCGCCAGGCCGGAGCCGATGATTCCCCCCAGCATCACGAACAGGAAGCTGCCGGACATGCACAACGCCTGCGTCACCGCCAGCATCCACACCGGTCGCATGGGGGACATGGTACGACATAATCAATCAGATCAATGTCTTGTGTGAGTTTGATCAAGTCATGGATAATGCCCCCATGGACAAGAAGGGGGATGCGGGCGCGGACGACGGCATCGTCGCCGAGGATGTCACGCAGCTCGTCGAGCACATCGAACTCACCGGTCCGCAGCGGCTCATCGACGCACCGGAATGGGAAATGGCGACGCCTGCGGCGGACCTCGACGATGCGCCCATCCTGATCGAGGACGTCGGCGCATCCGTGCCAGGGCTCGACGCGCCGCCCGGGGGCGAAGACCTCGAGCTCTTCACCGAGACCCAGTTCGACCTTTCCCGGCACATCGGCAACGAGCGCGCCTCCGAGGCCGCCGAGCTCGCCGCCGAGCGCCTGCGCTGGCAGAAGCGCGTCGAGGGGTTGCTCATGAGCCTGGCCGAGCGCGACGAGCTGCTCGCCGAGCGCGAGCAGAAGATCGAGGAGTTGAGCGCGCGCCTCGCGACCCTGTCGCTCGAACGCGCAAGCCTCGCCGAGGAACTGCGCGGCGTGGGCGACGCCGCCGGCGCGCCGGAACCGCAGGCCGCGGAGCCCGAACTCGTGGCGGAGCCCGAGCCTGCTGCCGTGCCGGCGGCCGAACCCGAGGCCGTGCCTGCGACCGATTCCACCGCGGAAATGCCCGCGATCCGGATTCCGCAGGGCGAGCCTGAAGCCCATGCCGCGCCCGCGGTGCGCCGCTACCTGATCGGCCTCGACATGGTGGGTTTCGCGCACGAGATCGCGCGCCCGCGCATCAACATCGGCCGCACGCACGACAACGACCTGCGCATCCTCGAGCCGACCGTGAGCCGGCTGCACGCGATGCTGACGCTCAGGAACGGCGAAGCCACCATCGTGGATGCGAACAGCAGGAACGGCGTGTTCGTCAACGGCATCCAGGTGCGCTACGCGAAGCTCGAGGATGGCGACGTCGTCACCTTCGGCACGGTCCGCTTCCGCTATCGCGTCGGCGGCAGCGCCGCCGGCACCGCCTACGGCGCCGCCTGATAAAGGGGACGCGTCCAATTATCGGTCTGGCGATAATTGGACGCGTCCCCTTTATTTCGTGCTGATCTTTCCGATCGGCCGCAGCGCCAGCAGCGCCACCAGGCACAGCGCGAGCAGCACGACCGCGAGCGGCACCGGCGTGTGCGGCGTGAATGACGCCACCAGCTGCGTCGCCGCCGCCGCCGTCACCAGCTGAAGGAACCCCAGCAGCCCCGACGCCGCGCCCGCGATCGCCGGATCGCGCGAGATCGCGCCGATGGTCGAGGACGGCGCGGCGATCGCATTCGCGAAGCCGATCAGCATGCCGGGCACGAACAGCGCGACCGGGTGCCAGACCCCCGCCAGCGACAGCGCCGCGAGCGCAGCCGTGCCGGCGAAGGCGATGGCGGCGCCCGCCTTCATCATGCGCCAGCCGCCCACGCGGTTGGTGATGCGCGCCGCGAGGATGAACCCGGCGAACGAGGCGAGCGCCGGGAAGAACAGCAGCAGGCCGAACTTCGCGGGCGAGACCCGCAGCACCTCGATCGCGACGTAGGGCGCGCCGGTGACGAAGGTGTAGATCATGCTGACCATGCAGGAGCCGAACACCAGGTACGCGAGGTACTCGCGCGAGCCGAGCAGGCGCCGGTAGTTGTCCCAGAAGCGCAGCGAAGGCCCGGCCGCGGGATCGGGCGGACGCGTCTCCTGCAGGTTCCGGGCCGCGAACCAGAGCACCGCCGCGCCCAGCAGTCCCGAGAGCGCGAATGGCGCGCGCCAGTCCAGCCACTCGATCGCGAGGCCGCCCAGCATCGGCGCGAACATCGGCGCGAGCAGGATTGCGGTCGCGGTGGCGGCGAGCGCGCCGGCCGCCTTCGCCGGCCCGAAATGGTCGAGGATGCTCGCGCGCATGACCGACATCGCCGCGCCGCCGCCGAAGGCCTGCACCACGCGCGCGGCCACCAGCAACTCGAGCGAAGGCGCCACGATCCCCGCGAGGCTGCCCGCGATGAAGAGCGCGAGCGAGGCGAGCACGACCCGCCTTCGCCCGTAGCGGTCGGAGAGGGGTGCGATCACCAGGTTGCCGGACGCGATCGCGACGATCGACAGGCTGATCAGCAGCTGCGCCGCGGCCGCCGGCACCTGCATGGCGGTGGCGATCGCCGGCAGCGCGGGCAGCAGCACGTGCAGCCCGAAGGTGCCGATCGAGCCGATGATGGCGGAGCCGGCGATCAGCCGGCGGGAAGCGTCGCGGGTGGACAAGCGGGACCTCGCCGGCATCTTGCGACGCGGCCTGGCGCGCCGCAACCGACCGGTTCACGGTCCGGCTTGACAAACAATTAAAGATTTATTTAACTATTGAACCATGAACCGGGACCGCGCCGTCACCTCGCTCGCCGCGCTGGCGCAGGCCAGCCGCCTGGACGCCTTCCGCCACCTCGTGCAGGCGGGGCCGGACGGGCTGGCGGCGGGAGAGCTCGCGCAACGCCTCGGCATCTCGCCCCCCGCGCTCTCGTTCCACCTGCGCGGCCTCGCGCAGGCCGGGCTGGTGCGCTCGCGCCAGCAGGGACGCTTCGTCTATTACTCGGCAGCCTACGACGCGATGCAGTCGCTCGTGGACTTCCTCACCGAAAACTGCTGTGGCGGATCATCCTGCGCACCCGCGCGGGCCCCGGCGCGCAAGTCACCCACCAGGAGAACCGCATGAAACGCTTCCACGTGCACGTGTCCGTGCAGGACCTCGAAGGCAGCAAGGCCTTCTACTCGCGACTGTTCGGCGCCGAGCCGGCCGTCGTCAAGCACGACTACGCCAAGTGGATGATCGAGGACCCGCGCATCAACTTCGCGATTTCGACCGGCCGCGA
>CAZYPM010000079.1:0-4241 GCA_964649205.1 uncultured Steroidobacteraceae bacterium
AGCCAGTACTCGGCCATCAGCAGGCCGGCCGCGATCCCGGCGGCCAGCAGGTGCAGCCAGGCGAAGACGGCGGCGACCAGCGGGGCCCCGGACTGCACTCAGGCCCCGATCAGCCGCGCGAAGCCGGCAGCATCGATATTGGAGCCGCAGACGATCAGGCCGACGCGGCGCCCCGCCAGCCGCTCCCGCAGCGGCCCGAGCAGGGCCGCGGTTGCGGCCGCTCCGGCGGGCTCGACCGCAAGCTTCGCGTGCTCCAGCAGGAAGCGCATCGCCGCCACCAGCTCGGCGTCCTCCACGCGCACGATGTCGTCGATGCTCGCCCGGCATAGCGCAAAGGAAATGGGCAGCGCGAACGGCGCGCCGAGGCTGTCGGCGATGGTGCGCACCCGGTCGATCGACTCCGGCCGGCCACTCGCGAAACTGCGGTACATCGTGTCGGCGCCGAATGGCTCGACGCCGAAGACCTGGCAGGCCGGATTCACCAGCTTGACCGCCGAGGAAACGCCCGCGGCCAGCCCGCCGCCGCCGATCGGCACGATCACGGCCTCGAGATCCGGCGCCTGCTCGAGGAATTCCAGCCCCAGCGTGCCGGTGCCCGAGGCGACGCGCAGCCCCTCATAGGGATGAATGAAGGTGCGGCCTTCGGCCTCGGCGATCTCCTGCACGCGGCGAAAGCCCACATGGACGTCGGCGACCAGTTCGACCTCGGCCCCGTAGCGCCGGCATTGCTCGATGCGGAACGGGTTCGAGTCCTGCTTCATCACGACCTTGGCGCTGGTCCCCACCGTGCTCGCGGCGAAAGCGACTGCGATCGCGTGGTTGCCGGCGCTGATCGCGCAGACGCCGCGGGCACGCTCGGCCTCTGGCAACAGCAGCGCGTTCAGCAGCGCACTGCGGGCCTTGAAACTGCCGGTGTGCTGGAACAGTTCGAGCTTCATGAGCGCCCGGGTGCCGGCGGCCAAGGCCGCTTCCACCGCGGGACCGGACAGCGACTGCACCGGCGTCAGGCGGATCCGCGAGCCGAGCTGCCGGCGAGCCGCACGGATGTCCTCGAGCGTGATCCGGGGCGTGGCGACGGCGGCGGGCATGGCCGGGCATGGTATCGGATCGCCTGCCCGAAGCCGCTCTTTTGCGCTGCACAATCAAGCACTTGAGCAGCGCGCTTTCCAGCTCTGGCCGGGGTCGGCATACTGGTTCGCAGACACGTCTCCAGACGCAGAAGAACTCGGGGATACGGAGATGGAACGCCGCCTGCACAGCCGGCATCGCGCCCGCGCCACGGTCTACGTGGTCGTGCCCGGGCGGCGTGGCGCCCTGTGCAAGGCCCACAACCTGAGCGCCAACGGCGTGTTCGTCGAGACCCGGAACCTGGGCCTCGCGAAGGGGTCCATCGTCGAGCTCGCGTTCGCCATCAACCTGGGCGCGGTGACCAAGATCCACCGCCGCAAGGCCGTGGTGGCCCATGTCTCGCGGGGCGGCACAGGTCTTAAGATGGAGTGCTACGCGGCGCGCTGAGCCCGCGGCGAGCACCGTTTTCCATGTCGGGTGGGGTTCCCGGTAACCCGGTGGGTCCGGGGGCCCCGCCCCTTTTGCCGGCACCGGCGCCGAGGGCCCATGGCACGGATCTTCAACAACATCCTCGAGACCATCGGCCGCACGCCGCTGGTGCGGCTCAACAAGATCGGGCGCGGGCTGCCGGGCCAGATCGTGCTCAAGCTCGAGTTCTTCAATCCCTGCGCGAGCGTCAAGGACCGCATCGGCGTCAGCATGATCGAGGCGCTGGAGAAGCAGGGCCGCATCCGGCCCGCCACCGTGCTGGTCGAGCCGACCAGCGGCAACACCGGCATCGGCCTCGCCTTCGTGGCCGCGGCCAAGGGCTACCGGCTGGTGCTGACGATGCCGGACACGATGAGCCTGGAGCGCCGGCGCATGTTGCAGGCCTTCGGCGCCGAGCTGGTGCTGACCGAGGGCGCCAAGGGGATGAAGGGCGCGATCGCGCGCGCGGAGCAGATCGTCGCCAGCGACCCGGAGCGCTTCCTGCTGGTCGGCCAGTTCACCAATCCCGCGAATCCCGAGATCCACCGCCGCACCACCGCGGAGGAAATCTGGAACGACACCGACGGCGCCTGCGACATCCTGGTCTCGGGCATCGGCACGGGCGGCACGATCACGGGCGTCGGCGAGGTGATCAAGAAGCGCAAGCCGGAATTCCGCTGCATCGCGGTGGAGCCCGCGGCGAGCCCGGTGCTCTCGGGCGGCCAGCCGGGCCCGCACAAGATCGCGGGCATCGGCGCGGGATTCATCCCCGACATCCTCAACCGCCAGGTGATCGACGAGATCATCCAGGTGACCAACGAGCAGGCCGGCGAGTACGCGCGCCTGCTGGGACGCGAGGAAGGCATCCTGGTCGGCATCAGCTCGGGCGCGGCGCTGTTCGCGGCGCTGGCCGTCGCCGCGCGCGAGGAAAATCGTGGCAAGCTGATCGTGACGATCATCCCGAGCTTTGGCGAGCGCTACCTCTCGACCTGGCTCTACGAGGAGGCGACGGCCAGTGCCCAGAGCGTCATCCCGCCCGCCTGAGGACGCGTCCGCGGGCGACCATGCGGCGCTCGCGGCCGCGCTGATGGTCCCGGGCGATGCCGCGGACTTCCAGGCGCTGCGCAAGGGCACCTGGCCGGACCGCACGGCGGTGCTGTCCTGCATCGACCGGCTGCACCGGCTGCTGATCGCGGAGACGCTGCCGGCGACGCTCGCGACCGAGGGCCCGGAACGGCGCATCGAGCGCGAGCTGGACGAGATCGAGTCGGTGCTGGCCTCGCAGATCCGCCTCGCGCTCGAGTTCCCGTCGCGGCTCGGCGAGGCGTCCGCCCCGGACCCGGCGGCGCTGGACGCGCGCGCGCGCCAGGACGCGCGCAAGCTGCTGGCGGAGCTGCCGCTGCTGCGCGAGCGCGTGTTCGAGGACGCGCGCGCGGCCTGGCGCGGCGATCCCTCCTGCCGCCACCCGATCGAGGCGCTGTACGCATTCCCCGGCATCTTTGCCGTGACGCGCCACCGCATCGCGAACATCCTGTATCACCTCGACGTGCCGCTGCTGCCGCGCCTGATCGCGGAGAACGCGCACCATCGCACCGGCATCGACATCCACCCGGGCGCGACCATCGGCCGCGAATTCTTCATCGACCACGGCACCGGCGTCGTGATCGGTGAGACCGCCATCGTCGGCAACCGCGTGACGCTCTACCAGGGCGTGACGCTGGGCGCCAAGAGCTTCCCGGTGGACGCGGAAGGCCGCCTGGTCAAGGGACTGGCACGCCACCCGATCATCGAGGACGACGTCACGATCTACGCGAGCGCGACCGTGCTCGGGCGCGTCACCGTCGGCCGTGGCAGCGTGATCGGCGGCAACGTCTGGCTCACGCACAGCGTGCCGCCAAATTCGCGCGTGTCGCAGGCCGAGCCCGTGCAATCGGGATTCGAGCACGGCGCGGGCATCTGAAGGGAGCATCCATGACCCGTCGAATTTCCCGCCGCGAGTTCAACCGCCTGGCGGCAGCCACCGGCGCACTCGCCCTGGTTCCGCTGGGAAGCGCCCGCGCCCAGGTCCGCTTCACCAACGACCCGTTCCAGCTCGGCGTCGCCTCGGGCGACCCGGCTGCGGACGGTTTCGTCATCTGGACGCGACTCGCGCCGGAACCGTTCGACACGGCCTATCTCGGCCAGACCATCTTCGAGGTGACCTGGGAAGTCGCCGAGGATTCCGCTTTCGCGCACATCGCGAAGCAGGGCGTGGCCTGGGCGCGCCCGCACCTCGCGCACGCCGTGCACGTGGTCGTGGACGGGCTGCAGCCGGGTCGGGAGTATTTCTACCGGTTCCGGATCGGGCGCTACGAGTCCGCCGCCGGGCGCGCCATGACCTGCCCCGCCGCCGGCGTGCCGGTCGCCTCGATGAAGTTCTCGTTCTCGTCCTGCGCGCACTACGAACAGGGATTCTTCTCGGCCTATCGCTACATGGCGGACGACCGGCCCGACCTGATGCTGGCGCTCGGCGACTACATCTACGAGGACGCCTGGGGCGACCGTCGCGTGCGGCAGTTCGACCGCCTCGAGGCGATCACGCTCGACGACTACCGTCACCGCTACACGCAGTACCGCACCGACCCGGACCTGCAGGCGGCGCACGCGGCCTGCCCCTGGCTGGTCACCTGGGACGACCACGAGGTGGACAACGACTACGTCGGGCT
>CAZYPM010000079.1:4341-9422 GCA_964649205.1 uncultured Steroidobacteraceae bacterium
TTCGACGTGAAATCGGGCGATCCCCGTGTTCACCGCGTGGGGGCCTGAGCGCCGGCGGGTCCGCGCGGCCGTCGCGGCGCTGGCGGCGGCCTGGCTCGCGCCCGCAGTACACGCCGATCCGCGGCCGGCCGCAGAGCTGGCGCGCCTGTGCGAGGCGCGCGACTGGGCCGCCTGCGAGGAACTGGCCGCCAGGCACGAGCTCGGCGAGGGCGTCGCCGCAGATGCCGCCGCCGCCGCCCGGCTCCATTCCCGCGCCTGCGAAGCGGGCCGGGCGAGCGCCTGCACCTCGCTCGGATTCCTGCACGAGTCCGGCCGCGGCACGGCCCGCGACGCCGCCCGGGCGCTCGCACTCTACCGGCGCGCCTGCGAGCTCGGCGACGGACGTGGTTGCGAATGGCTCGGGCGCGCCTGCGACCGGGGGGACACCGGCGCCTGCGTACGCGCGGGCGGGGCTTTCGAGCGCGGCGACGAGCATCGGGCGCCGGATTTCGCGCGCGCTGCGAACTACTACGCGAAGGGTTGCGACGCGGGCGAAGCCGCAAGCTGCCTTGCGCTCGCGATCCTCTACGACAGCGGCCAGGGCGTCATCAAGGACCTCGCGACCGCGGCTGGCTTCTACGGACGCGCCTGCGACGGCGGCAATGCCCAGGGCTGCCGCAGCCTCGCGCTGCTCCACGAGACCGGCGAGGGCGTGCCCGCTTCCGCGGAGCGCGCCACCGAGCTGATGCGCCGCGCCTGCGCGCTCGGCGACCGCGATTCCTGCTAGGGAATCCCCTGGCTCAGCCCCGGATGCAATTCAGGTAGAGCTTCTCGAAGTCCGCCACCGTCATCGGCAGCGGGTTGCCGCCGGTGGACGGATCCGCGAACGCCTGCGGCGCGAACTCCGCCGCATGCTTCTCCTGCACGCCGAGCGCGGCGAGCGTCTTCGGGATGCCGATCGTCTCGCGCAGCGAGAGGATCCAGTCGTGCACCGCCGCGTAACCCTTGCCCTTCAGGCCGAGCCAGGCGGCGAGCCGTTCCATCTTGGGCTCGATCGCGCGCCGGTTCCAGGCCAGCACGAACGGCATCACCACGGCGTTGGTGAGGCCGTGATGCGTGTCGAGATTGGCGCCGCAGGGGTGGCTCAGGCTGTGCATCGCGCCGAGCCCCTTCTGGAACGCGGTCGCACCCATGGAGGACGCGATCAGCATGTGCGAGCGCGCCTCGAGGTCGCCCCCGTCCGCGACCGCCTTCGGCAGGAAGTCGTGGATCAGGCGCATGCCCTCGACCGCGATGCCTTCGGCCATCGGGTGGTAGCCCGGCGCACAGTAGGCCTCGAGGCAGTGCGAGAGCGCGTCCATGCCGGTCGCCGCGGTCACCTTCGGCGGCAGGCCGACCGTGAGCTCCGGATCGGCGATGACCACGCCCGGCATCATCTTCGGGTGGAAGATGATCTTCTTGGTGTGGTCGCGCAGGTCCGTGATCACCGAGGCGCGGCCGACTTCGGAGCCGGTGCCCGCGGTGGTCGGGATGGCGACCACCGGCGCCATGCCGGCCTCGTCCACGCGCGTGTACCAGTCCTCGCGATCCTCGAAATCCCAGATCGGGCGCTTCTGCCCCGCCATCAGCGCGATCGCCTTGGCGGCGTCGAGCCCGCTGCCGCCGCCCATCGCGATCACGCCGTCGTGCCCGCCCGCGCGGAACGCGCGCACGCCGTCGCTCACGTTCTGCTCGACCGGGTTCGGGCGCACGTCGGAGAAGACGGCGACCGGCATCCCGGCCTCGCGGCAGTACAGGACCGCGTTTGCGACCATCGGCAGCGCGGCGAGCCCCGGGTCGGTCACCAGCAGCGGCCGCTTCATGCCGAGCGAGGCGCAGGCCTGCGGCAGCTTCTTCAGGTTGCCGGCGCCGAACAGGATCCGGGTGGGGTAGTTCCAGTTGCCCCGAAGCTCTGTCATGTCAGGTCTCCAGGCGAAGGTGGAAGGATTTCGGGCGCGTCAGGTGCTCGTAGCCGACGCGCGACAGCGTGCAGCCGCGCCCGGAATCCTTGACGCCGACCCAGGCCAGCGCCGGGTCGAGGTAGTCGCAGCGATTCATGAAGAACGTGCCGGTCGCGATCCGGTTGCCGATCGCGAGCGCAGCCTCCGCGTCCCTGGTCCACACCGCCGCGGTCAGGCCGAAGGCGCTGTCGTTCATCAGGCGCACGGCCTCGTCGTCGCCGGCCACCGGCATGATCCCGCAGACCGGACCGAACACCTCCTCGCGCATGACGGGCATGGAGTGGTCGACGCCCGTCAGGATCTGCGGCGCCAGGTACGGCGTACCCGCGCGGCTCGCCGGGAACTCGCGCTCGGCGAGCGCAGGCGCAGCACCCGCCGCGATGCTCGCGTCCAGCTGCGCGCGGATGTGGTCGGCGGCGGCGCTGCGCACCACCGGGCCGAGCGTGGTCGCGGGATCGGTCGGGTTGCCGAGCACGTATTTCCGGGTCAGCTCGACGGCGCCCGAGACGAAGTCGTCGTACCGCCTGCGGTGCACGTAGATGCGCTGGATGCCACAGCAGGACTGGCCGCTGTTGAAGAACGCGCCGTCCACCAGGTTCTCGACCGCGTGCGCCAGATCGGCGTCCTCGCGCACGTAGGCCGGGTCGCAGCCGCCGAGTTCGAGGCCGGTGCCGATGAAACGCGCAGCTGCGGCCTGCTGCACCGCGTGGCCGCCGTCCACGGAGCCGGTGAAGGCGACGAAATCCACGCGCGGGTCGCCGATCAGGCGCGTGGTCTGCGCATGCGACAGGTGCAGCGCGCGGAACAGGCCGTCCGGCAGCCCGGCCTCGCGCAGGCAGGACTCGAAGCGCTCGGCGCACAGCGGCGTCTGCGCGGAATGCTTGAGCAGCACCGCGTTGCCGGCCATCAGCGCGGGCACCACGCTGTTGACCGCGATCAGGTAGGGGTAATTCCAGGCCGCGACCGTGAACACGACGCCGAGCGGCTCGCGCCGCACGAAGCGGCGGAAGCCCGGCTTCGGGCCCGGGTCCACATCGGCGAGGGATTCCGCGGCGATCGCAATCATGTGCCGCGCGCGCTCGAGCGTGCCCTTCACCTCGCTCGGCGAATAGCGGATCGGCCGGCCCATCTGCCAGGTCAGCTCCAGCGCGATGGCGGGGCCGGCGGCCTCGAAGCGGTCGCAGAAGGCGGACAGGATGCGGGCGCGTTCCGCGACCGGCGTGCTCCGCCAGGCGGCCTGCGCCCGGCGCGCCGCGTCGAGCGCGGCCTGGACCGCGGCGTCGGCGGCGAGCTCGCGCTCGCAGTACACCGAGCCGTCCACGGGACTGATCGTTTTCTGCGTCATCAGATGATCTCGAAGTAGCGGGCCATCTCCCAGTCGGTGATGTGCCGGCGGAACTCGCGCTCCTCCCACTCGCGGGTCGCGGCGAAATGCTCGACGAAGGCGTCGCCGAACCAGTCGCGCGCCATCTTCGAGGCCTTCAGCCGCTGGGCGGAATCCCACAGCGTCCTGGGCAGCGCCAGGCGCTCCGGCAGCTGCTTGTCGTAGGCGTTGCCCTCGATCATGGGCTCGGGCTCGACGCGGTTCTCGATGCCCCAGTAGCCCGACGCGAGCGCGGCCGAGAGGATGATGTAGGGATTGGCGTCGGCCGCCGCGATGCGGTATTCCACGCGCTGCGACTTCGGCGATCCCTCGATCACCCGCAACGCAGTCGTGCGGTTGTCGCAGCTCCAGGCGGAATCCGTCGGCGCCCAGAATCCGGGGATCAGGCGGCGGTAGGAATTCACGGTCGGCGCGATCATCGCGAGCAGCTCCGGCATCAGCTGCTGCTGCCCGCCGACGAACCAGCGCTGCCGGTCGCTCATCGAGTGCGGCTTCGAGGGGTCGTGGAACACGGGCTTGCCGTTGCCGTCCTTGAGCGACAGGTGGATGTGCCCGCTCTGGCCCGGCCAGTCGCCGGACCACTTCGCCATGAAGGTCGCCATGAGCCCGCGGCGCTGCGCGATCACCTTGGCGAAGGTCTTGAACAGCGCCGCCTTGTCGGCCGCCGCCAGGCCCTGGTCCACGGCGATCGCGGCCTCGATCACGCCGGGCCCCGTCTCCTCGTGCAGGCCCTCGATCGGCAGGTCCATGCGCTCGCAGCTGTCGAGCAGCTCGCGGTAGAAGTCGCTCCACACGCTGTTGCGGATCACCGAGTAGCCGAAGTAATCCGGCGCGATCGGGCGCAGGTTGCGATAGCCCTTCTCGCGCACCGAATCGGGCGTCTCGGCGAACACGAAGAACTCGTACTCGAAGCCCGCATACGGCGAGAGTCCGAGCTTCTTCTCGCCGCGCTCCAGCACGCGCCGCAGCAGGCCGCGCGGGCAGATGGCTTCGCCCTTGCCGGTGAATTCGCCGAGGAAGAACAACACGGGCTCTTCCCAGGGCAGCGGCCGGCAGGATTCCGGCAGCACGCGGACGTTCGCGTCCGGGTAACCGGTGTGCCAGCCCGTGAACTTCACGTTGTCGTAGAGCTGATCCTTGCTGTCCCAGCCGAGCACGACGTCGCAGAAGCCGAAGCCGCCCTCCAGCGCCGACTCGAACTTGGCGCGCGACAGGTACTTGCCGCGCAGGATGCCGTCGATGTCGAAGGCGCCGACCTTGACGTGCGACAGCCCGCGCTCGGCGACGATTGCCTGGGCGTCGGCGACGCTCTTCACCTTCCTGGGATCCATCCAGCCCTCCCCCATGACGCGCCTGTGGGCCTGGGCCACGCGGCACGAAGCGATTGATTATCGTCCTTTTGCCCCGGCCGGGGGCGTAGGTACTTGCCACAGGCGGGGCACCAACTCTAGCGAATTTCGCCGGCAACCGCGCCTGCCGGTGGCAGCTACGGATTGATGCCACCGCCCTCGCATGTGAGAATCCGGCGACCATGCGGCCTTGGGGACCGCCGGCCTGCATCCGCAGGCCGCCAATCGCACAAGGAGAACGAGATGAAGCGCAGAGCATTCCTGAAGCAGGCGGCGCTGGGCGCTGCCGCGGCATCGGCGGCGGCACTGGCTGCCTGCGGCAAGAAGGAGGGCGAAGGCGGTCCGGCCGTTTCCACCGCCAAGAAGACG
>CAZYPM010000080.1:0-3107 GCA_964649205.1 uncultured Steroidobacteraceae bacterium
GCGCCCGGTGCGCGCGGGGCGTAGCTGCTAAAATAGGCCGGGCCGGCGCCCCCGGCAACGATGCTGGCCTACTTCCTGATCCTGATGGCGCTGATCCTCGTGAACGGCCTGTTCGCGATGGCGGAGCTTGCGGTCTTCTCCTCGCGCGGCACGCGGCTCAAGCAGCTGGCGCAGGCCGGCAGCGGCGGCGCGCGCGCGGCGCTTCGGCTGCTCGACGAGCCGACGCGCTTCCTCTCGACCGTGCAGTTCTACATCACGCTGATCGGCGTCGGCATGGGCGTGTACTCGGGCGTGCATTTCGCCGAGCCGCTCGCCGCCTGGCTCGCGGAGCTGGACCTGATGGCGCCGGTCGTCGAGTACCTCGACACGGCCTCCTATTTCGTGGTGGTGGTCGCGGTCACCTACCTGTCGCTGGTGATCGGCGAACTGGTGCCCAAGCGCTGGGCGCTCACCAACCCGGAGGCGATGGCCTCCACGCTCGCACGGCCGATGGAGGCGCTGGCCTGGGCCTCGGCGCCCTTCGTCTGGGTGCTGCAGGGCTCGACCAACTTCGTCGCCAGGCTGCTCGGCCTGCGCAAGTCCACGACCCGCGGCGTCAGCGAGGAGGAGATCCGCTCGATGATCGAGGAGGCGACGCAGACCGGCGTGTTCCAGGTCGCGGAGCACCAGATGATCGAGGGCGTGCTGCGCCTGCCGGATCGCACCGTGCGCACCATCATGGTGCCGCGCGGCGACGTGGTGTGGCTGGATGCGGCCGACGACCGCAAGACCGTCTGGAACGCCGTGCGCACCAGCGGCCACTCGCGCTACCCGGTGTGCCGCGGCCAGCTCGACGAGCTGGTCGGCGTGGTGATGACGGGGGAACTCGCGGAGTGGCTCGGCGACACGAATTCCGGCGAGCTCGCGGCGCGCGCGCGCGCGCCGCTGATCGTGCACGAGTCCACGCGCATCCTCAGGCTGCTCGAGCTGTTCCGCGAGTCGAAGATCCACTTCGCGGTGATCGTGGACGAGCACGGCTCGATCGAGGGCGTGGTGACGCCGGTGGACATCCTGACCGCGATCGCCGGCGAGCTGCCGGAGGCCGCGAGCGAGGAGGCGCCCGAGGCCGTGGTGCGCGACGAGAAGTCCTGGCTGATCGACGGCATGATGCCGATCGACGACGTCGAGCGCCTGCTTGCCGCCGGCAACATGCGCTCCGGCGACGACTACACGACGCTCGCCGGCTTCGTGCTGGCGCAGCTCGGCCACCTGCCGGCGACCGGCGAGCATTTCCGCTGGCGCGGACTGCGCTTCGAGGTCGTGGACATGGACGGGCGCCGCGTGGACAAGCTGCTGGTCCAGCGGCTGGCGGCCGGATGACGGCCTACCAGCCGCGCCGGCCGCCCCGGCACGAGACGCGCGAGTTCCGCGGCCTGGCCCACCACTTGGTCCGCTGGGGCCCGGACTCGGACGATCCGGTGCTGTTCCTGCACGGCTACGCCGACGCCGCCGCGACTTTCCAGTTCGTCGCCGACGAGCTGTCGCCGGAACTGCCGGTCGTCGCCATCGACTGGCGCGGCTTCGGGCAGTCCGCGCGCGCGCCGGGCGGCTGCTACTGGTTCCCGGACTACTACGCGGATCTCGAGCAGTTCGTCGACGCGCTCTGCCCGCAGCGGCCGGCGCGCCTGGTCGGCCACAGCATGGGCGCGAACGTCGCCATGATCTACGCCGGCGTGCGCCCGGAGCGGGTGCGCGCGCTGGTGAACCTCGAGGGCTTCGGCCTGCCGCGCACCACGCCGGACCAGGCGCCCGCACGCATCGCGAAGTGGCTGGACCAGTTGCGCGACGGCGAGGAATTCGGCGACTACGACGACCTGGCCCAGCTCGCGGCGCGCATCGCGAAGCGCAACCCGCAGCTCGGCCGCGAGCGCGCCGAGTTCGTCGCCGCCTGCTGGAGCGCGCCGCTGCCAGGGGGCGGCGTGCGCCTGCTCGCCGATCCCGCGCATCGCCTGGTGAATCCGTATCTCTACCGGCGCGAGGAGATGGAGGCCTGCTGGCGGCGCATCGCGGCGCCGGTGCTGCTGGTGCTCGGCGATCGCTCCGAACTGGTCGCGCGGCTCGGCATGGAGGGCGGCATCGGGACTTTCCGTCCGCTGGTCGCGAAACTCAGCGTCGAGACCGTGGCCGGCGCGGGCCACATGCTGCATCATGAAGAGCCGCGCGCGGTCGCGCGGCTCATCGAGTCCTTTCTGGGAGGCGCCTGATGCCGGGGGCATGGCCGTGGCCGCGCGATCTCGTCTGGATCACGGCGATCGTGGTCCCGGCACTCGCGCTCTCGGGCGTCGGGCCCTACGACCGGCTGACCTGGTACCTCGAGATCTTCCCGGTCGCAATCGCGCTGCCGGTCCTGTACCTGACGGCGCGCCGCTTCCCGCTGACGCCCATGCTCTACTGGCTGATCGGCTTCCACTGCCTGGTGCTGATCCTCGGCTCGCACTACACCTACGCGCGCGTGCCGGTCGGGTTCTGGGTGCAGGACCTGTTCGACTTCTCGCGCAACCACTACGACCGCTTCGGCCACCTCATGCAGGGCTTCGTCCCGGCGATCGCGGTGCGCGAGATCCTGAAGCGACTGTCGCCGCTCAAGGGCGGCGGCTGGCTTGGCTTCCTGACGGTGATGACCTGCCTCGCGGTCAGCGCCATGTACGAGTTCCTCGAATGGTGGGTCGCGGTCGCGTCCGGCACCGCGGCCGAGGCCTTCCTCGCGACCCAGGGCGACGTCTGGGACACGCAGTGGGACATGTTCCTGGCGCTGTGCGGCGCGACCGCCGCGGTGCTGCTGCTGTCGCGCACGCATGACCGCGCGCTGGCGCGGATGGGCTTTGCATGAGGGGGCGGCTGCGCGCCTGGCTCAGGCGCCACATCACCTATCGCTGGGCGCGGCGCATCGTGGTGGCCGTGATCGGCGGCACGATCCTGGTCATGGGCATCGCCATGGTGGTGTTGCCGGGGCCCGCGATCCTGGTGATCCCGATCGGCCTCGGCGTGCTCGGCCTCGAGTTCGCATTCGCGCGGCACTGGCTGCGCAAGCTGCGCACCACGGCGAGCAACGTGGTCAACCGCGTGCG
>CAZYPM010000080.1:3207-5700 GCA_964649205.1 uncultured Steroidobacteraceae bacterium
GCGCCTTCACGCACGGACGGCAGGTTGATGCGCACGTTCATGAGGGCGGCATCGAGTCCCGCCTTCGCCAGCAGCGCGCCGACGCCGGCGTCCGAGGCTGAATTCCGGTTGCCGGTCACCGCGGCCTGTTCGGCGAGCTCGAGCGCCTGGAGGCACAGCCGCGCGGTCGTGAGCGGCACCGCGGTCGCTTTCTCGTACGCCGTCGCGATGGCCGCCGCGCGCGCGGACTTCTCATCCTCGGTGCCCTTCGGCAGGCGCATGGCGGCGAGCACGCCGTCGAAGGACTTCGTGTCCTCGTCGACTGCGGCGAGCAGCGCCGCCTTCAGGGCCTGCGCGCGTTCGGCGAGCGCCGAAGAAGATTCCCATGCGGATTCGTAACCGGCCTTGCCGACCGTGAGGTTCGCGACCATCGCGGCCAGCGCCGCGCCCAGGCTGCCGGCCAGCGCCGCGGCCGAGCCGCCGCCCGGGGCCGGCGAGTTGCTCGAGACCTCGTCCACGAAGCGCTCGACCGTCATCGATGCCAGGGGTGCCGCCACGCGGACAGCGTACTCGATAACCCGCTTGTCGGGGTCGAAGGGGGACAGCTGCGCGAGTCCCAGCGACTGGATGGCGAGCTCCACCAGCTCGCGCTCCGGCAGGCCGGTCGACCGTCCCTGCCTGCGCAGGTAATAGCGGCCCGCTTCGACCAGCGGCTCGAGCGGGGTGAGCCCGACCAGCTCGGATCCGGTCACGACCAGGCCGAGCTTCGCCGCCTCCTCGCGCGTGGTCTCGAACACCAGGTGCAGCGGCGTGGTGCGGTAGGAGAGCAGGTTGATCGACACCTGGGCCTGCCGGTATTGCTCGATGGTCCAGCCGATCGCCTTCACCGCCTTGAGCCGTCCCGGCACGCGCAGCTGCCGGCCGTCCGCATCGGTGACGACCTGGCCCTGCGCGTCGCGCTTCAGGCGTCCCGCTTCGCGGATGTTGAGCGCCACTTCGTTTGCCAGCTTCTGCTCGCGCGTGTTGAGGTTGACGTTGTAGGCGATCAGGAACTCGCGCGCGCCGACCACCGTCGCGCCCAGCCGGGCATTGAAGGTCGCGGGACCCGCGTCCGGCGCCCAGGACGGGTCGGCGAGCTTCTTGCGCAGGCCTTCGTATTCGCCGGCGCGGATGTCGGCGAGGTTGCGCCGCTCGGGCCGCGTCGCCGCGTACTCGTAGAAATAGACCGGCAGCGCGAACGCCTCCGCCATGCGGCGGCCGAGCGTCCGCGCCAGCTCGACGCACTGGTCCATCGTGACGCCGGATATCGGCACGATCGGGCAGACGTCGAGCGCGCCCATGCGCGGATGGGCGCCTTGCTGCTTCGACATGTCGATGAGCTGGCTGGCGGCGGCCATGCCCTGAAATGCCGCCTCGGCGACGGCGTCGGGTGCGCCCACGAAGGTGTATACGGTCCGGTTGGTGTCGGCGCCGGCGTCCACGTCCAGCAGCCGGACGCCGCTGACGCCGGATATGGCGCGGGCGATCGCATCGATCACCGAGCGGTCGCGTCCTTCGGAAAAGTTCGGAACGCATTCGACGAGTGCGGACACCGGGTCTCCTCGCTACCTGGCGAACAGCTGCCCCGCGATGTCGCGGAAGGCCTTGAACTCGAGCGCGTTGCCGCTGGGGTCCAGCAGGAACATGGTCGCCTGCTCCCCGGGCTGGCCGCGGAAGCGGATATGCGGCTCGATGATGAACGCCACGCCCGCGGCGCGCAGCCGCGCGGCCAGCGCCTCCCAGTCCGGCATCTCGAGCACCATGCCGAAGTGCGGCACCGGCACGTCGTGGCCGTCCACCGGGTTGACCGCACGCGGCTCGCGCCGCCGGTCCTTGAGCTCGGCGAGGTGGCAGACCAGCTGGTGGCCGAAGAAGTCGAAATCGACCCAGGTTTCGGCGCTGCGGCCCTCCGGGCAGCCGAGCAGCCCGCCGTAGAACCCGCGCGCGGCCGCCAGGTCCGCGACCGGAACCGCGAGATGGAACGGCGTCAGCGTCATGCCGCCAGCTTCGCGTCCATCGTGATCTCGGCGCGCAGCACCTTGCTGAGCGGGCAGCCGGTCTTGGCCTTCTCGGCGGCCGCCTCGAACTTCGCGCGATCGGCGCCGGTCGCGCGCACCGCGACGTCGAGCTGCACCTTCGTGATCGTGAACCCGGTCTCCAGCTTCTCGAGCGTGACGGTCGCGGTCGTGTCGATGCGCTCCGGGCGGATGCCGGCCTCGCCGAGCATCAGCGACAGCGCCATCGAGAAACAGCCGGCGTGCGCGGCGGCGAGCAGTTCCTCCGGGTTGGTGCCCGGCTCGCCCTCGAAGCGCGTGCTGAAGGAGTAGGGCGTGGACGAGAGCACCCTGCTCTCGGTCGAGATCGAGCCCTTGCCGTCCCGGATGCCGCCCTGCCAGGCGGCCGAAGCCTTGCGTTGCATGGTTATCTCCCGAGGTAGTGCTGCCATAGTAACCGGGCCGCGACCGAACGCCACGG
>CAZYPM010000080.1:5800-7113 GCA_964649205.1 uncultured Steroidobacteraceae bacterium
TGGCGCGCGAGAATGGCGCCGAGATCGGCATCGCGACGCGCGAGTTCGCGCGCCGCCGCGTCGATCGCGGTGCGGGTCAGGACGCGGGGTGGCGCGGCGGGCGCGGGCACGGCGACGCGGGCTCAGCGCGCGGGGAAGCGCGTGCTGAAGTGATAGCTCGAGAGCTCGAGCCCCTCGCGCAGGTAGAACTGGTGCGCGCGCTTCCGCTGCACGCCGGAGTCGAGGTGGAATGCGTCGCAGCCCTCGTCCTGAGCGAGCTGCCTGAGCCAGCCGAGCAGCGCCTTGCCGTGGCCCTTCGAGCGCTCGGAATCCGCCGTCACCAGGTCGTCCACGTACAGGTTGCGGCCGTAGAAGAGGTTGGTCGAGATCCGGTAGCCGGCGACCGCCACCACGCGGCCGCCCTCGCGGATGCAGGCGAGGCGGTAGCCGTCCGCCTGCATGGACTTCACCAGCGGCAGGAAGCGCTCGCGCGGGACATGCGGGCGCAATTCCGCCATGACGTCGTAGCAGTCGGCGATTTCGGCGTCGGTGGCCGCATGCTCCGGCATGCGCTCAATCCGCCAGGTAGTACTCGACCGTCGAGACCACCCGCACCTTCTTGATGTGCGGCGTGGTGCTGTCCCGATTCTCGATCGAGAACTGCCCCTGTGAGGCGCTTCTGATCTTGCCGAGCCGGCTCTCGGAGTCGGCGGCGAACTTCTCCGCCACCGCGCGCGCATTCCTGGTCGCCTCCTCGATCATCGCGGGCTTCAACTCGGCCAGGCCGGAGAACACGAACTGCGTCTGGTTCTGGTACTCCTCGCCGGAGAGCGCCACGCCCTTCTTGCCGAGCGAGATGACGTCCTTCATGGCCTTGCGCACCGCCTCGACGTCGTTGGTGTACACGGTGACCGTCGAGCCGCCGCTGTAGCGGTAGGCGATGTTCGCGGTGTCGCCGTAGGCCTGCGCATGACGGTCGTTCACCGCGGGCGGGGAGATCGTGATCGCCTCCTTCGCGATGCCGTGGCCGGCGAGGAACTCGGCGATCAGCGCGTTCTTGCGCTGGATGGTCTCGAACAGCGAGTTGAGGTCGTTGCTGGCCTCGCGGAAGGCCAGCGGCCAGATCGCGACGTCGGCCGGCACCTCCCGCTCGGAGAGGCCCTTCACGGTGACGGTGCGTTCCAGCGACTTCACGCGCATCGCGCCCTGGCCGAGCAGGAGCCCGAGGGCCACCAGGCCGGCGAACAGGAAGGCGCCGAGGATGACCATGCCCTTCGACGATGATTCGTTCATGCGAGTGCGAGCTCCCAGTAACCGACGTCCACCCAGCGGCC
>CAZYPM010000080.1:7213-9264 GCA_964649205.1 uncultured Steroidobacteraceae bacterium
CGCGCCATCTCGGCCTCCGCGACCGGCTGCTCCTCGAAGGTCACCACGGTCTCGCGCACGTAATGGTTGTAGATCGCGGCGATGCGCGGCGCGTCGCTGGCGCGCACGTCCCGGATGGACACCTCAGCCCCCGGCGAGGCCGAGCTTGGCGAGCAGCGCTTCGCGCCGCGCCAGCGATTCCTTCGGCCAGTACTGCTTGCGGTCGTAGTACGCGGGCATCGCCGGCACGCCCGGAGGGAGCACGACCCAGGGTTGCTTGCTGGCGGTGAAGATGTGAATGTCGGGCGGCAGGCAATCCGGCTGGTCGAGCGTGCCCACGCGCACGAAGCAGACCGCGCGGCCGGCGCCGGCGTAATGGCTCCACACCGCGATGCGGCACTTCGGGCAGCGCGCGATGAGCTGGCCGCGCCCGCTCTCGGAGGGCGTGTCCACCAGCTCCGGCTCGCCGCCCAGCAGCGTGACGCGGTCGGCCTCGATCATCGCGTTCAGCGCGAACGAGGCGCCGCTCTCGCGCTGGCACCAGCGGCAGTGGCAGCAGTGCACGAACAGCGGGCGCGTCTCCATGCGGTAGCGGATCGCGCGGCAATCGCAGCCGCCGGAGAGGGGAAATACGCCGTCGGCGACCATCAGTCCTTCACCTTCACGTACAGCATGCTGTCGATCAGCTTCCCTTCCTTGAAGACGCTCTTGCGCAGCACCGCCTCGCGCACGTAGCCGCACTTCTCGAGCACCCGCATCGAGGCCGGGTTCCATTCATACACCGGCGCCTCCAGGCGCGCGAATCCGAGCTCGCTCATGGCGTACTCCGACACCCGGCTCACGGCGTCCGTCATGATGCCACGGCCCCAGTAGGGCTCGCCGAGCCAGTAGCCGATGTGCGCGGATTTCGCATGCACGTCGGCGCCCGGGATCAGGCCGATACCGCCGACCGCCATGCCGTCCACCTCGATCGCCCAGCCGGCTTCCTCGGGATGCTCGCGCGCGAACGCGAGCCACCAGTCCGCTTCCGCCGGGCCGTAGGGATGCGGAAAGCGGTCGCGCAGGTTGCGCGATACCTTGCGGTTGTTGGCGAAGCGCAGCAGCGCCTCGCGGTCGGAGTCCATCCAGTCGCGCACGATGCAGGAGCCGCAGTCGAGGCGCATGTCAGCCGCGGGCGCCGCCGAACTCGCCCAGCGGCGCCTCGCGCTCCGTCAGCCCCTGGCATTCGCGGTCGAGCGCGGCGTATTCCGCCGCGTGGCTCTCGTGAAATGCGCGGTAGGCCTCGACGCTGGCCCAGCGGTCGAGCGTCAGGTAGCGCAGCGGATTGTCGCGGTCCTGGAGCAGTTCGAGGCCGACGAAACCCGGCGCGCCGCGGAACAGCCGCGCCCAGTCGCCGTCCGGGCCGTAGCGGCGCTCGAACTCCGCCTGGCGCTCCGCTTTTGCAAAAAACTCCCAGAGTGCGCAGAAGCCGGCCGTCACGGATTCATCCTGCGCGCCGCCAGCAGCACCAGCACGAGCGCGGCTGCCGCCGGGCCGGCTTGCGAGACGAGGATCGAGGCCTTGGCCGTGATGCCGCCGAACACGCCCGCGACGATCACGCAGCCGAGGAAGAAGAGCAGGACGTCGCGGCGATTCGTGGCGAGGCCCCAGCCGAGGCCAGCGGCGAGAAAGCCGTTGTACAGGCCCTGGTTCATCGCCAGCACCTGCGACGAGGCCGCCACCTCGGGTGTCATCGCGAAGATCCGGTGTCCCGTCGGCGTGTTCCACAGGAACATCTCGAGCACGAGGAAGCCGAGGTGCAGCAGGGCGACGACGGCGACTGCGATCCTGGCGGCAAGCTGCATGGCGATGGGGCCTCCCGGGCGCATCGTAACGCCGTGCTACAGGTGCGAGAAGAACTCCGGCGCCTCCTGCCATCGGTCGTGCATGCCGTCCACGTACGTGATCGGGACCTCCGAGAGCATCTCCTCGGAAACTCCCTCCAGGCAGCCGATGTTCACGCCGACCATCTTCCCGATCGGCGTGTCGTTGCCGACGCCGAAGGCGCGCACGCCGCAGCGCCGGCAGAAGAA
>CAZYPM010000081.1:0-9184 GCA_964649205.1 uncultured Steroidobacteraceae bacterium
ATCAACGTCAACGACTCGGTCACCAAGTCGAAGTTCGACAATCTCTACGGCTGCCGCGAATCGCTGGTGGACGGCATCAAGCGCGCGACCGACGTGATGATCGCGGGCAAGATCGCCCTGGTCGCCGGCTACGGCGACGTCGGCAAGGGCTGCGCGCAGTCGCTGCGCGGGCTCGGCGCGACCGTGTGGGTCACCGAGATCGACCCGATCTGCGCCCTGCAGGCGGCGATGGAAGGCTATCGCGTCGTGACCCTGGACGACGCCTGCGACAAGGCCGACATCTTCGTCACCGCGACCGGCAACGTGAACGTCATCACGCACGAGCACATGCGCCGCATGAAGCACCAGGCGATCGTCTGCAACATCGGCCACTTCGACAGCGAGATCGACATCGCCTCGCTGCGGCAGTACCGCTGGGAGAACATCAAGCCGCAGGTCGACCACGTGATCTTCCCGGACGGCCGGCGCATCATCGTGCTGGCCGAGGGCCGGCTGGTGAACCTCGGCTGCGGCACCGGCCACCCGTCGTTCGTGATGTCGAACTCGTTCACCAACCAGGTGCTGGCGCAGATCGAGCTGTTCGCGCACGGCGACCGCTACCAGAACAAGGTCTACGTGCTGCCAAAGCAGCTCGACGAGAAGGTGGCGCGGCTGCACCTGGAGCGGATCGGCGCGAAGCTCACGGTCATGACACCCGAGCAGGAACGCTACCTCAGCACGCCGGCGACCGGGCCATTCAAGCCCGAGCACTACCGGTACTGACAGGGAGCCTCCGATTCACACCCGCATGGGCGCGACCGCGTGCGAGTTTCGTCCCTGGCGAGGAGCGAGGAGCGATGTGTATCAGTCGATACATGAGCGACGAGCGACATGGCCAGGGACGAATCTCGCCCGGTCCCGCAGGGTTACGCGCGTGCCCAATCGGGACTGCGTTGCTCACCTCGTCCATAGCTGCTGCTATGGGACTTCGGTTCACGCCTTGTCCCGCTTGGGCGCGCGCGTAACGCGCTCCATGCGGGTGTGAATCGGAGGCTCCAGCGGTGCGGCTGCTGCAGTTCACGGACACGCACCTGCCCGGCCAGCCGGGCATGCAGATCCGTGGCGTGGACACGGTCGCGACGCTCGAACGCACCATCGCCCACGCGGCGCGCCGGCACCCGGCGCCGGACGCCGTGCTGCTGACCGGCGACCTGGTGCACGACGATGCCGGCGGCTATGCCGTGCTGCGGCGGATGTTCGGGGGCTTCACGGCCCCCGTGCACTGCCTGCCCGGCAACCACGACGAGACCGCGGCCCTGCGCCGCGAGCTCGCCGGCCCGCCCTTCGTGCACGAGTTCGCGATGCGCCGGCGCGGGTGGCTGTTCGTCATGCTCGACAGCACGGTCCCCGGCAAGGACCACGGTCAGCTGGGCGCGGCGGTGCTCGCGCGCCTGGACGCGGCGCTCGCCCAGCACCGCGACGCCCACGCGCTGGTCTGCCTGCACCACCATCCGGTGCCGCACGGCAGCCGCTGGCTCGACGAGCTGATGGTCGGCAACGCCGGCGATCTGTTCGCGGTGCTCGCGCGGCATGCGGGCGTGCGCGGGCTCGCCTGGGGCCACACGCACCAGCCGCTGGACGCGGTGCGCGACGGGATCCGGCTGATGGGAACGCCCTCGACCTGCATGCAGTTCGCGCAGGACTCGCCCGAGTTCGGCGTGGACGGACGCCCGCCGGCCTACCGCTGGCTGCGTCTCGAGGAAGACGGCCGCCTGGACACGGGCATCGAATGGGTGGACAGCAATGACTGAATCATGGACATGGGTCCGCCGGGCGCTGGCGCTGGCGGTGTTGGGGCTGGTGGCCGCGGCCGCACAGGCGCAGCCGGCCCTGTGGGAGGTCGAGGGCCGCGCCAACCGCATCTTCCTGTTCGGCTCGGTGCACGTGCTGCCGCAGGGCGGCTTCGCGATCGAAGGCCCGCTCGCGGAGGCCTTCGCCGAGTCGGAGACGGTCTGCCTGGAGGTGGATGCGAGCCGGATTCCCGAGTCCGAGATCACGGCGCTCACGCTCGCGCGGGCGATCGACCCCGAGGGACGGACGCTGTTCGACCTGCTGGGAGCAGACGCCGACCGCGCGCGGACGATGGCGGCGATGGCGGGCATCGAGCTCGCGCCGTTCGCGCAGTTCGAGCCGTGGTTCGTCGGCCTGACGGTCGCGCTGGTCGCGCTGCAGCAGCACGGCTTCGATATCGAGCACGGCGTCGAGAAGATCATCGAGCAGGCCGCGGACCGCGACGGCAAGCGGCGCTGCGGACTCGAGACCCTGGACCAGCAGCTCGGCTTCCTCGACGGGCTCGAGCCCGGCATGCAGCACGAGATCCTGCTGCAGACGCTCGCGGAGGCGGGCGACATCGAGAGCGAAATGCAGGCGATGCTCGCGGCCTGGCAGGACGGCGACATCGACGCCCTCGCGCGCCAGCTCGAGGAGGACTTCAGGGATTACCCGGGCCTCGACCAGCGCCTGATCTACGAGCGCAATGCGCGCTGGGCGGAGCAGCTCGAGGCGATGCTGGACGGCGACGACGACGTGCTGCTGGTGGTGGGCGCGCTGCACCTGGTCGGCCCGCGCGGGCTGCCCGCGCTGCTCGAAGGGCGCGGCCACAAGGTTCGCCGGCACTGAGCGCCGCCCCGCAGATGTCGCTGTTCGAGGAAGCATCCCGTTACATCGCCGGCGGCGTCAATTCGCCGGTGCGCGCGTTCAAGGGCGTCGGCGGCGAGCCGATCTTCATCCGCCGCGCGCAGGGCGCGACCATCGAGACCGAGGACGGCCGCAGGCTGATCGACTACGTCGGCTCCTGGGGCCCGATGGTGCTCGGCCACGCGCATCCCGAGGTCATCGCCGCGGTCACGCGCCGCGCCGCGGACGGCCTGTCCTTCGGCGCCCCGACCGCGATCGAGACCGAGCTGGCGCGCAAGGTGCAGCAGCTGGTGCCCTCGATCGAGCTGCTGCGCATGGTGAGCTCGGGCACCGAGGCGACCATGAGCGCGATCCGGCTCGCGCGCGGCTTCACGGGCCGCGACCGCATCGTCAAGTTCGAGGGCTGCTATCACGGCCATTCCGACGCGCTGCTGGTCAAGGCGGGCTCGGGCGCGCTCACGCTGGGCGTGCCGACCTCGCCGGGCGTTCCCGCTTCGGTCGCCGCGCACACGGTCACGCTCACCTACAACGACGCCGCGCAGGCACGCGAATGCTTCGCCGCGATGGGCGGCGAGATCGCCTGCGTCATCGTGGAGCCGGTGGCCGGCAACATGAACTGCGTGCCGCCGGCGGCCGGATTCCTGGAGACCCTGCGCGAGCTCTGCACGCGCGACGGGGCGCTGCTGATCTTCGACGAGGTGATGACCGGGTTTCGCGTCGCGGCGGGCGGCGCGCAGGCGCTCTACGGCATCCGCCCGGACCTCACCACGCTCGGCAAGATCATCGGCGGCGGCATGCCGGTCGGCGCCTTCGGCGGGCGGCGCGACGTCATGCAGCAACTCGCGCCGCTCGGGCCGGTGTACCAGGCCGGCACGCTCTCCGGCAACCCGGTCGCGATGGCAGCCGGCCTCGCCACGCTCGAACTGGTCTCGCGGCCCGGATTCCACCAGGCGCTCGCCGCCGCCACGACGCGCCTCGTCGAGGGCCTCGCGGGGGCGGCGCGGCGCGCGGGAATCCCGTTCGCGACCAACCACGTCTGCGGCATGTTCGGCCTGTTCTTCACGCCCGACGCTCCCGTGACCTGCTATCGCCAGGTGATGGCCTGCGACGTCGCCCGATTCCGCAGGTTCTTCCACGCGATGCTGGAGGCCGGCGTGTACCTCGCGCCCTCGGCGTTCGAGGCGGGCTTCATCTCGGCCGCGCATGGCGAAGCGGAGATCGCGGCGACCGTCGCCGCCGCGGAGCGAGCCTTCGCCGGGCTCTGATGCGCGCGCTCGCCTGGTTCGTCGCAGCGGTCGCGGGCACCCTCGTGCTCGCGGCGCTGCTCGGCTACCCGGTGTGGCAGCTGACGCAGGCGCTGGGCGCCGACTGGCCCTTCCATAAAGTGACGAGCCGGCTGTGGCAGCTGCTGCTGCTCGGCGGGGTCGTGCTCGCGGTGCGCCGGCTGCGGCTCGCGTCCCGCGCCGACTGGGGCTACGGCCAGCCGCGCGCGCAGTTCCTGCGCCATGCCGGCGCCGGTCTCGCGATCGGGCTCGCGACCATGCTGCCGATGTCCCTCGCGATGACGGCGCTCGGCATCCTCCAGCCCGAGCCGGGCCTGGACGCCCTGTCGCTGCTGCGCTACCTCGCGGCCGGCGCCGCGATCGGGCTCGCGGTCGCCGCGGCCGAGGAGACCTTCTTCCGCGGGCTGATGTACCGCGGCATCACGCGCCAATCGGGCCTGGCCGCCGCGGTCGCGGGCACTGCGCTGTTCTACGCGGCGATCCACTTCCTCGCGCGCGCGCGCATCGGCCACGACGACATCGGCTGGGGCAGCGGCTTCGAACTGATGGGCGTTGCGCTGTCGCGCTTCGCGCAACCGGCGGCGATTGCGGATTCCTTCGTCACGCTCGCGCTGGTGGGCGTGCTGCTCGCGCTGCTGCGGCACCGCACCGGCGGCATCGCCGCGGGCATCGGGCTGCACATGGGCTGGATCTGCGTCATCAAGGCCACCAAGTGGAGCACCACGCCGGCGCCGGATTCGCCCTGGTCCTTCCTGGTGGGCAGCTTCGACGGCTACACCGGCTGGCTGGTCGCCGGCTGGGCCGCGCTGCTGCTGCTCGTGGGACTGGCCCTCGGCTGGCTGCGGCCCGCCGGCGGCGCTACGGCCGCTCGCGGCTGACCGCAGGCTCGAGCGCCACCAGGCGCTCGATGGGATCCGTCATCTCGAGCAGCAGCTGCTTGTCGGCGAGCGACAGCGGCAGCATCTCGGCGAGCCGGTTGCCGATCCAGCCGGCATCCCCGCGCAACGCGACCTGCGCATAGGTCTCGCCGGCCTCGGGTAGCACCTGGCGCACGACCTCCCCGAGCCAGGCCTGCTCCGCCGGCACTTCCACCACCGGGTCGGGAGCGATGTCCATGACCCGGCCGCGGTTGAGGCCGTCCGGATCGCGCCAGGCCTCGACCACGCGCACGCGCTCGAGGCCGATGCAGCGGATCCCGAGCAGGCCGTCCTCGAGCCGGTCGAAATCGACGATGCGCGCCTCGGTGCCGGTGGCGGCGAAGCTGACCGCACCCGCGACCTCCTCGCCCTCCCCGATCAGCACGACCGCGAAGCCCGATTGCTCGCGCAGGCAGCGGCTCACCATGTCGAGATAGCGTGGCTCGAAGATCCGCAGCGGCAGCGGGCCGCCCGGAAACAGCACCGCGCGCAGCGGGAACAACGGCAGCTCCCTGACTTCCGCGTTCACGGCGACCGCGCGGAAAGCGCGGCGAGCAGCTTGTCGTGCAGGCCGCCGAAGCCGCCGTTGCTCATGATGACGACCTCGTCGCCGCTCTGAAGCTCCGCGGCGAGCGACTCGACCAGGCTCGGGATCTCGCGCGCCACCGCGCCCTTGCCGCCGAGTGCCGCCGCCACCTCGTCGAGGTTCCAGTCGAGCCCGGCGGGCTGGTACAGCCAGACGCGGTCGGCGCCGGCGAGCGAACCGGCGAGCGCGGCGCGGTGCACGCCGAGGCGCATCGTGGCCGAGCGCGGTTCGAGCACGGCGACGATGCGGCGCTGCCCGGCGTGCCGGCGCAGGCCGTCCAGCGTCAGCGCGACCGCCGTGGGGTGGTGCGCGAAGTCGTCGTAAACGCGGATGCCCGCGACCTCGCCGCGCAGCTCGAGGCGGCGGCGCACACCGCGGAACGCTCCGAGCGCGCCGGCCGCGACCGCGGGCGCAACGCCCATGCCGGCGGCGGCCGCGAGCGCCGCGAGCCCGTTCTCGACGTTGTGCGTCCCGATCAGCGCCCAGCGCACCGTCGCGGCCGGTCTGCCCTGCTCGAGCACCTCGAAGGCCGAGCCGTCGTCCGCAAGCGGGCGCGCGGTCCACTCCGCGTCCGGGGACCCGCTGCGCGCGAAGCCGGTGCGTGGCGTCCAGCAGCCCATGGCGAGGACTTCCGCGAGCGCGCGGTCCGTGGCATTCCAGGTGATGCGCCCGGACGCCGGGACCGTGCGCACGAGATGGTGGAACTGGCGCTGGATGGACGCGAGGTCCGGATAGATGTCCGCGTGGTCGTACTCGAGGTTGGTCAGCAGCAGGTGGCGCGGCCGGTAGTGCACGAACTTGGCGCGCTTGTCGAAGAAGGCCGTGTCGTACTCGTCGGCCTCGATCACGAACGGGGCGCCCTGGCCCGCGTGGGCCGAGGCGCCGAAATTCGCCGGGATGCCGCCGATCAGGAAGCCGGGCGCGCGCCCGGCCTGCTCGAGGATCCACGCGAGCATGCTCGCGGTCGTGGTCTTGCCGTGGGTGCCCGCGACCGCCGCGACCTCGCGCCCGCGCAGGAAGTTCTCCGCCAGCCATTGCGGCCCGGAGGTGAACGGCAGGCCGCTGTCGAGCAGCCGCTCGATCAGCGGATTGCCGCGACTCATCACGTTGCCGACCACGACCACGTCCGGTTTCAGGTCGAGCTGCGCCGGGTCATAGCCCTCGATCAGGGTGATGCCCTGCGCTTCGAGCTGAGTGCTCATCGGCGGGTAGACGTTGGCGTCGCAGCCGGTCACGCGGTGCCCGGCCGCGCGCGCCAGCGCCGCGATGCCGCCCATGAACGTGCCGCAGATGCCGATGACGTGCAGGTGCATCAGGCGCCCGTGGCGAAGACGCGGCGCAACAACGCGTCGCCCGCGATCAGCCAGGTGAGCGCGATCGCGATGCTGGTGACGAAGCCGACCTCGAGCGCGCTCCGAAGGATGTGGCCGACCACCAGCGTGTACCAGACGATGACCGCGACCGATCCGGCCCAGGCCAGCCACTTCACCGCGTAGCTCGTGAGCGCCGGCTGCTGCAGCAGCAACAGGCCGACCACGAACGGCGTCATGATCACGGAGGTGCCGAGCACCGCGATGACGGTCTGGCGGTAGCGGTGGCCGCGGCGCGTGACGGCCAGCAGCACCCAGAACAGCGCCAGCGCCAGGCCGAGGTCGAGCGCCGTGCGGGCGACCAGCCGGTCGCCGCCGTGCAGCATCCAGGACTGCAGCGCGCTGGTGCCCGCGTAGGCGACGGCCGCAATCGCGAGCAGCACCACGGAGGCCGGCAATGCGCCGGGATCCCGGCGCAGCAGCGCGATGTCGATCAGCGAGCGGAGCACCTGGATCATGCTGCCTTGGGCCGGGCCTCCGGCATCCGCATAATAAGGTGGCGATGGCGTTGGTATCCACAGCGGAAGCACTGGGTGCGCTGGTCGATTCGTGGCCGGCGGGCGCGCCGCTCGCGCTCGACACCGAGTTCGTGCGCGAGCGCACCTACTACCCGCGCCTGTGCCTGGTGCAGGTCGCGATGCCGGACGGCATCGCCCTGATCGATGCGCTGGAACTCGGCGACGGGAGCGTGCTGGCAGTGCCGTTGCTGGATCCCGCGCGACTCAAGCAGGTGCACGCCGCGCGCCAGGACATCGAGGCGCTGTTGCCCGTCACCAGCCGCCCCCTGGGCCCGGTGTTCGACACGCAGCAGGCGGCCGCGTTGCTCGGCTTTCCCGCGCAGGTCGGCTACGCCGAGCTGGTGCGCCAGCTGCTGGGCGTCGAACTCGCCAAGGGCCATGCGCGCACCGACTGGGCGCGCCGCCCGCTGTCGGCGGAGCAGCTCGCCTACGCCAGGGACGACGTGCGCTACCTGCCGGCGCTGGTGGAAGAGCTCGAGCAGCGGCTCGCCGCCGCCGGTCGGCGCGCCTGGATGCAGGCGGAGTCCGAGTCGCTCGGCGACCTTGCCCTGTACCGGGTCGATCCGGCACAGGCCTGGCGCCGCCTGAAGGGCACGGAACGGATGGATCCCGCGGCGCTGCGTGCGGCCGCGGCGCTCGCGCGCTGGCGCGAGGAGCGCGCGATGGCGCGCGACCTGCCGCGCGGCTGGGTGCTGCCAGACGCCGCCATCCACGAACTCGCCCAGGCGCGCCCGCGCACCCGCGAGGCACTCGCCCGGATCGAGAGCGTGCCGCCCGGCACGGCCGCGCGCGCAGCGGACGAGATCCTCGCCGCGATCCGCGACGCGCCGCAACTCGGCGACGTTGGCGACGCCGGCGAGGGATCGCGGCCAGGGCCCGAGCAGCTGCGCCAGCTGAAGCAGCTGCAGCAGAAACTTCAAGCCGTCGCGGGCGAGCTCAATATCCAGCCCGAGGTGCTGGCGACGCGGCGCGAGCTCGCCGCGCTGGTGCGGGGTGCGCGCGAACTGCCGGTGCTCTCGGGCTGGCGGCGCGAAGTCATCGGCATGCCCCTGCTGTCGGCACTATAGGGGACTGTCCCCTCTTTCAATCCTGTGAAAAAGGGGACGGTCCCCTTTTCTTCAACGCCGCCTCGATCCTGTCATCCACTTCGTCGAGCGTGCCGTTGGCGTCGACGCGCCGCAGCATGCCCTTGCGCTCGTAATAGTCGATGAGCGGCTGCGTGCGTTCGGCATACACGGCCAGGCGCTCGCGCAGCGTCTGCTCGTTGTCGTCGGGACGCTGGAACAATTCGTGCGGCTGGCCGTCGCTGCAGCGCTCGCCCGGTCTTGGCGGGTTCGACTCGATGTGGAACACCCTTCCGCAGCGGCGGCAACTGCGCCGCCCGGCCATGCGCCGCAGCAGGATCTCCGGGTTCACGTCCAGCAGCACGACCGCATCGAGCAACTGGCCGAGGCCCGCGAGCTGGCCGGCCAGCCCGTCGGCCTGCGCGATGGTGCGCGGGAAGCCGTCCAGGATGAAGCCGCGCGCGGCATCGGGCCTGGCGAGGCGCTCGCGGATGATGCCGAGCATCACGTCGTCGGCCACCAGCTGGCCGGCGTCCATGACCGCCTTCGCGGCGCGGCCCAACGGCGTGCCCTCTGCGACCGCTTCGCGCAGCAGGTCGCCGGTGGACACCTGCGGCACGCCATGGCGGGCCTGCATGCGCTGGGCCTGAGTGCCCTTGCCCGAGCCGGGCGCGCCCAGCAATACCAGCCTCATTCCGTCAAACTCCGCGGGCCGGGGCCCTCCGAGGGGCGCCCATCCTGCCCGCCGTGCCGGGGCGCGTCAAACCGGG
>CAZYPM010000082.1:0-1773 GCA_964649205.1 uncultured Steroidobacteraceae bacterium
TCGGCGACCGCATGGCGGCGCTCACCGACAGCCCGCGCCAGCGCAAGATCACGATCGCGGCCTGCCTGGTGGCGCCCGCGGTGCTGACCTGGGCGCTGCTGCCGCCGCTCGACTACCTGCCGCCGGTCAAGCGCGACGCGATCGACGGCTTCTTCCAGTTCCCGCCCGGCATGAACGTGAACGCCATCGAGGAGGAGGTCGTGCGCCCGATGGTGCGCCGGCTCGAGCCCTACATGGCGGGCGAGAAGGAGCCGCGCCTCAAGAACTACTACATCCTGATCTTCCCGGGCGGCGGCACGATCGGCGTGCGCCCGCTCGATCCCTCGAAGATCGACGAGCTGGGCAAGGTCGTCAACGAGGAGATCACGTCCGGCTTCCCGGACCTTCAGGTGTTCGCGCAGCAGGGCAACCTGTTTGGCGGCTTCGGCGACGGCAGGAACATCGAGATCCGCCTGCAGTCCGCGGACTTCGACGGGCTGCTCGCGGCAGCGCGCCAGGCCGAACAGGTGGTCGCGGAAAAGCTTCCTGGCGCGCAGGTGCGCTCGTTCCAGCAGCTCGAACTCTCCGAGCCGGAGCTGCGCCTGGTTCCGGACGACCGCCGCATCAGCGAGTCCGGGTGGACGCGCGCGAACGTGGCGACCGTCGTGCGATCGCTTGGCGACGGCATCTGGGTCGGCGAGCACTTCGACGGCGAGCGGCGCCTCGACATGATCCTGCGCGCCAAGGGTTGGGACAGCCCGGATGCGCTCGCGGCCGTGCCGGTGGCCACGCCGACCGGCGGCGTGGTGCCGCTCGGCGAGCTGGTGACCATCGAGCCGACGGTCGGCACGACCGGGCTCCGCCGCATCGACGGCCGGCGCACCATCGGCCTCAACGTCATCGCGCCGCCCGGCATGTCGCTGCAGCAGACGATGGAACTGATCGAGCGTGACGTCGGCCCGGCGATCCAGCCGCTGCTGCCCGCCGACGGCGGCATCCGCTATGCGGGCGATGCCGGCAGCCTCGAGACTGCGCTCGCGGACATGCGCGTCAATATCTCGCTCGCGCTGCTGGTGCTGTTCCTGCTGATGGCCGCGCTGTTCCGCTCGCTGAAGGACAGCGCGCTCGTGCTGCTGACCGTGCCGCTCGCGAGCCTCGGCGGCGTGCTCGGCATCCGGCTGCTGAACCTGTTCACGCCGCAGACGCTCGACATGCTGACGATGGTCGGCTTCATCATCCTGCTGGGCGCCGCGGTCAATAACGCGATCCTGCTGGTGGACAGCTCGCGCGCCGCCGAGCGCGGCGGGATGAACCGGCGCGACGCCGTGCGTCACGCGCTCGAGCAGCGCACGCGGCCGATCTTTGCGACCTCGCTCGGCCAGCTCGCGGGGCTCCTGCCGATGATCATCGTGCCGGGCCCGGGCGCGGCGCTCTACCGCGGCCTCGCGACGGTGATCGCGGGCGGCATGCTGCTGAACACCGTCTTCATGCTCGTGTTGCTGCCGGCGCTGCTGCGCATGGGCGAAGCCACGGCCGCATCCATTCCGGCAGCGATGCCGGACGCCATCAAGGAAGGTGCCTGATGAAATCCCCGATCCCCAGGTCCCCCGTTGCATGGGGCGCGGCGATGGCCGCGCTGGCTGTGACCTCCCTGGCAGCCAGCGCGGCCGTGGCCCAGAACGGGCCGCCGCCGGCGGCCGTGTCGGTCGCGAGCGTCACCGAGGGCTCGCTCGCGACCACGGTCACGGCGACCGGGACGGTGGTGAGCCGCAACGACGCGCGGCTCGCCGCGGA
>CAZYPM010000082.1:1873-9169 GCA_964649205.1 uncultured Steroidobacteraceae bacterium
CGATGGCGCGCCACGAGCTCGACCAGGCGCGCGCGGCCCGCGACCGCACGCGCCACCTGGTGGACCGCGCGGTGATCCGCGCGCCCTTCCCGGGTCACGTGGTCGAGCGCATCCGCCAGCTCGGCGAGTTCGTGGGCGCGGGCACGGAAGTGCTGCGCCTCACGGACACCGGCAACGTCGAGGTGGTCGCGCGCGCGCCGGTCGCGGAGGCGGGGCATCTCGCGGTCGGCCAGCAGGTCACCGTGCGCGGCACCGCGAAGGAACTGACGAGCCGGATCCGGGCCATCGTGCCGGTGGGCGACGACCGCTCGCGGCTGCTGGAAGTGCGGATCGCGATGACGGGCGAGGGCTGGCCGATCGGCTCGGCCGTGCGCGTGGACCTGCCTGCGGCCAGCAACGGCCGCGCCTCGCTGGTGGTGCCGCGCGATGCGGTGATCGTGCGCGCCGACGGCGCGCACGTGTTCCGCGTCGGCAAGGACAACACGGCCGAGCGCATCACGGTGCGTGTCGGCAACGGCGACGCCCGGAAAGTCGAGGTCGACGGCGCGCTGGCGGCCGGCGACCGCGTGATCGTGCGCGGCGGCGAGCGGCTGCGGCCGGGCCAGCCGGTGCGCGTCGCGACCGAAGGCGCCGCCACCAAGGCCGCGGCCGCGCCGGCGAAACCGAAAGGCTGATCGCCGCGGGCGACCGCTCGACGGGCGCCGCTAGGCGCGGATCACCGAGCGGACCTCTGCGCCGAAGCGCTCGAGCTCGTCCAGCGCGGAATTGATCGCGGCCGCTTCCAGCGGCACGGTCCGCGTCACGACCGGCGACAGGTCGAGCTCACCGCGCGCGGCCAGGCCGATCAGCTCCCGCAGTTCTGCGTCCAGGTGATCGGAGACGCCGATCACCTCGGCCTCGCGGCCCAGCAGGTTGCGGTAGGGCGAGACGCTGAACGGCCGGTCGGTGAGGCCGGCGAGCGCGGCGCGCCCCTGCACCGCCAGCGACTCCACGCATTGGCGCATGGTCTCCGGCAGCCCGATCAGCTCGAGTGCCGCGTTCACCCCGCGCCCCGCCGTGAGGCGGCGGATCTCGGCGACGGGATCCGCAGCCTTCGCGTCCACCGGCGTCGCACCGAGCGACTTCGCGAGCGCGAGCTTGCGCGGATGGACATCCACCGCGAAGACTTCGCGCGCGCCGCGCAGCCTGGCGAGCTGGATCGCGGACACGCCCAGGCCGCCGACGCCGAACACCGCGACCGTGTCGCCGGCGACGACGCGGGCCTTGTTGAGCGCGTGCAGGGCGGTCGCAGAGGAACACATCAGCACGGCGCCGTGCTCGAATGGCACGGCGTCCGGCAGCGGCAGCACGCCGCGCGCCGGCACGCAGACGTACTCCGCGAATCCGCCGTCGCGGTCCTTGCCGATCATCTCCGCCGCGACGCAGAACTGCTCGTGGCCGGCGCGGCACCATTCGCACTCGCCGCAGGTGACGAGGTAGTTGAGGCACACGCGGTCGCCCGGCCGGAAGGCGCTGACACCGGCGCCGCAGGCCTCGACCACTCCCGCGACCTCGTGGCCCGGCGTGCACGGCAGGCGCGCGGGGGCCACGCCCGCCCGGTAGTGCGCATCCGAATGGCAGATGCCGGCCGCGCGCACGCGTACCAGCACGTCCTGCGGGCCGGGTGCCGGCGCCGGCACCGACTCCTCGGCCAGCGGCGCGCCGGTCCGCTGCAGCCGGATCGCCCTCATCGGGGGAGCTTACGACACGAGGAATCCCGGGTCATGGCACCGTCACGGTGGCGCTGGTGCCGCCCTGCACGGCGACCGGCTTGGAGCCGCCGTTCAACCTGACAAAGGCGCCGCTCACGGACGTCGTGCCCTTGCCGGAGATGCTCACCGTCGAGCCCGCTGACGCGGACAGCGTCGAGCCTGCCACCAGGGCGTTCTCGCCCATGGCCTTCAGCAGCATGCTGGTGCCGGCCTCGATGGAGATGCTGCCGCCCGTCTTGAGCGTGATGCCGCCGGGGCCGATGGTCAGCACCTGGCCGATCGCATTCAGCTGCGACTGCAGGCTCGCCACGGTCTGCTCCAGGGTCGGACCGGTGCGCGTGGTCGTCACGGTGGTCTCGAGGGCCGCGACCTTGGTCTGCAGTGTCCGGATCTCGGTCAGCAGCTCGCTGGCGGTCGGGTCGGCGGCGCGGGCAACCGGGAATTGCGCGACCAGGCCCGCCGTGAAGGCGATGACCGCGGTCGGTACGAGCAGCGTGATGTTCCGGTTCATGTGAGCCTCGCTGGACGGATGGTGCGAAGCCCCTGAAACGATCGGGCGGCCCGGATTAGTCCAGGTACTTCTCGATCTTGCGGAACAGGTCGACCCGGTCCACCAGGTCCGTGGCCCAGTCGAGGCGGTCGGTCTCGAGCTGCAGCACCGGCGACAGGTCCCAGCGCCGGAACCACTCGTCGTACAGGCGGTTGAGGCGGCGCAGGTAGGCGACCGGGATGTCGCGCTCCATGGCGCGGCCGCGCAGCCGGATGCGCTGGCGCAGCGTGCGCACCGGGCAGCGCAGCTGGATCATGAGGTCCGGCGGCTTCAGCGCGCCGCACATGGACTTGTAGAGCGCGTGATAGAGCCGCCAGTCGCGCGCGTCGATGTGGCGCTGCCGGTGCAGGTTCCTCGCGAAGATCTCCGCGTCCTCGTAGATGGTGCGGTCCTGCACCACCGCGCCGGGATCGTCCTGCAGTTCGAGCTGCAGGCGGAACTTGTGGGTCAGGAACCAGAGCTGGGAGCGGAATGCCCAGGTCTTCATGTCGCGGTAGAAGTCCGCGAGGTAGGGATTGTGGTCGTTCGGCTCGTAGAACGGCTTGATGCCGTAGCGGCGGCAGAGGAACTGCGTCAGCTCGGTCTTGCCCGCGCCGATGTTGCCGGCGATCGCGATGAAGCGCTTGCCTGCGACTGGCGCGGCCCCCATCGCGCCGCGACCCTAGATCCAGTAGACGAAGATGAAGAGCCCGAGCCAGACCACGTCCACGAAGTGCCAGTACCAGGCCACGGCCTCGAACGCGAAATGCTGGCGCGGCGTGAAATGCCCCACCAGGGTGCGCAGCCAGATGACGACCAGCATGATCGCGCCCACCAGCACGTGCAGGCCGTGGAAGCCGGTCAGCATGAAGAAGGTGGAGCCGTAGATGCCGGTGCCGAGCTGCAGCCCGAGTTCGCCCCAGGCGTGGCCGTACTCGTAGATCTGCACGCCGAGGAAGGTGAAGCCGAGCAGGAAGGTCAGCGCGAGGAACAGCTTGAGCATGCCGCGATGCCCGCTCTTGAGCGCGTGGTGCGCGATGGTGAGCGTGAGGCCTGAGGTGAGCAGCAGCGCGGTGTTGAGCGCCGGCAGGCCGAAGGCCGGGATGATCTCGTAGCTGCCGTCCTCGCGCGGGCCGAGCCCGGCGGGGCCGTTGGTCGGCCAGCCGGCCTGGAACTCCGGCCACAGCAGGCTGGTGATGGCCTTTTCGCCCTCGCCGCCCAGCCAGGCCACCGAGAGCTGGCGGGTGTAGAACAGCGCGCCGAAGAACGCGGCGAAGAACATGACCTCGGAGAAGATGAACCACATCATCCCCATGCGGAACGAGCGGTCCACCTGCTCGTTGTAGAGCCCGGCCTGGTTCTCGCGGATGACCTCGCCGAACCACAGGAAGAACAGCGTGAACAGCAGCACGAATCCGAGACCGAGCACCCAGCCGCCGATGGCGGCGCCGTTCAGCGTCGCCGCCGCGCCGGCCATGAGGATGAACAGCGACAGCGACCCGAAGAACGGCAAGCGGCTGCCGTGCGGGAAGTAGTACTGGCTGGGGTCGTGGGTCTGCTCGGCGTGTGCCATGTCGTTTCGATTCCTCGTCAGGTGCCGGCGGCGACGCGCGCGACGTCGTAGAACGCGTAGGACAGCGTCAGGCGGTCGATGCCGACCGGCAGGTCGCGGTCCACGGAGAACCGCACGATCATCTCGCGCTCCTCCGCGCTCTTGAAGTGTTGCGGCGTGAAGCAGAAGCACTCGGTCTTCAGCAGGTACTGCGCGGCGCGCGCCGGCGCCACCGAGGGCACGGCCTGGCCGGTCATGTCGCGGCCATACAGGTTCTTCGCGCGGTAGGTCGTCTGGTACAGGCGCCCCGGCTGCACCTCCATCACGAACGCCACGGGCGCGAATTCCCAGCGCCCGCCGTCCGGCACCGAGGCCGTGAACTCGACGGTCACGGTGCGGGCATCCGCCGGGAGCGTCGCGTCCACCTGCGCCGCCTGCGACAGGCGCTCGCGCGAGCCGATGCCGGTGATCTCGCAGAACACGTCGTACAGCGGCACCAGCGCGAAGCCGAAGGCGAAGCTGCCCGCGACCATCAGCAGGAGCTTCGCGGTGAGGCCGCGATTCGCCTTGCGCGCCGGCCCGTTCATCCGCCGCGCTCCAGCAGGCGCAGGACGATGTAGGCGACGTAGACCGCCACGGCGGCGACGCCTAGCGAGATCGCGAGCCTGGCATTGCGCGAGCGCGCGATCACTTGATCTCCGGCGCCTTCTCGAAGGTGTGGTAGGGCGCCGGCGAGGGCACGGTCCACTCGAGGCCGTGCTGGTAGTCCCACACGCCGGCGGTCGCGCGCTGGCCGCCCTTCACGCACTTGACGATCAGCCACACGAACAGCAGCTGCGACAGACCGAAGCCGAAGGCGCCGATGGAGGAGACCATGTTCCACTCGGTGAACTGCACCGCATAGTCCGGGATGCGCCGCGGCATGCCGGCGAGACCGAGGTAGTGCTGCGGGAAGAACAGCACGTTGACGAAGATCGCCGAGAGCCAGAAGTGCCACTTCGCGAGCCGCATGTCGTACATGTGACCGGTCCACTTCGGCAGCCAGTAGTACACGCCGGCCATGATGGCGAACACCGCGCCCGGCACCAGCACGTAGTGGAAATGCGCGACGATGAAGTAGGTGTCGTGGTACTGGTAGTCCGACGGCACGATCGCCATCATCAGGCCCGAGAAGCCGCCGATCGTGAACAGGAACAGGAAGGCGATCGCGAACAGCATGGGCGGCTCGAAGCTGATCGAGCCGCGCCACATGGTCGCGGTCCAGTTGAAGATCTTCACGCCGGTCGGCACGGCGATCAGCATGGTCGAGAGCGTGAAGAACAGCTGCCCGGCGAGCGGCATGCCCACCGTGAACATGTGGTGCGCCCAGACGATGAACGACAGGAATGCGATCGAGGCGATCGCGTACACCATGGCCTCGTAGCCGAAGATCGGCTTGCGCGAGAAGGTCGAGACGACCTCGGACACGATGCCGAAGGCCGGCAGGATCATGATGTAGACCTCGGGGTGCCCGAAGAACCAGAACACGTGCTGGTACAGCACCGGGTCGCCGCCGCCGGCGGCGTTGAAGAAGCTGGTGTGGAAGTAGTAGTCCGTCAGCAGCATGGTCACGCCGCCCGCGAACACCGGCATCACCGCGATCAGCAGGTAGGCCGTGATCAGCCACGACCAGGAGAACAGCGGCATCTTCAGCAGCGTCATGCCCGGCGCGCGCATGTTGACGATGGTCACGATCACGTTGATCGCGCCCATGATCGAGGAGGCGCCCATCAGGTGGATGGCGAAGATCGACATCGGGAATGCCGCGCCGGTCTGCAGTACCAGCGGCGGGTACAGCGTCCAGCCGGCAGCCGGCGCGCCGCCCGGCATGAACAGCGTCGAGATCAGCAGCAGGGAGGCGAAGGCCAGCAGCCAGAAGCTGAACAGGTTCATGCGCGGCAGCGCCATGTCCGCGGCCCCGATCTGCATCGGGATCATCCAGTTCGCGAGGCCCACGGTCGCCGGCATCACCGCGCCGAACACCATGATCAGCGCGTGCATGGTGGTCATCTGGTTGAAGAACGCCGGATCCACGAGCTGCAGGCCGGGCTGGAACAGCTCGCTCCTGATCACCAGCGCCATCAGCCCGCCGACCAGGAACATGACGAGCGAGAACACCAGGTACATCGTGCCGATGTCCTTGTGGTTGGTCGTCGTCAGCCAGCGCACGATTCCCTTCGGCGGTCCGTGTCCGTGTTCGCCCATCTGCGTCACTCCGTCGCAGCGAGCGCGACGCCTGCCGCCCCCGCCATCTGTTGCTCGAGCCAGGCCTTGAACTCGTCCGCAGGCAAAGCGGTCACCACGATCGGCATGAAGCCGTGGTCGGCGCCGCAGAGCTCCGCGCACTGGCCGCGATAGGTGCCGGGCTTGTCCGCGTCCACCGAGATCCACATTTCGTTGATGAAGCCGGGGATCGCGTCGCGCTTCATGCCGAAGTCCGGCACCCACCAGGCGTGGATGACGTCATTCGCGGTCAGCAGCAGCCGGATCTTCGTGCCGGTCGGCACCACGAGGGGCTTGTCGACGTTCAGCAGGTAGTGCTCGACGGTGGCCGGATCGATGCCGGACCCTTTCTGTCTCGCGCGGTCGCTGTCGCGCGCGAGGCGGCTGAAGAACGAGACGCCCGTGCCGAGATACTCGTAATGCCACTGCCACTGGTAGCCGGTGATCTTGATCGTGAGCTCGGAGCCCGAGGTGTCCTCGATCTTGATCAGCTTCTCGACCGAGGGGATCGCCATGCCGACCAGGATCAGCACCGGCACGATGGTCCAGGCCGCCTCGAGCCGGGCGTTGTGCAGCATCCTGTGATCGGCGACCGCGCCCTTCGACTTCCGGAAGCGCGCCATGGCGTAGATCATCGCGCCGAAGGTGAACACGGCGATGACCGTGCAGATCCACAGCATGATCATGTGCATGCCGTAGATCTCGCGGGACAGCTCGCTGACGCCCACGGGCATGTTCAGCAGGTCCCATTCGGCCCGGGCGGGCATGGCGGCGATGGCCGCCAGGACGCCGGCAACGGCCGGCCGCATCAACATCCGCTTCGCGATGGACACCGGGTCTCCCACTGAGAATGGCCCGCGGAGAGCGGGCGGACGGCCCGCGCATCGTAAGGGACGGCATGACGCGCCGCAACCCGATTTTTTCCTTGCGCGCCAGCCACATGCGTCATCGCGGACGCCCGGTCGTCCACCGGATTCGGCTAGCGTCGCCGAATCCGCGCGAGCGGTATCGAAACCTCGCCGCCGTCGCGGGGGCGCTGGTCCGCAACCGCGCCCCAGGCCTGCCCGAAGACTACTTCGCAGCTCGCGGGCAGGACGCCGTCGCGGCGATGGCGCTCGTAGGCCTGCTCGACGGCAGCGAGGCGCGCGCGGCCCGTCAGGCCGCGCGGCCGGGCGGCCATGACATTCTGCGCGCCGGTCGCC
>CAZYPM010000083.1:0-4990 GCA_964649205.1 uncultured Steroidobacteraceae bacterium
CCGTGCTGCTGCCGCGCTCGGGCCTGGGCCACAAGCACGGCATCGTGCTCGGCAACCTCGTCGGTCTCATCGATTCCGACTACCAGGGGCAGGTCATGGTGTCGGTGTGGAACCGCGGCGACCACCCGTACACGGTCCAGCCCGGCGAACGCATCGCCCAGATGGTGGTCGTGCCGGTGGTGCAGGTCGAGCTGGAGGTCGTGGAGCAGTTCGGGCAGAGCGCCCGCGGTGCGGGCGGTTTCGGCAGCTCCGGCCGGGGCTGAGCCGCGCGGCTAGCGCGGCGCGACGGCGCGCAGTTCCCGGTAGCGCTTGATGTCGGCCTCGAAGGTCAGGCGGATGTTCTCGCGCTCCTCGCGCCGCTTGATCAGGTTCGCCTCCTGGGTCGCGATGTCGCTGGTCGCGCGCGTGAGGTCGGCCGCGATCTCCTCCGGCAGCGGCTGGGCCTTCGGATCCTTGTTGGCGGGCGCGTAGCGCGAGGCGTGCCGCTCGAGCTGGGCGCGCTGTGCGCGCAGGTTCGCGAGCGACTGTTCCTGGATCGTGAGCTGCGCGTCCACCAGCTCGAGCCGGTTGTCGCGCAGCACCTCGATTTCCCGCACCGACTGGTAGGTCTGCAGCAGCACGCGGTCGCGGAGCTTGCGTTTCTGCTCGTCGCGCGCGGCCTTCTCGGCCGCCGCCTGCTCGGCGGCTTCCTCGGCGGTGATGAGGCCCTGCTCGCGCGCGATCGGCACGCCCTGCCGGTTCAGGATGTCGCGGTCCTGCTCGGCGTATTCCGGGGGCACGCTGTCGCCGTAGTGGACCTGGCCGTCCTTGTCCACCCAGCGGTAGAGCTTGGTCTTGTCCTTGCCGGACTGGGCGTGCGCCAGGCCCGCGCAGAGCGCGACGAGCAGCGCGGGCAGCAGCAGCCTAGGCAGCCAGCCAGTCATCCGGGACTCCTGTATCGAGGCATTCTCCGCCGGCCGGAGGCAGCGCAAACCGTAACTGGATCACGCTTCGCTGTCGACACCGTGGCTTGCCCGGTGGCTCCGCAGCGCAGCCAGCTCCTCCGAGGGCCCGGCCGATGCCAGGTGCTCGATCAGGTCGTCCAGCGTGATGATTCTGATGACCGGGATGCTGAACGTCGCCTGAACCTCCTGGACGGCGGAGCGCGACCCTGCGCCGCGCTCCTGGCGGTCGAGCGCGAGCACCACCCCGGCGGGGGTGGCGCCTGCGGTCCGGATGATGCCGATGGACTCGCGCACCGCAGTGCCGGCCGTGATCACGTCGTCCACGATCAGCACGCCCCCGGCGAGCGGGGCGCCGATCAGCATGCCGCCCTCGCCGTGGCCCTTGGCCTCCTTGCGGTTGAAGGCGAATGGCACGTTGCGGCCGTGGCGCGTGGCGAGCGCGATCGCGGTCGCGCTGGCGAGCGGGATGCCCTTGTAGGCAGGCCCGAACAGCATGTCGAAGGCCAGGCCCGACTCGACGATCGCGTCCGCATAGCAGGCGCCGAGCCGCGCCAGCGCGTCGCCGTCGTTGATCAGCCCGGCGTTGAAGAAATACGGGCTCTTGCGGCCCGACTTCAGCGTGAAGTCGCCGAACCGCAGCACCCGCCGCGACAGGATCAGTTCGATGAAGGCTTTCTGGTGGGGACGCATGCACCGTGACCGTGGCCCTGCGTATCATGGCGCAACCGGCGCGGGACAGGAATGCGCATCCTCACGCTCAACTGCAATGGCATCCGCTCCGCGGCCGCAAAGGGGCTGTTCGACTGGCTCCCGTCGCAGGATGCGGACGTCGTGTGCCTGCAGGAAACCAAGGCGCAGGAACACCAGCTCGGGGACGGCGCGTTCCGGCCGCGCGGCATGCACTGCTGGTATTTCGACGCCGAGCGCAAGGGTTACAGCGGCGTCGCCGTGTTCTCGAAGGAAAAGCCGCGGCGCGCGATCCGCGGCTTCGGCGTGGCCGAATTCGACCGCGAGGGCCGCTATCTCGAACTGCAGTTTCCCGGGCTGTCGGTGGTCTCGGTGTACTTCCCGTCGGGTTCCGCGGGGCCGGAACGGCAGGCGTCCAAGTTCCGCTTCCTCGAGGCGTTCCTGCCACAGCTCATGAGACTGGCGCGCAGCCGGTCCCGCCACACCATCCTCTGCGGCGATTTCAACATCGCGCACCGCGAGATCGACCTGAAGAACTGGCGCGCCAACCGCAAGAACTCGGGCTTCCTGCCGGAGGAGCGCGCCTGGCTCGATCGCGTCTTCGGGGAGCTCGGCTGGGTGGACGCGTTCCGCGAGGTGGACCCGCGGCCCGAGCAGTACACCTGGTGGTCGAATCGCGGCCGCGCCTGGGCGAAGAACGTGGGCTGGCGCATCGACTACCAGGTGGCGAGCCCGCGATTGAAGGGCAGGGCGCGCTCCGCGCACATCTACAAGGAGCGGCGCTTCTCCGACCATGCGCCGCTGGTGATGGACTACGAGCTGTGAAGGCGCTGCGCCCCTATTTCGAGAAGGAATCGCTGGCCGCCTTCTTCGTCGGCGTCTCCTCGGGATTCCCGTACGCGATGATCGGCGCGACGCTCACCACGCGCCTCGCGCAGGACGGCATCGACAAGAAAACGGTCACGGCGTTCACGCTCGCGTTCCTGGTCTACAACCTCAAGGTGTTCTGGGCCTGGATCGTGGACGGCGTGCGCATCCCGCTGCTGGGCCGGCTCGGCCAGCGCGTGTCCTGGCTGCTGCTGGCAGGCTTCGCCGTGATCGCAGCGGTCGTCAATCTCGCGCTGGTGGATCCGACTGCGGACATCCGGGCCACGGTCATCGCGGCGGTGCTGGTCGGCATCGCCGGCGCCACCTACGACATCGTCATCGACGCCTACCGCATCGAGACGCTGAAGCCGTACCAGCTCGGCGTCGGCTCGGGCATGTCGCAGTACGGCTGGCGCATCGGTTCGGCGGCCGCCGGCGCGCTCGCGCTGGTGGTCGCGGGCCGCATGGGCTGGTCCGCGGCCTACCTCGCCTGCGCGGCGTTCGCGCTGCCGGCGATGCTGACCGGGCTCATCGTCGGCGAGCCGGCGCGGCACGTGGTCGCCAGCGGCCGGCGGGGGCTGGCCGCCGTGTGGAGCTCCATCGCCGGCCCGTTCGTGGAGTTCCTGCGCCGCAGCGGCGCCTGGCTGGTGCTGCTGTTCGTGCTGGTGCACAAGATCGGCGACACGCTCGCCAACCTCACGCTGCGCCTGCTGTTCAACGACCTCGGCTACAGCAACGACGAGATCGCGGTGTACGACGTCGGCTTCGGCTTCTGGGCGTTCCTGGCCGGCATCTTCGTCGGCGGCGTGCTGTACACGAAGCTCGGCCTGAAGCGCTCGGTGCTGCTGGCGCTGGTGCTGATGTGCGTCTCGAACCTGAGCTTCGCGCTGCTGGCGGTGGCGGGCCACAGCAACCCGGGGCTCGCGGCCGCCATTGGCTTCGAGAACTTCGCCAGCGGCTATGGCGGCGTGGTCGTGGTCGCGTACTTTTCGGCGCTGTGCAACCTGCAGTTCACCGCGGCGCAGTACGCGCTCATCTCGGCCGCCGCCTCGGTGCTCGGGCGCCTGCTGACCGGCACCACCGCCGGCGCGCTGATCGAGGCCATGGGTTTCGCGAACTACTACCTGCTCACGACCGTGCTGGCGCTGCCCGGGATCCTGCTGTTCTGGTACATGATGAGGACAGGCATGGTCGACCGGGCGCTGGGGACGGCGGCGCGCGAATGATCGACGAGCTCCTCAAGTTCTTCGTGCTGTTCTTCGTGGTGGTCGAGCCGATCTCGCTGGTGCCGCTGTTCGCGGCGCTCACCGAGGGCGCCGACGACGCCTTCCGCCGGCGCATGGCGCTGCGGTCGGTCATCCTGGCGGGCGGGGTGCTTGCGCTGTTCGCCTTCGGCGGCGCCTGGTTCCTGCAGACGATGGGCATCTCGATCGCGGCGTTCCGCATCGCGGGCGGCGTCATGCTGTTCCTGATCGCGCTCGAGATGGTGTTTGCGCGCGAGTCCGGCACGCGCACGACTTCCGAGGAGAAGGACGAGAGCAAGAAGCGCGCCGACATCTCGGTATTCCCGCTGGCGTTCCCGTTCATCGCCGGGCCCGGCGCGCTCGCGATCGTGCTGCTGACGTTCGGCGCCTCGCGCGGCGAGTGGGCGCTGTCGGCGGGGTTGTTCGGCGTGGTGATCGCGGTGCTCGTGATCACCTACGCCTTGATGCGCCTGACGCCGCTCGTCATGCGCGTCATGGGCGTCACCGGCGCGAACGTGGTGAACCGCCTGTCCGGCGTGGTGCTCGCCGCGCTTGCCGTCCAGTTCATCGTCGACGGCGCCACCGCCGCCTTCAGATAAAGGGGACGCGTCCCTTTAAAATTTAAAGGGACGCGTCCCCTTTATTTGCGGCGGTAGGTGAGGTTGGTGACGCGGTGGCCGAGGCGACGGCCGCGGGTTTCGAAGCGGGTCTCGGACCGTCCGGCGGCATCTGCGGCGGCGGTCACCAGGCGAGGCTCCGCGTCCAGCACCTCGCGCATCCATTCGGCGTAAGGCTCCCAGTCGGTCGCGAGCCGCAAGCAGCCACCGGGCTTCAGGCGCTCGGCCACCAGTGCGACGAACGCGGGCTGCACGATGCGCCGCTTGTGGTGGCGCTTCTTGGGCCAGGGATCCGGGAAATACAGCAGCACTTCGTCGAGCGAGGCGGGTGCGACCTGCGTGGCGAGCACCTCGACCGCGTCGTGCATGATCACGCGGACGTTGGTGAGCCCGCGCGCCTCGATGCCCAGCAGGCAGCGCCCGACGCCGGGCGGGTGCACTTCCACGCCGACGAAGTCTGTTTCCGGCGCGCCTCCCGCAAGCTCCAGCAGTTGTGCGCCATCGCCGAAACCGATCTCCATCACGCGCCGCGCGCGCCGCCCGAAGACCGCGTCGAAATCGAGCATCGCCGGCACAAACGGGATGCCCCAGCGCGGCAGCAGTTCGCCGAGGGCACGGCGCTGCGCAGGCG
>CAZYPM010000083.1:5090-9149 GCA_964649205.1 uncultured Steroidobacteraceae bacterium
AACGGGATGCCCCAGCGCGGCAGCAGTTCGCCGAGGGCACGGCGCTGCGCAGGCGTGGTGCGGCCCGCGCGCAGCACGAAGCTGCGGATCGCACGCCGCGCGCCCGCGGCATCGCCGGCGGCGCTCATGCGCCGGCCGTCTGGATGAGATCCGGTGTCAGCCCCGCGACGTCGCGGCAGCCGGTGAGGGCGAGCGTGCGGTCGAACTCGTCGGCGAGGATCGCGAGTGCGCGCGCGACGCCCGCCTGGCCGCCCGCGGCCAGGCCGTAGACCGGCGCCCGGCCCAGCAGCACGCCTTCGGCTCCGAGCGCCAGCGCCTTGGCGATGTCGCTGCCACGGCGCACGCCGCCATCCACGAAAACGGACGCGCGCCCGGCGACAACGCGCGCGACTTCCGGCAACGCCTCGAGGCCCGCGATCGCGGCATCGAGCTGGCGGCCGCCGTGGTTGGAGAGCACCACGCCGTCGAGACCGGCCGCGACGGCGCGTTCGGCATCGTCTGCGCGCAGCACGCCCTTCAGCAGCAGCTTGCGCGGCCACAGGTCCCGGAAGCGCCGCAGGTCGTCCCAGCAAAAAGCCGGATCGAACATGTTGTGGCCGACGAAGGCGTTGACGTCCCGGCCGGGGCCGAGCTCGCGCTCGACGTTGACGAAGCGCGGCCGGCGCGTCGCGACCGTCGCGAGCCAGCGCGGGTGCAGCAGCATGTCGAGCCTGGTCGCGAGCGTGAGGCGCTGCGCCGGCAGCAGGCCGCTGCGCCAGTCGCGCTCGCGCTTGCCGGCGACCGGGAAGTCGCTGGTCAGCACCACGCACTCGAAATCCGCCTCGCGGGCGCGGCGGATGAGCGCCTCGGTGATCGCGCGTTCGGCGAACACGTAGGCCTGCAGCCAGTGCCGGCCGGGCGCCTCGCGCGCGACGTCCTCGAGGTAGCTCATGGAGACCGTGGACATCGCGAACGGCACTCCGGCTTGCGCCGCCGCGCGCGCCAGCGCCATGTCGCCGTCGCGCCAGGACAGGCCGTTGAGGCCGGTCGGCCCGACCACGACCGGCAGCGCCGACCTGGCGCCGAGCAGCGCCGCCGACAGGTCGCGCGCGGACACGTCCACGAGCGTGCGCGGCCGGAAGCCCAGGCGCGCGAACGCGCCGCGGTTGCCGGCGAGCGTCAACTCGTCCTCCGCGCCGCCGTCCACGTAGTCGAAGACGAAGCGCGGCAGCCGGCGGCGCGCGATCGCGCGCAGGTCGTCGATGTTGATCGCGTCGTGGTAATCCATGGTCCCGCCTATGCGTTGCGCCCGGCAACCCGGCCGGTGAGCAGGCAGCCGCCGAGGAAGGTGCCCTCGAGACCGCGCATGCCGTTCATGCCGCCGCCGCCGAAACCCGCGGCCTCGCCCGCGGCGTACAGGCCCTCGATGGCCTCGCCCGCGCCGTTCAGCGCCCGGCAGGCGAGGTCGGTCTGGATGCCGCCCAGGCTCTTGCGGCTGATGACGAACTCGCGGATCGCCAGCAGCGGTCCCGCCGCGGGATCGAGGATCCGCTGGAACCGGCAGGTGCGCAGGCGGTCGGCCGGCCAGCGGCGGGCGAAGGCGATGCGCCGCAGCTGCTCGTCGTTGTGGAAGCGCTCACCGCGCGCGATGGCGCCGTCGTACTGCGCGACCGCCGCCTCGACCGACGCCAGCTCCACCGCAGCATCGCCGTTCAGCGCGTTCATGCGATCCACCAGTTCCGGCAGCGTGTCGCCGACCACGAAGTCCTCGCTGTTGCGCAGCAGTTCGCCGTAGAGCCAGCGGTTTCCGAACAGCAGCTCGAGCGCGAGACGCAGGCGCCGGCGGTCGCGGATGGCCGGGTTGAACTCCGCGCCGGACACTGCGAGTTCCTTCAGTGCGATGCGGCGGTTGAGCAGCTGCCAGCTGTAGCCGCCGGGCTCGGCGCAGATCCTCGCGACCAGGTCGTGCGTGTCGTATCCGGCGACCAGCGGCATCGGCCCGATGCGCTCGCCACGCGCGTTGAGCCAGAGCGCGGACTTGGGCGGGATCAGCGACAGCCCATGGTCCGGCTTGCGGGGCCGCCAGTGGCGGATGCCCGCCGCGTAGTTCCACTGCCAGTCGAGGTGCGTCACGCTCGCGCCCGCAGCCGCCGCGGCGTCGTGCAGCCTGCCGTCGGCGAAGCGGTGCGAGCCGTTCAGGATCACGGCTGGCGGCTCGCCCCAGTCCGCGTGCCAGTGCCGGCGTACGCGCTCGACGTCGCCGTTGATGCCACCCGCCGCAATCACGACCGATTCGGCCGCGACCTCGAATGCGCGTCCGTCCGGCTCGGTGGCGCCCGCCAGGCCGGTGACGCGGCCTGCATCGCGGACCAGCGAGTCCACGCGGTGCCCGAAGCGCAGCTCGAGCCGGTCGCGGTGTGGATGGTTCAGCAGGCGGGCGACCAGGGCCTCGGCGAGCGCCCGGCCCGTGCCCCAGACGACGTGGAAGCGCGGCACCGAGTTGCCCTGGCCGTGCAGGCCGCGCTCGACCCACATCGGCATCGGCAGGAACTCGACGCCCAGGCCGCGCAGCCACTCGAAGACCTCGGGAATGCAGCGCTCGACATAAGACCGCGCCCAGGCGCGCGGCCAGCGATCTTCAGGGCCGAGCTCGCCGAAGGCGAGCCAGTCGGCGTAGCCCAGCTCCGCGGAGTCCCGCACGCGGTAGCGCGCCTGCAGCGGCGTGCCGGCAAACCACAGGCCGCCCATGGAGTCGCGGGCCAGGCCGCCAATGCCGTCAGGCTCATCCCGGTCGAGCAGCAGGACGCGGCGTCCGCGGGCGAGCGCCTCGATCGCCGCGGCAATGCCGGCGATGCCGGCACCGGCGATCGCCACGTCCGCCGAATACCGGCCGGCCTCCATGCCGTCGAATGTACACGCGCCGGATCGCCGGAGTATATTGGCGGCGCATCCAGTGCCGCGGCCGGCCCCCAGGCTCCCGCAAGAGAGTGCCCTGGCGCGGTGCCTGATTCCAGAGTCGTTCCGTCTTTCGGAGGGGATATGAATTCGCATTCGAACGTGCTGCGCGCCCTGGCAGTGGTGCTGGTCGGTTCGGTGATTGCCGCCGGCGCCCAGGCGCAAATCCTGGGGACCAAGAAGGGCAAGGGCGGCTCGGACGTGCAGGGCGCCGCGGGCACGCAGGGCGCGGAGGGCGCCGCCAGCGACCTCGAGCGCTGCGACAAGCCGATGGGTGCGATGGCGGTGGTCGAGCCGCAGGACTACGTGATGTCGGCGCTCTCGCGCTACAACCTGCAGTCGCCGGTCGGCCTGATCCGCATGATGATCCAGCAGTCAAACTGCTTCATCGTGGTCGAGCGCGGCCAGGGCATGCAGAACATGATGCAGGAGCGCGCGCTCGCGGGCGGCGGCGAACTGCGTGGCGGCTCCAACATCGGCGGCGGGCAGATGGTCGCGGCGGACTTCATCCTGACGCCTTCGGTCGTGTTTTCGGAAGGCAACGCGGGCGGCATCGGCGGCGCGCTCGGCGGCCTGCTGGGCGGGCGCGGCTCGGCGATCGGCGCGATCGTCGGCGGCCTCAAGTTCAAGGAGGCGCAGACCAGCATGCTGGTGGCGGACGCGCGCTCCGGCGTGCAGGTCGCGGCGGCGGAGGGCAGCTCGAAGAAGGCCGACCTCGGCCTCGGCGCCGCGGTCTTCGGCGGCGGCGCGGGGGGCGGCATCGGCGGCTACGGCAACACCAACGAGGGCAAGATCATCGCGGCGTCATTCGCCGACAACTACAACAACATCGTGCGCGTGGTGAAGGGCGACCCCAACCTGCAGCGCGACGTCGGCACGCTGGCGCAGGAGGCGGCGGCCGGTGGCTCGACCAAGGCAGGCGCGGTCTACAACGAGGGCGACGTGCTGTTCCCGAAGATCGGCGGCGTGAAGCTGATGGGCACGGCGGGCGACGCCGGCAAGGTGATCGCAACGCTCGCCAAGACGGACGAGATGATCTACATGGGCGAGGAGCAGAACGGCTACCTCAAGGTCGAGTCCGGCAGCGGCAGCGGCTGGGTCAAGAAGATCCTGGTCGCGAAGTAG
>CAZYPM010000084.1:0-3616 GCA_964649205.1 uncultured Steroidobacteraceae bacterium
GATAGAGGATCTCCTCCACCACCGGGCTCAGGCGGTGGATCTCGTCCACGAACAGCACGTCGCGCGGTTGCAGGTTGGTCAGGATCGCGGCCAGGTCGCCGGGGCGCTCGAGCACCGGGCCCGAGGTCTGGCGCAGGCCCACGCCCAGCTCGTGCGCGACGATGTGTGCGAGCGTGGTCTTGCCGAGGCCCGGGGGGCCGAAGATCAGCACGTGGTCGAGCGCCTCGCCGCGGCGGCGGGCGGCCTCGATGAAGATGCTCATCTGCTGCTTGACCGGCGCCTGGCCGATGTAGTCGGCCAGCGACTTCGGGCGGACGGTCTGGGCGATGACCTCGTCTTCGCGCGTGGCGGTCGCGGCCGTGACCCGGTCCTGCTCGATCATCGCGCCATGCTACCTTGCAGCGGCCTGCAGCGCGCGCCGGATCAGTTCCTCCGTGCCCGCGTCCGCGCCGTCCACCGACTTCAGCAGGCGGGTCGCCTCGACTGGCCGGTAGCCGAGCGCGACCAGCGCGGCGTGCGCCTGCGCCTGGGCGCCCGCCGCCCCGTCCAGGCGCCGGCCGGCCGCGGGCAGCTCGCCCAGTGCGCGGATGCGGTCGCGCATCTCGACCAGCAGCCGCTCGGCGGTTTTCCTGCCGATGCCGGGGATGCGGGTCAGCGCGTCCACGTCCTGCGCCTCGACGCAGGCCAGGAAGGTATCGACGTCGATGCCGGAGAGCAGCGCGAGGCCGATCTTGGGACCGATGCCGGTGACACGCAGCAGGTCGCGGAACAGCCGCCGCTCCTCCTCGGTGGCGAAGCCATAGAGCAGGTGTGCGTCCTCGCGCACCACCAGGTGCGTGTGCAGTTCCACCTCGCTGCCGACCTCGGGCAGGCGGTAGAACGTGGACATGGGCGCTTCCAGCTCGTAGCCGACGCCGCCGACGTCCACGATCAGTGCCGGGGGTGTCTTGCGCAGGAGCTTGCCGCGCAGCCGGCCGATCACCGCGAGGCTCCTGCGCGCCGTAGCGCCGCGCCGTTGCGGTGGTGGGCGTGGCACAGCGCGATCGCCAGCGCATCCGCCGCATCCGCCGCGAGCCGGCCCTGCAGCGACAGGAGCGCCTTGATCATGTGCTGGACCTGGCCCTTGGCCGCCGCGCCCGTGCCGGTAACCGACTGTTTGACCGCGCGCGGCGCGTACTCGAAGACTTGCGCGCCCGCGTGGCAGGCCCCGCAGAGCGCGGCGCCGCGCGCCTGTCCCAGCTTCAGTGCGCTGTCCGGGTTCTTGTGCACGAATACGCGCTCGATGGCGATCTCGCCGGGCGCATAGGCGTCCACCAGTTCGGTCACGTGGCGGTGGATGTCGAGCAGCCGCCCGGCCATGGCGCCCTCGCCGACGCGGATGCAGCCGCTCGCCACGTAGCGGACGCCGCCCTGCCCCGCGTCCACGACGCCGTAGCCCGTGACCCGCGAGCCGGGATCGAGGCCGAGGATGCGCACCATGCGAGCTATGATAACGGCTCGCCATGAAGACGACGACCACGACAGCGGCCGGAGGCAGCGGCGTGCTGGCCGAGCTGCGCGCGACGCTCGCCACGCTGTCGTCCGGCACGGACGACTGGCGGCAGGCGGAGGAAGCAGGCGCGGAGACGGCCGGGATCGTCGCGGCGCTCGATGCCGAGCGGGTGATCGTCGCCGGCGCGCTGCTGCAGCCGCTGCTCGAGCGCCGGTTGCTCGAGCCGCAGGCGGCGGCAACCGCCTTCGGCGAGGCAGCGGCGGAGTTCGCGGGAGAACTCGGCCGGCTGGGCGAGTTCCGGACCGGGGCGCAGTGGTCGCCGGAGAAGGCCCTTTCCGGCGCCCAGGCGGATGCGTTGCGGCGCATGCTGCTCGCGGTCGTCACCGACCCGCGCCTGGTGCTGGTGCGCCTCGCCGACCAGCTGCGGCGGATGCGCCATGCGCGCGAGCTCGACGACGCCAGCCGCCTGCAGCTCGCCTGGGAAACACGCGAGATCTACGCCCCGCTCGCCAACCGGCTCGGCATCTGGCAGCTGAAATGGGAGCTCGAGGACCTCGCTTTCCGCTGGCTGGAGCCCGCCAGCTACCGCCAGATCGCCAGCCAGCTCAATGAATCGCGCGTGGATCGCGAGCGCTGGATCGAGGCCGCGATCGCGGAGGTTTCCGCCGAGCTGGCCAGGGCGGGCGTGCAGGCCGAGGTGCTGGGGCGGCCCAAGCACATCTACAGCATCTGGCGGAAGATGAACAAGAAGGGCCTGGCCTTCGACCAGGTGCTGGACGTGCGCGCGATCCGCGTCATTACGGGGAGCGTCGCGGACTGCTATGCCGCGCTCGGCGTCGTGCACGGCCGCTGGCCCTACATTCCGGGCGAATTCGACGATTACATCGCCACGCCCAAGGACAACCTCTACCGCTCGCTGCACACGGCCGTGATCGGGCCGGGCGCGGCGCCGCTCGAGATCCAGATCCGCACGCGCGACATGCACGAGCATGCCGAGCTCGGGGTCGCCGCGCACTGGCGCTACAAGGAGGGCGCCGCGAAGGACGCGGCCTACGACCGCAAGATCGAGTGGCTGCGCGAGCTGCTGGTGCCGGCCGCCGAGGCCGAGAGCGACAGTGACTTCCTGACGCGTGTGCGCGCGGACCTGTTCGAGGACCGCGTCTACGCGCTGACGCCGAAGGGCGAGGTCGTGGACCTGCCGGCCGGCGCGACGCCGATCGACTTCGCGTATCACGTGCACACCGATCTCGGCCATCGTTGCCGTGGCGCGCGCGTCAACGGACGCATCGTGCCGCTCAACCATCACCTGGCGAATGGCGAGGTCGTCGAGATCATCGGTGGCAAGCAGGCCCAGCCCAGCCGCGACTGGCTGATCGAGCAGGAGGGCTTCCTGGCCTCGCCCAGGAGCCGCGCCAAGGTGCGCGCCTGGTTCAAGAAGCGCGACGCCGGCCAGAATCTCGCCGAGGGCCGCGAGCTGTTCGAGCGCGAACTCGCCCGCCACGGTGGCCAGCAGGCCCTGGTCTCGGAACTGATCGGCGAGTTCGGGGTGACGAGCGCGGATGCGCTCTACCTCGCGCTGGGCTCTGGCGACCTGACGATCACACAGCTGTCGGCGGCGATCCAGCGGCGCGCGCGTGCCCGCGCGGCGGCGCCTGCGCCCTCCGAGCTGCCGCCGATCGGCGGGTCGCCGCGCCGGGCAGCCGGGGCCGTGCAGGTCGAGGGCGTCGGCGACCTGCTGTCTACCTATGCGCGCTGCTGCAACCCGGTGCCGCCCGAGGCGATCACGGGTTACGTGACGGTCGGACGCGGCGTCACCATCCATCGCGCCGGCTGCCGCAACCTGGCGCGCCTGGCCGCACGGGCGCCGGAACGGCTGCTGCAGGTGGGCTGGGGCAAGTCCGCGGACCGGCGCTTCCCGGTCGAGATCCAGCTGCACGCGATGGACCGCAAGGGTTTGCTGCGCGACGTCACGACCCTGGTCGCGGACGAGAAGATCAACATCGAACGGCTCGCCTCGCGGGGCGATCCCGGCCAGGGCAGCGCCGACCTCATGCTGCGAGTCTCGGTCGCCGGCCTCGAGGAACTGACGCGCCTGCTGGCGCGCCTCTCGGCACTGCCCGGCGT
>CAZYPM010000084.1:3716-9109 GCA_964649205.1 uncultured Steroidobacteraceae bacterium
TGGATCGTGCGCTGCAGGTCCTCGCTGCTCGCCGAGTACTCCATCGCGAGCACCGCCTCCGCGATCAGTTCGCCCGCCATCGGGCCGATCACGTGCACGCCCAGGATCTCGTCGCTGCCGGCGTCCGCCACGATCTTGCAGAACCCGGCGCCCGCCTCCATCGCGCGCGCGCGGCCGCTGGCTGCAAACGGGAAGCTGCCGGTCTTGATCGACCGTCCCGCCGCCCTGGCCTGTTCCTCGGTCTGTCCCACCCAGGCGATCTCCGGCGCCGTATAGATCACGGACGGGATGGTCCTGTAATTCACGTGGCCGTACTGGCCGGCGATCATGTCGGCGACGGCGACGCCCTCCTCCTTGCCCTTGTGCGCGAGCATCGGGCCGCGCACGCAGTCGCCCACCGCCCAGACGCCCTCGGCACCGGTGCGGCAATGCTCGTCCACCTGGAGGAAGCCGCGCTCGTCCTGCTTCACGCCGCTGCCCTCGCCGAGCAAGCCCTTCGTGAACGGCCGGCGGCCGATCGCGACGACGAGCCGGTCGACGACCAGGGCCTGCGGCCCCTTCGCATCCGAATAACTGACGTGCACGCCGTCGGCGCGCACTTCGGCGTCCGTGACCTTGGCGCCGAGGCGAATGTCGAGGCCCAGCTTCTTGAAGTGACGCGCCGCTTCCTTTGCGACCGCGCCGTCCGCCATGGGGAGCAGCGCATCGAGCGCTTCCAGCACGACCGTCTCCGCGCCGAGCCGGCGCCAGACGCTGCCGAGCTCGAGGCCGATGACGCCCGCGCCGATGACGCAAAGCCGCTTCGGCGCCTCCGTGAAGTCGAGCGCGCCCCAGGAGTCGACGATGCGCTCGCCGTCGAAAGCGACGCCACGTAACGGCATGGGTTCGGAACCCGACGCCAGCACCACGTGCTTCGCCTGCAGCGTGCGTTTCGACCCGTCGTGGCCGGTGAATTCCACCTTGCGTCCGGCGAGCAGCCTGCCATGGCCCGCGAGCGGCGTGACGCCCGCGGCCTTGAAGAGCTGGAGGATGCCCTGCGTGCTGGCGCGCACGATCCCGGCCTTGCGCTTCTGCATCGCGGCGACATCGAAGCCGACGCCGGACAGCGTGACGCCGTGGATCGCAAACTCGTGCAGCGCGCGGTGGTAGAGCTCCGAGGATTCGAGCAGCGCCTTCGACGGGATGCAGCCCGCATTCAGGCAGGTGCCGCCGAACGCGGTGCTGCCATCGCGGTTTTTCCACTCGTCGATGCAGGCGACCGAGAGCTTGTTCTGGCCGGCCCGGATGGCGGCCGGGTATCCGGCGGGGCCGCCGCCGATGACGATGACGTCGTATGAGTCGGACATGGTTCTTCTTCCTTCAGACCTGCAGCAGCAGGCGCGCGGGATCCTCGAGCGCCTCCTTGACGGCGACCAGGAACTGCACGGCCTCGCGGCCGTCGATGATCCGGTGGTCGTAGGTCAGCGCGACGTACATCATCGGCCGCACCACCACCTGCTCGCCGACCGCCACCGGGCGCTGCTCGATCTTGTGCATGCCGAGGATGGCGCTCTGCGGTGCATTGACGATGGGCGTGGACAGCAGCGAGCCGAACACGCCGCCATTGGTGATCGAGAACGTGCCGCCGGTGAGCTCCTCGAGGGTGATGGCGCCGCTGCGCGCGCGCTCGGCGAAGCCGGCGACCGCCTTCTCGATGTCCGCGAAGCCCATCCGGTCGGCGTCGCGCAGCACCGGCACGATCAGGCCGCGGTCGGTCGAGACCGCGACGCCGATGTCGTAGTACTCGTGATAGACGATGTCGGAACCCTCGACCGAGGCGTTGATCACCGGGAAGCGGCCGAGCGCCTCGATGCAGGCCTTGACGAAGAACGACATGAACCCGAGCCGCACGCCGTGGCGCTGCTCGAAGGTCTCCTTGTATTTCGCGCGCAGCGCCATCAGCGCCTGCATGTCGATCTCGTTGAAGGTGGTGAGCAGCGCCTGGGTCGCCTGTGCCTCCACCAGCCGCTCGGCGATGCGCGCGCGCAGGCGCGACATCGGCACGCGCTGGTCGACCCGGCCGGCGCCCGCGGGCACGGCGGCGAGGTGCTGTGCGACGTCGCCCTTGGTGATCAGCCCGTCGCGGCCGCTGCCGGCGATCGCGGTCGCGGCCAGCTTGTTCTCTTCGACCAGGCGCCGCGCCGCGGGCGAGAGCTTCGCGGTGGCCGGCTCGGCTTTCGCCGCGATCGGCGCGGCAGGTCCTGGCGCCGGCGCCTTTTTCGGCTCAGCCTTTGCTTCCGGCGCCGGCGCCGCCCGGGCTGCGGGCTTCGCAGACGCGGCCCCCGAGGCCGCCTCGATGATCGCCAGCAGCTCGCCGCTCGTGACCGTGGCACCCGCCGCCTTGTCCTGCGACTTCAGCACGCCCGCCACCGGGGCCGGCACCTCGAGCACCACCTTGTCGGTCTCGAGATCGGCCAGGTTTTCGTCCCGGGACACGGAGTCGCCCGGCTGCTTGTGCCAGGTCACGAGTGTCGCATCGGCGACGGACTCGGGCAGCTGCGGTACGCGGACTTCGGTGCTCATGAACCCTTCCTGCTGGAGGCGACGGTCAGGCGGTGAGTCTCGCGATGCGTCGTCTCGGTGTCGGGAGAATACAGCGCAGCCGCGACCAGGTTCTCCTGCTCGCGCTGGTGCAGCGCATGAATCCCGGTGGCGGGTGCCGCGGCGCCTTCGCGGCCGGCGTACAGCAGCTCCTGGCCGGGCAGCAGCCCCGCCTGCAGCCGGTGGCGGATCTGGTACCAGGCACCCTGGTTCTGCGGCTCCTCCTGGCACCAGACGACCTGCCGCGCACCCGGGTAGCGCGCGACCACGGCGTGGAACTCGTCCGCGGGGAACGGATAGAGCTGTTCGATGCGCACCAGCGCGACGCCCGTCGAGTGGTCCGCCTGCCGCCGGTCGAGCAGGTCGTAGTAGACCTTGCCGCTGCACAACACCAGGCGGCGCACGCCGGCGGGATCGATCGCCTCCAGTTCGTCGATGACCGGATGGAAGTGCCCGCTGGCGAGATCCGCCATGGTCGACGAGGACTGCTTGTGCCGCAGCAGGCTCTTCGGCGTCATGACGACCAGCGGCTTGCGCAGCGAGCGCAGCATCTGCCGGCGCAGCAGGTGGAACATCTGCGCCGGCGTCGAGGGCACGCAGACCTGGATGTTGAGCTCGGCGCAGAGCTGCAGGAAGCGCTCCAGGCGCGCCGAACTGTGCTCGGGCCCCTGCCCTTCGTAGCCGTGCGGCAGGAACAGCGTGATGCCGGATAGCCGGCCCCACTTCGCTTCGCCTGAGGCGATGAACTGGTCGATGATCACTTGCGCGCCGTTCGCGAAATCGCCGAACTGGCCCTCCCAGATCACGAGCACGTCCGGATCCGTCGTCGAATAGCCGTACTCGAAGCCGAGCACCGCCTCTTCCGACAGCACCGAGTCGATGACATTCAGCCGTGCCTTGCCGGCCGCGACCTGGGCGAGCGGCAGCTGCGTGCGTCCGGAGGCCTGGTCGTGCCACACCGCGTGGCGATGGAAGAAGGTACCGCGCGCGGAGTCCTGGCCGCACAGGCGCACGTGGACGCCATCCGCGAGCAGCGTCGCGTAGGCGAGCGTTTCGGCCGCGCCCCAGTCGAGCGGCGCTTCGTCCGCGTACATGCGCTTGCGGTCCTCGACCACGCGCGCCACGCGCGGGTGCAGCGTGAAGCCGGCCGGCACGTCGGTCAGCTGCGCCGCGAGCGAGCGCAGGCGCTCGGGCGCGACGCCCGTGGCGGGCGCCTCTGACCAGTCGGCCGACAGGTGCCGGCTCCAGTCCACCGTGTAGCGGTTGCCGGAAGTGCCCGCGAATGCGCGCGCCTGCGGCCGGCCCTCGTCGAGGCCGCGGCGGTAGTCCTCGGCCATCTGCGCCGCCTGGCCTTCGTCCAGCAGCCCGTCCTGTTCGAGCTGCCTGCCATAGATCTGGCGCGCCGTCGGGTGCTTGCGGATCGCCTGGTACATGAGCGGCTGGGTCGCCGCCGGCTCGTCGGCCTCGTTGTGGCCGTGCCGGCGGTAGCAGACCAGGTCGATGACCACGTCCTTGTGGAATTTCATGCGATAGTCGAGCGCAAGCCTGGCGGCGAACACCACCGCCTCGGGATCGTCCGCGTTCACGTGGAAGATCGGCGCCTCGATCATCTTGGCGACGTCGCTGCAGTAAAGGGTCGAGCGCGCATCCGCCGGCTCGCTGGTCGTGAAACCGACCTGGTTGTTGACAACCACGTGCAGCGTGCCGCCAGTCGCGAATCCGCGCGCCTGCGAGAGCTGCAGCGTCTCCATGACGACGCCCTGCCCCGCAAAGGCCGCGTCGCCATGGATCAGCAACGGGACGACGCGATCCCAGGCGGCATCCCCGCGCCGGTCCTGGCGCGCGCGCACCGAGCCCTCGACCACGGCATTCACGACCTCGAGATGCGAGGGATTGAAGGCGAGCACGACGTGCACGTTGCCCCCCGGCGTGCGCAGGTCGGCGGAGAATCCCTTGTGGTACTTGACGTCGCCGGAGCCTCTCTGGTCGCCCGGATCCACCGCACCCTCGAACTCCGAGAACAGCAGCGAGGGGGGCTTGCCCAGCACGTTGACCAGCACGTTGAGGCGGCCTCGGTGCGCCATGCCGACGACGATCTCCTCGACACCCTGTCCGCCGGCGCGCTGGATGACGTCGTCGAGCAGCGGGATCAGCGCATCCGCGCCCTCCAGCGAGAAGCGCTTCTGGCCGACATACTTGGTGTGCAGGTAGCGCTCGAGGCCCTCGGCGACCGACAACTGCCACAGCAGGTTGAGCCGCTCGTCGCGGCTGAACGCCTGCTGCAGGCGCCCCTCCCGGAAGCGGTCCTGCAGCCACAGGCGCTCGTCGCTGGTCGTGACGTGGGCGAACTCCGCGCCGATGCGCCCACCGTAGATGTGGCGAAGCTGTCGCAGGATGTCGCGCAGCTTCATCTGCTTCTCGACGCCGCTGCCGCGGCTGCCGGTGTAGAACTCGGCATCCATGTCGGCCTCGGTCAGGCCGACGTAAGCGGGGTCGAGCACCTTCGGGACCGGGCGGTTCATCAGCGCCAGCGGGTCGATGTCCGCGATCAGGTGGCCGCGATTGGCGTAAAACTGGATCAGCCTGGAAACAGCCGATTGTTTTTCGGTGTCGCCCACGGCGGATACCGCAACGGCGCCTGCAGGGCGGGTTCCAGGGTGCGCGGCTGGCGTCAACCGCGGCTGGCGCGGGCTCTCGGCGCCGAGCTTTTCAAAGAGCTGGCGCCAGGCAGGGTCCACTGACCCCGGGGAATCGAGGTACCGCTCGTACAGGGTTTCCACGAAAGGCGCTTGCGAGCTGGCGAAGGGACTGGA
>CAZYPM010000085.1:0-8930 GCA_964649205.1 uncultured Steroidobacteraceae bacterium
AACCGTTGGAATGCGGGCCGGAGGAGGCGAGCCCGATGACCGCGTCGCCCGCGCGCACGCGCGAGCCGTCGATGATGCGGTCCTTCTCCACCACGCCGACGCAGAAGCCCGCGAGATCGTAATCGGCGCCTTCGTACATGCCGGGCATTTCGGCGGTCTCGCCGCCGACCAGGGCGCAGCCCGCGAGCTCGCAGCCCCGCGCAATGCCGGCGATGACGCGTTCGGCGACCTCGACGGAGAGCTTGCCGGTGGCGTAGTAGTCGAGGAAGAACAACGGCTCGGCGCCCTGCACCACGACGTCGTTCGCGCACATCGCGACCAGGTCCTGGCCGACGCCGTCATGACGGCCGGTGTCGATCGCGAGCCGCAGCTTGGTGCCGACGCCGTCGGTGCCCGCCACCAGCACGGGCCGCTGCCAGCGGCCCGGCGGCAGCTCCACCATCGCGCCGAATCCGCCGACGCCCGCCAGCACTTCCGGGCGCAGGGTGCGCGCGACGCGCGGGCGGATGCGCTCGACGAGCGCGTCGCCGGCGTCGATGTCGACTCCGGCATCGCGATAAGTCAATGGTCGGCGTTCTGTCATCGGCCGGAGACGGGCGCCTGGCGGGGTCCCTGGTGCGGGCGGTGTACTATTGTAGCGTGAGCAAGCCGCCGGACCGCTGCCGCCGCATCCTGCCGTGCCTCTGGCTCGTGCTCGCCGCCTGCGCGCAGTCCTGGCAGCCCGCCGCGGCGGAATCCATCGGCGACCTGTACTCGGTGGCGGTGCCGTACACGGGCAACAACGACGCGGCGTTCCGCGAGGCGATGCGCGACGTCCTGGTGCGCGTGACGGGCCGGCCCGATGCCCCCGAGCTCGAGAACCTCGCGCCGCTGGTGGCGCAGGCCTCGCGCTACGTGAAGAGCTTCCGGCGCTCGCCAGGAGGACAGCTGGCCGTCACTTTCGACGGGCCGGCGATCGAGAACGCGATCGACGCCTCCGGCCTTGCCTACTGGGGCGACGAGCGCCCGCTGACGCTGGTCTGGCTCGCGCTCGACCGCGGCGCGGGCCGGCGCGCGCTCGTGCATGCGGGCATGGACGGCGAGGAGCGCAGCCGCGTCGAGCGCAGCGCCGCGCGCCGGGGCCTGCCGGTCGTCTGGCCGGGCCCCGGCGACGACCTGGTGCGCTCGCTGCAGCAGGCCTGGTCCGGAGAGCATGCGCCGCTGATCGAGGCCGCGCGCCGCTACGGCGCCGGGGGCGTGCTGATCGGCCGCGCCAGGCCCGGGCCGGCCGGCGGGCTCGAGGTGGACTGGACCTTCAGCGCGGCGGGGCTGACGGCGCGCTCCACGGGCGAACTCGAGGCAGGTGCCGATCTCGCGGCCGACCGCTATGCGGGCCTGTATGCCTCGCGCGGCGCAGCCCAGCGCAGCGAGCAGGTGGTCACGGTCATGGGCATCGCCTCGCTCGAGGATTACGCGCAGGCGATGAAGACACTCTCGCGCCTGGCGCCGGTGCGCGGCGTCGCGGTGGACGAAGTCACGCCGGACGCGGTCTCGTTCCTCGTCAATGTCCGCGGCGATCCGGCCGCGTTGACCGACGCGATCCTGCGCGACGGGCGGCTCACGGGCGTGGACGCGGCGCGCCTGATCTTTTCGCTGCGCCCATGACGCTGGCCGCCGTCCCGAACCTGATCTGCATCATGCGCATCGCGCTGACCGTGCCGATCGTGCTGCTGCTGGCCGAGGGCCGCTACGGCCCGACACTGGTGCTGTTCGCGATCGCGGCGGCCTCCGACGTGCTCGACGGCTACCTCGCCAAGACCTTCGGCTGGACCAGCGAGCTCGGCAAGGTGCTGGACCCGCTCGCGGACAAGCTGCTGCTGGTCAGCGTCTTCATCACGCTTGCCTGGGTGGGCCTGGTGCCGGCATGGTTGGCGGCGGTCGCCGTCACCCGCGATTTCATGATCGGCATCGGCGCCGGCGTCTACAGGTGGCTGTTCGGGCCGCTGGAGGGGCGGCCGACGGCGCCGTCCAAGCTCAACACGCTGGTGCAACTGCTGTTCGTGATCGCCGTCGTCTGGCGCGCCGCCTTCCCCGATTTTCCGCAGTGGCCGGTGACTGCGCTCGGCGCACTCGTGCTGGTCACCACCGTGGTCAGCGGCGTGGACTACGTCGCGACCTACGCGCGCAAGGCGGTCGCGGTCAGCCGCGCGCGCCGCGCCGCCGCCTGATCCCATGCGGCAGCTGCCGCTCGGCGTCCAGCTCGGGGTCACGCACCGCTTCGAGACGTTTCACGAAGGCGCCAACCGCGAGGCGCTGCTCGCGCTCGCGGCGCAGGCGGCGGAGCCGGGCGGTCCCCCGCTGTGGCTGTATGGGCCGCCGGGCTCCGGCAGGAGTCACCTGCTGCAGGCGGCCTGCGCGCGCGCGGGCGAGCAGGGGCTGACGGCGGCATGGCTGCCGCTGGACACGGCGCGAGGCGGCGACCCGGCCATGCTCGCGGGTTTCGAGCGCCTGGGCCTGGTCGCGCTCGACGACGTCGACGCCGTCGCCGGCGACGCTGGCTGGGAGCGCGCGCTGTTCACGCTCTGGAACGAGATCGCCGAGCAGCGCGGGCGGCTCGTAATGGCGGCGGCCGCGGCCCCCGCGGCCATCCCTTTCGGCCTGCCCGATCTCGCCTCGCGCCTGGCCTCCTCGCGGGTGCATCGCCTGCAGCCGCTCGCCGAGCACGAACAGGCCGAGGCGCTGGTGCAGCGCGCCCGCCACCGCGGCCTCGAGCTGCCGCCGGAGACGCTGCACTACCTGACCCGGCGGGCGCCGCGGGATTTCGCGGCGCTCTGCCGCCTGCTCGATGAGCTCGATACGGAATCGCTGGCAGCGCAGCGGCGCCTCACGGTGCCGTTCGTGCGCGACTGGCTCGCGCGGGTCGAATCCTGACTCAGCCGCGCGACGCGGCGCGCTGCGCCGCGATCACGGCCGCGAAGGCCAGCAGCAGCAGCGCCAGGGTGAGCGAGGCCGGGATCCGGGCCGCGGGATTTGCGAGCTCCTCGGTGACCGCGAGCGCCAGCGCCGGCGCCTGCGTGAGCGGCGCCCAGCGCAGCGTGCGCGGCGTCCCGCGCGCGAGGCCCGCGAGCGGCAGCAGCAGCGGCAGGCCGGCGAGCGCCGCGATCGCGACGCCGGTGCCGGCAAGCGGCCAGCAGGCGATAGAGGCGAGGAGCGCGAGCCAGGCCAGCAGCGCCGCGCGCATCGCGCGCCCGGGGCGGGCCGCACTCATGCGCCGGCGGCAGAGGTTCGCAGCGCAATGGTGGCGACGCGACGGCCGAGCGCCTGCGCGAGCTGGCGTTCCGCGTCGGTGAGCGCGCGCGAGCCGCCGTCCTGCACCACGCGGCTTGCGCCGTAGGGCGTGCCGCCGCCGGTCGTACTCGAGAGCGCAGGCTCCGTGAACGGCAGGCCGACGATCAGCATCCCGTGGTGCAGCAGGGGCAGCAGCATCCCGAGCGGCGTGGTCTCCTGGCCGCCGTGCAGGGTGCTGCCCGACGTGAACGCGGCCGCAGGCTTGCCGGCCAGCACGCCCGAGAGCCAGAGGGACGAGGTGGAATCGAAGAAGGCCATCAGCGGCGCGGCCATGTTGCCGAAGCGCACCGGGCTGCCGAGCACGAGGCCGGCGCACTCGCGCAGGTCGTCGTGGGTCGCGTAGGGCGCGCCGTCCGGCGGCACGGCGCCGCCGGCAGCGGAGAGCGCCGGCACGGTGCGCAACCGTGCGCGCGCGCCGGCCACGCCGTCCACGCCGCGCGCGACCTGGCGCGCGAGCTCGGCGGTGGTGCCATGGCGGGAGTAGTAGAGTACGAGAATGTCGGACATGGCGGATTCTAGCCGCATTCCCGAGGCGGCGAGACGCGTCCGCGTGCGCGGCCGCGTGCAGGGCGTGTTCTTCCGCGCCAGCGCCGCGGAGTTCGCGCGCTCGCTCGCGCTGCGCGGCCGCGCGCAGAACCTCGACGACGGCAGCGTGCTGGTGCTCGCGGCCGGCCCGCCCGCGGCGCTCGCCGAATTCACGGCCTGGCTGCAGCGCGGGCCGCCGATGGCGCGCGTGCAGGCGGTGGAGGTGGAGGAGGTCGATCCGGCGTCGCTGGAATGGCCGCGGGGCTTCGAGCCGCGCTGACCGCGCGGCTCAGCGCCGCCAGCGCGAGTTCAATCGCCCGAGCACGAGGTCCGGGTACTGCCGCTTGCCGAGGCTGCCGTTGTAGCGGCCGAGCGCGCGCCGGTAGTCGCCGCGTTCGCGGTCGAGGTAATAGGCCAGGATGCTGGTGCCCATGCGCACGTTCATCTCGACGTCGATCAGGTCCCGGTTCGACAGGCCGAGCTGGTTGGGCCAGAACGGCATGACCTGCATCAGCCCGACCGCGCCGGCCGAGGACACCGCGAACGGGTCGAATGCGCTCTCGACGTCGATCACGGCGAGCACCAGGTGCGGCCGGTCGCGCAGCATCTCGTGCTTGCTCGACTCGCAGTGGACCGCGTGCAGGATGCGTTCGGCGGCCGCGGCCGTGTCGTCGCCGAGGCGCAGGTCCTGCGGCAGCTGGCGCAGGCGCGCCTCGACGCGCGGGCGCATCAGCGCGAACCAGACCACGTCGTCGTACTTGCCCTCGAAGCAGGGCGTGGCGCGGATCGCCGCGGCAATGACCTCGCGCAGGCCCGGGTCGCGCTGGCTGTCCGCGCGGGCGGCGCCGGCGAGCGCCAGCGCCGCGGCCGCGGCGAGGACGGTCAGGATTGGTCGTGTCATCCCGGCGCCGGTCACCGTGGCGCGGCCAGCCGCTCCCGGATGAACGGCAGCGCGGAGCCGAGCGGGAACTCCTCGTTGTCCGCCGCGCGGCGATGGCGGTATTCGAGGCGGCCGGCGGCCAGCCCGCGCTCCGACACCACGATGCGGTGCGGGACGCCGATGAGCTCGGCATCCGCGAACTTGACGCCCGGTCGCGCGTCGCGGTCGTCGAGCAGCACCTCGACGCCGGCTTCGGTCAGCTCCCGGTAGATCTGTTCGGCGGCCGCGCGCACCGCGGCGGCCTTTTCCCAGTTGAGCCCGATCAGCACCACGTCGAAGGGCGCGAGCGGCGCCGGCCAGGCGATGCCGCGCTCGTCGTGGTTCTGCTCGATCGCCGCCGCGACGATGCGGGTGACGCCGATGCCGTAACAGCCCATGGTCATGACGATGCTGCGGCCCTCATCGGCCAGTACGGTAGCGCCCATCGCCTCGCTGTACTTGCGCCCGAGCTGGAATATGTGACCGACTTCGATGCCGCGCGCGATCGTGAGCGTGCCGCGCCCGCCCGGGCTCGGGTCGCCCGCGACGACGTTGCGCAGGTCCGCGACCGCGGGTTCCGGCAGGTCGCGGCCCCAGTTCACGCCCGTCAGGTGGGCGTCGCGGCGGTTCGCGCCGCAGGCGAAGTCGGCCATCGCGGCGGCGGCGCGGTCCGCGACCACGGGGATCGCCAGGCCGACCGGCCCCAGGAAGCCGGGCTCGCAGCCCAGGGCCTGGGCGATGCGCGCGCCGTCGGCCATGCGCAGCGGCTTCGCGACCTGCGGCAGTTTCTGCGCCTTGACGGCGTTCAGCTCGTGGTCCCCGCGCAGCGCGAGCGCGACCAGCCCGCCATCTGCGCCCTCGACCACCAGCGTCTTGAGCAGCCGCGCGGCCGGCAACTTCAGCACGGCGCCGACCTCCGCGATCGTGCGGGCGCCCGGCGTCGCAACCTCCGCTCGCGGGGCCGACGGCGCCGGCCGCGGCGACGCGGGCGCGAGCGCCTCGGCCAGCTCGAGATTGGCGGCGTAGTCGTCGCCGTCGGAGAACGCGATCGCGTCCTCGCCCGAGTCGGCCAGCACGTGGAACTCCTGCGAGGCGCTGCCGCCGATCGCGCCGGTGTCGGCGTGCACGGCGCGGAAGCGCAGGCCGAGGCGCGTGAAGATGGCGCTGTAGGCGTCGTACATCTTCCGGTAGCCCTCGGCGAGCGAAGCCTCGTCGGCGTGGAAGCTGTAGGCGTCCTTCATCACGAACTCGCGCGCGCGCATCACGCCGAAGCGGGGGCGGATCTCGTCGCGGAACTTGGTCTGGATCTGGTAGAAGTTGACCGGCAGCTGGCGGTAGCTCTTGAGCTCGCGCCGCGCGAGGTCGGTGACGACCTCCTCGTGCGTGGGCCCGAGCACCATGTCGCGGTCGTGGCGGTCCTTGAAGCGCAACAGTTCGGGGCCGAACTGGTCCCAGCGTCCGGACTCCACCCACAGTTCCGCCGGCTGCGTGACCGGCATCGAGATCTCGAGCGCGCCGGCGCGGTCCATCTCCTCGCGGATCACGCGTTCGACCTTGCGCAGCACCCTGAGGCCCATCGGCAGCCAGGTGTAGAGGCCGCCGGCGACGCGGCGGATCAGGCCGGCGCGCAGCATCAGGCGGTGGCTGGCGACCTCGGCGTCCGCCGGCACTTCCTTGAGGGTCTGGATCGGGTAACTGGACAGTCGCATGGCCCACCTGCGGGGCGGCGTGTGACCGGCCCCAAAGCGCGGTATCTTAGGCGCTGCCCGGTGGCCTTGCCATGTCAGCCGCATGAAAGTCGACTTCAACGAAATCCGCACGCGCCGCGGGATCTACCTGCTGCCGAACCTGCTGACCACCTGCTGCCTGTTCGGCGGCTTCTACGCCGTGGTCGCGGCGATCGACGGCAACTTCGGCCGCGCCGCGACCGCCGTCTTCGTCGCCATGATCTTCGACGGGCTCGACGGCCGCGTCGCGCGCCTGATGGGAACCGAGACCGCGTTCGGCAAGGAGTTCGACAGCCTCGCGGACATGGTCGCGTTCGGGATCGCGCCCGCCGTCGTCTGCTACCAGTGGGGCGTCGCGCGCATCGCCGAGTACGGCGCCGCCTGGGGACGCTTCGGCTGGATCGCCGCGTTCTTCTTCGCGGCCTGCACCGCGATGCGCCTCGCGCGCTTCAATGCGCGCTCCGCGATCCAGGACAAGCGCTACTTCGAGGGCTTGCCGAGCCCGTCCGCGGCGGCGATCGTCGCGGCCTTCGTCGGGCTCGCGCACAAGTACGAGACCAACGGCCTGCTGGGCTTCGACCTCACCGGCCTGACCGGCCTGGTGCTCGCGTTCGGCATCACCGTGCTCGCCGCGGTGCTGATGGTGAGCCGCTTCCCGTACCGCAGCTTCAAGGACCGCGCGGCGGGCGAGCGGGTGCGCTACTCGAAGCTGCTGCTGGTGCCGCTGGTGATCGCGCTGATCGCCGTCGATCCGCCGGTCGTGCTGTTCCTGCTGTTCTTCGGCTTCGCCCTGTCCGGCCCCCTGGCCTGGAGCTGGGTCAAGCTGCGGCGGCGCCCGCGCGGCGCGGACGCCGCGCAGGGCTGAGCGCATGGAAGCGCGCCGGCTCGCCGTCCTCGACGCGATGTCCGTGGACGTCTATCTGCCGCGCCGGCGTGCCGCGCGGCCGGCCGAAGGCCCCGGCTGGGCAGAGCTCGAGGACGCAGTGCGCAACTGCCGCCTCTGCGCGCTCTGCGAGACGCGCACGCAGACCGTCTTCGGCACCGGCGACCGCGGCGCGCGCCTGATGGTGGTCGGCGAGGCGCCGGGCGCGGAGGAAGACCGGCAGGGCGAGCCCTTCGTCGGCCGCGCCGGGATGCTGCTGAACGCGATGCTGCGCGCCGCGGGTTTCGAGCGCGGGCAGGTCTTCATCGCGAACGTGCTCAAGTGCAGGCCACCGAACAACCGCGACCCCAGCCCGGAGGAATCCGACCGCTGCCTGCCGTACCTGCACCGGCAGATCGAACTGGTCGGTCCCGCCGCGATCCTCTGTGTCGGGCGCATCGCGGCGCAGCGACTGCTCGGCTGCGAGGAGACGCTCGGCCGCCTGCGCGGGCGCCTGCATCGCCTCGGCACGGTGCCGGTCGTCGTGACCTATCATCCGGCCTACCTGCTGCGCTCGCCCGGCGAGAAGCGCAAGTCCTGGGCCGACCTGCAGCTCGCCCTCCAGGTGCTGAATGGCCACGGCGCGTGAGGAACTGCCGGGCCTGGCCTGGCGCCTGCGGCCGATGACGCAGGCCGACCTGGCGCGCGTCGCCGAGCTCGAGCGCGAGTCCTATGCATTCCCGTGGAGCGACCAGATCTTCGCCGACTGCCTGCGCGTCGGCTATCACTGCGTGGTGGTCGAGACGGCGGACGGCGTGATGGGCTACTCGGTGCTGTCGATGGGCGCCGGCGAGGCGCACGTGCTCAATCTCTGCATCGCCGGGGCGCTGCGCCGCCGCGGCATCGGCGGCGAGCTGCTGCTCGCGGTGCTGGGTCATGCGCGCGACCGCGGCGTGCGCGACGCCTACCTCGAGGTGCGCCGCTCCAACCGCGCCGCCATCGCCCTCTACCACGACCTGGGTTTCGAGTGCGTGGGCCAGCGCCGCGGCTACTACCAGGCGCACGAAGGCCGCGAGGACGCGCTGGTCTATCGCCTCGAGCTCGGCACGCTGCCATAAAGGGGACGCGTCCCTTTACCGCGCGGCAGTAGCTGGGCGGCAACAGCGCCCTTGGTAAAGGGACGCGTCCCCTTTATGCTAGCGCGCCCTGCGCGATCCCCACGATGACTGAATCCACCGACGAAATCAGCCGCCGCCGCAGCTTCGCGATCATCTCGCACCCGGACGCGGGCAAGACCACGCTGACCGAGAAGCTGCTGCTGTTCGGCGGCGCGATCCAGATGGCGGGCACGGTCAAGGGTCGCAAGGCCGCGCGGCACGCGACCTCGGACTGGATGCGGCTCGAGCAGCAGCGCGGCATCTCGGTCACCTCGTCGGTGATGCAGTTCCCGTACCAGGGGCGCATCGTCAACCTGCTCGACACGCCGGGCCACGAGGATTTCTCGGAGGACACCTACCGCACGCTGACGGCGGTGGACTCGGCGCTCATGGTCATCGACTGCGCCAAGGGC
>CAZYPM010000086.1:0-8866 GCA_964649205.1 uncultured Steroidobacteraceae bacterium
TGGCTGGTCACCTGCCCGAGCACATCCGCGACGCGGGCAAGGTTGGCTTCGGCGCGCCGCCGCGGCGCCCGCCGCCGCGGCGCGCGACGAGAATCTGGTGACGGCGCCCATGGTCGGCACCTTCTACGCCTCGCCCGCGCCGGGCGCCAAGGCCTTCGTCGAAGTCGGCCAGGAGGTCCGCGTCGGCCAGGTGCTCTGCATCATCGAGGCGATGAAGATGATGAACCAGATCGAGAGCGAGCGGGCCGGCAAGGTGGTCGCGGTGCTCGCCAAGAACGGCGAACCCGTCGAGTTCGGCCAGCCGCTGTTCGCCATCGAGTAACGGACCCGCGGCCAGCCGATGCTCGACAAGATCGTCATCGCCAACCGCGGCGAGATCGCGCTTCGCATCCTGCGCGCCTGCCGCGAGCTCGGCATCAAGACCGTCGCGGTGCACTCCACCGCCGACCAGAACCTGAAGCATGTGCTGCTCGCGGACGAGACCGTCTGCATCGGCCCGGCGCCGTCCAGGGACAGCTACCTCAACATGCCGGCCATCATCAGCGCCGCGGAGGTCACCGACTCGGTCGGCATCCACCCGGGCTACGGCTTCCTCTCCGAGAACGCCGACTTCGCGGAGCGCGTCGAGAACAGCGGCTTCGTGTTCATCGGCCCGAAGAGCGAGACCATCCGCCTGATGGGCGACAAGGTCTCCGCGATCCGGGTCATGAAGGAGCACGGCGTGCCCTGCGTGCCGGGTTCCGACGGCCCGCTGCCGGCGGACATGGACGAGTGCTTCCGCCATGCGCGCGACATCGGCTACCCGGTGATCATCAAGGCCTCTGGCGGCGGCGGCGGCCGCGGCATGCGCGTGGTGCACAGCGATGCGACGCTCGCGAACGCGATCAATGTGGCCAAGGCCGAGGCCCAGGCGGCGTTCGGCAACGACATGGTCTACATGGAGAAGTTCCTCGAGAAGCCGCGGCACATCGAGTTCCAGGTGATCGCCGACAACTACGGCAACGTGGTCTCGCTCGGCGAGCGCGACTGCTCGCTGCAGCGCCGCCGGCAGAAGATCATCGAGGAGTCGCCGGCGCCCGGCATCACCGCGAAGCAGCGCGAGGAGATGGGCGAGAAACTGGTGGCCGCCTGCGCCGCGGTCGGCTATCGCAGCGCCGGCACGCTCGAATTCCTGTACGAGGAAGGCAACTTCTACTTCATCGAGATGAACACGCGCGTGCAGGTCGAGCACCCGGTCACCGAGCTGGTCACCGGCGTGGACATCGTCAAGCTGCAGCTGCGCATCGCCGCCGGCGAGCCGTTGCCGTTCAGGCAGCAGGACATCGTGCTGCGCGGCTGCGCGATGGAATGCCGCATCAACGCCGAGGACCCGAAGACCTTTGCGCCCTCGCCCGGGCCGGTGCGGCTCTGGCACGCGCCGGGCGGGCCGGGCATCCGCGTGGACAGCCACCTCTACTCGGGCTACGCAGTGCCCCCGTTCTACGATTCGCTGATCGCCAAGCTCATCACCTGGGGAGAGAACCGGGACACCGCGCTCGCGCGCATGAAGAACGCCCTGTCCGAGATGGTGGTCGAGGGCATCAAGACCAACGCGCCCCTGCACCAGGAGATCTTCGGCCACTCCGCATTCCGCCAGGGCGGGCTCGACATCCACTACCTGGAGCGCCGGCTCGGCCTCAAGTAGCGTGCCCTTCCACCAGCTCGTGATCGACCTCGGCCGCGCGGATCCCGGTCCCGCGGAGCAGGCCTGCCTCGGGCTGGGCGCCATCGCCATCTCGCTGGCCGACGCCGGCGATCATCCGCTGCTCGAGCCGGAGCCGGGCGCGACGCCGCTGTGGCCCGAGCTGCGCCTGACGGCCCTGTTCGGGCAGACGGCCGATCCGCGCCTGTACGCCTCCGTCCTGACGGCGGTGCTGGGACTCCCGGCGGACGCGATCCGGATCGAGCAGCTCGCCGACCGGCCCTGGGAACGCGAGTGGCTCAAGGATTTCCGGCCGATGCGATTCGGCCGGCGGCTCTGGGTTTGCCCGGGTGGCCAGCCTGCGCCGGCCGCCGACGCGGTGGTGCTGGAACTCGACCCGGGGCTCGCGTTCGGTACCGGCACGCACGCCACGACCGCCCTGTGTCTCGAGTGGCTGGATGGCCTTGCGCTCGCCGGGCGGCGGGTTCTCGACTACGGCTGTGGCTCCGGCATCCTGGCGCTCGCGGCACTCAGGATGGGGGCAGACTCGGCGACCGCCTTCGACATCGACCCGCAGGCGCTGATCGCCACGCGCGAGAATGCCCGGCGCAATGCGCTCGAGCACAGGCTCGCCGTGGCCGAGGACCGCTCGGCAATCCATGCTCCGTTCGACGTGGTACTCGCCAACATCCTGGCCGGACCGCTGGTCTCGCTGGCGCCGGAGCTGGCCGGATACTGCGCGCCGGGCGGCGCGGTCGCGCTCGCCGGCCTGCTCGATGCACAGGCGGCGGAGGTGGCGGCGGCCTATGGTCCGTGGTTTGATATCGCCGTCGCGGCGCGCCGCGACGGCTGGACGATGCTCGCCGGCCGCCGGCGTGGGGAGTAGCCGTGTTTACCCAGTGCCCGAACTGTGCGACGGTCTTTCGCGTCACCGCCGAGGTGTTGCGCGCGGCGCAGGGCGAAGTGCGCTGCGGCGTCTGCGCCACCAGCTTCGACGCGCTCGAGAACCTGAGCGAGCAGCCCTTCAAGGCCGGCGCCGAGCCGGCCGGGCCCGCGGACCCTGCGGATTCGATGACCGTCGAGGAGCTGCCCACGATCGAGGACATCGAGCTGTCCTCGGCGAACGAGATCCAGGCACTCGAAGTGCCGGAAGCGGTCGGGGAATTCGATCCTGCCGCGGTCGCGGCGCAGCTGACCGCCGGCACTCCGGCGGCCAACGATGCCGGTACGGAGGACGCTTCCGGGGACCTCGAGCGCACGGACGAGTACCCGATCCTGGTGCTGGAAGAGAGGGACGAACCCGGGGAGCCGGTCGCGGAAGAGGTCGTGCTCGAATCCACGCCGGAACCGGAGCCGGAGGCGTCCGAGTCGGCGGCCAGTGCCTACACCGCGCCCCGCATCCTGATCCCGGAGGACATGCGCCAGCGCCTGGCCGAAGAGGCGACCGCCCGCGCCGCGCTCGCAAGCGACTTCGGCGTCGAGGCGCCGCCGCCAGCCACGCCGCGCTGGCCCTGGATGACCGCCGCCGCGGTGCTGCTGCTGGTCCTCTCGGCGCAGGTGATCCACGGTCAGCGTGAGACGCTGGTGCGCAGCCCGGGCATCGGGCCGCTGCTCGCGCAGGTCTACGGGTTCCTCGGCCGGCCATTGACGACGCCGACCGACCTGGCGGCCTACGAACTGCGCCAATGGGGAGCGGCCAGCGACCCGGGCCAGCAGGGCCGACTGCTGTTGCGGGCGAGCATCGTCAACCGCGCTTCCTTCGCCCAGCCCTACCCGCTCCTGCGGCTCGCGCTGCAGGATCGCTTCGGCGCGGCCCTGGGCGTGCGCGACATCGGGCCGACGGACTACCTGCCGGGCGAGAGCCCGTCGAAGCTGCTGGGCCCCGGCGAGCGGGCGGATGCCGAGATCCGCATCGTGGACCCCGGCCAGGAAGCGGTCGGTTTCGAAATGGACGTCTGCCTGCCGGTCGAAGGCGGCGTGCGCTGCGCCAACCAGATCACGACCGCCGCCCAGTGAGGATCGGGCCTTTCCAGCTCGCGGCGCCGCTCGCGCTCGCGCCGATGGCGGGCGTGACCGATCGCCCGTTCCGGCAGCTGTGCCGGCGCCTGGGGGCCGGCATTGCGGCATCCGAGATGGTGACGGCCGACGTGCGGCTCTGGAATACGTCCAAGTCGCGACTGCGCATGGACCATCGCGGCGAACCGGAACCGCGCGTGGTGCAGATCGCGGGCTACGATGCCGGGATGATGGCCGATGCCGCGCGCCGGCAGGTCGCCATGGGCGCCCAGGTCATCGACATCAACTTTGGCTGCCCCGCCAAGAAGGTGTGCAGCCGCGCGGCCGGCTCCGCGCTGATGCGCGACGAGCCGCTGGTGCGCGACATCCTGGCTGCCGTCGTGAAGGCCGCGGGCGTCCCGGTCACGCTCAAGATGCGCACCGGCTGGGACGCCGGCAGCCGCAACGCGGTGTCGATCGCGCGCATCGCCGAGTGCGAGGGCGTGGCCGCGCTCGCCGTGCACGGGCGCACGCGCGCGGATTTTTTCGCGGGCGAGGCCGAGTACCAGACCGTCGCCGCTGTCAAGCGTGCCGTGCGGATTCCGCTGTTCGTGAATGGCGACATCGATTGTGTCGCCAAGGCATTGAAGGCGCTGGAACAAAGCGGCGCGGATGGCGTGATGATCGGCCGCGCCGCGCAGGGACGCCCGTGGATCTTCCGCGAATTGCGCGCAGGACTCGCAGGAACGGAAGTTGCATCGCCTTCACCCGGCGAAGTCCGTGATATCATGACTTCGCACCTCGAGGCCCTTTACTCGTTCTACGGCGAGTCGCAAGGTGTCCGCGTGGCGCGCAAACATCTCGGCTGGTATTGCCGGTTTCATCGCGAGACCGGACGATTGCCCGCCGGGTTGTTGACGACGGAGAGCGCGATGGAGCAGCTGTCGCTCGTCAGCGCATTCCTGTCGGGCCTCGCAGGGCAGGTGGCCTGCGCGGCCTGAGCACTGCAGTCGGGGCGACAGGCGGGGAACAGCTGGCATGACCGTGAAGAACAGGGCGCTGGTGTCGCGCCGTCCGCAATATTCCCGCCCGGTCAACGGGCATGCGCGCGAAATACCGCTGCGCGACCACACCGAGCAGGCCCTCAACTCCTATTTCGACAGCCTCAACGGCCACCGGCCGGGGCGGCTGTACGAACTCGTCATGCGCGAGGTCGAACTGCCCCTGTTCCAGGCCGTCATGGACTACGCGCACGGCAACCAGAGCCGCGCCGCGAACATCCTGGGCATCAACCGCGGCACGCTGCGCAAGAAATTGCGCGAGTACGGGCTGTCTGCCTGAGCCGATGACGGCTCCGCGCGCCCGCCGGGCGCTGCTCTCCGTTTCCGACAAGGCCGGCATCGTCGAGTTCGCGCGCGGACTCGACGCCCTCGGCTTCGAACTGCTCTCGACGGGTGGCACCGCAAAGGCGCTCACCGCCGCCGGGATCGCCGTCACCGAGGTATCGGCCGAGACCGGCTTTCCCGAGATCATGGACGGGCGCGTCAAGACGCTGCATCCGAGGATCCACGGCGCGCTGCTCGGCCGCGCGGGCGTGGACGACGCCGTCATGCGCGAGCACGGCATCAGGCCGATCGACCTGCTGGTCGTGAACCTCTATCCGTTCGCCGAGACCGTGGCGCGCCCCGGCTGCCGCTACCAGGACGGCGTCGAGAACATCGACATCGGCGGCCCTGCGATGCTGCGCGCCGCCGCCAAGAACCACGAGCGCGTGACGGTCGTGGTGGACCCCGCGGACTACGCCGCCGTGCTCGCGGAGTTCCGCGCCGGGGCGGTCACGGAGCAGACCCGCCGCAGGCTGGCTGCGAAGACTTACGCGCACACGGCGCTCTACGATGCCGCGGTAGCCGGCTGGCTGCGCGAGCAGTCGGCCCCCCGCGGCTGGCCCGACTCGTTCGTGACCGGATGGCGCAAGCGCCAGGAGTTGCGCTACGGCGAGAATCCGCACCAGCAGGCGGCGTTCTACGTCGATGCGCAGTCGACGACGCCCTCGATTGCGACCGCCGGGCAATTGCAGGGCAAGGAGCTCTCGTACAACAACATTGCGGATGCGGACACCGCCATCGAGTGCGTGCGACAGTTCGACGCACCTGCCTGCGTCATCGTCAAGCATGCGAACCCCTGCGGCGTCGCCGTGGCCGGCAGCATCCATGATGCCTACCGGCATGCCTGGGAGCCCGACCCGACCTCCGCCTTCGGCGGCATCATCGCCTTCAACCGTCCGCTGGATGCGGCGACCGCAGCCGCGATCGTCGAGCGGCAATTCGTCGAGGTGATCGTCGCACCGGAGGTGGACGCGAACGCGCTCGCGGCGCTCGCCGCGAAGCAGAACGTGCGCGTGCTGAAGACGGGTCCGCTGGCGACCGGCGCGCCGGCGGGCATCGAACTGCGTTCCGTGACCGGCGGCCTGCTCGCACAGACGCGGGACGGCGCCATGGTAACGGCGGACGCCCTCAAGGTCGTGACCAAACGCGCACCCACCCGGCAGCAGATCGCCGACCTGCTGTTCGCGTGGCGCGTCTGCCTGTACGTCAAGTCGAACGCCATCGTGTTCGCGCGCGACGGCCGCACGGTCGGCATCGGCGCGGGCCAGACGAGCCGCGTGGTCTCGACGCGCATTGCCGCGATGAAGGCGGCCGATGCGAAGCTCGCGGTCGCCGGCAGCGTCATGGCTTCGGACGCATTCTTCCCGTTCCGCGACGGGCTGGATGCCGCGCTCGAGCACGGCATCCAGGCCGTGATCCAGCCCGGCGGCGCGATGCGCGATGCGGAGGTGATCGCCGCGGCCGACGAGCGCGGCGTGGCCATGGTCTTCACCGGCATGCGGCATTTCCGCCATTGAGGGCTGCGTGAAGGTCCTGGTGATCGGCGGCGGCGGGCGCGAGCATGCCCTGGCCTGGAAGCTCGCGCAGTCGCGGCGCGTGGACCAGGTGCTGGTCGCGCCAGGCAATGCCGGCACGGCCGCGGAGCCGAAGTGCCGCAACGTCACGGTGTCCGTGACCGACATCCCCGCGCTGGTCGCGCTCGCGCGCCGCGAGTCCGCCGGCCTGACGGTGGTCGGCCCCGAGGGGCCGCTGGTCGCCGGCGTCGTGGATGCCTTCCAGGCGGCGGGCCTGGCCTGCTTCGGGCCGAATCAGGCCGCCGCCCGCCTCGAGGGCAGCAAGCGCTTCACCAAGGAGTTCCTCGCGCGGCATCGCATCCCGACGGCGCGCTACCATGCCTTCACGCGTGCGGACTTCGATCCCGCCGCGATCCGTGCCCGGCGCCCGCCGATCGTGGTCAAGGCCGACGGCCTCGCCGCCGGCAAGGGCGTCGTCATCGCGCAGTCCGCGGACGAGGCCATTCGCAGCGCCGAACGGATGCTCGCGGGCGCCTTCGGCGAGGCCGGCAACACCGTCGTCGTCGAGGAGTTCCTGGAGGGCGAGGAAGCGAGCTTCATCGTGATGGCGGACGGCCGGCACGCCTTGCCGCTCGCAACCTCGCAGGACCACAAGCGCCTGCAGGACGGCGACCGCGGCCCCAACACCGGCGGCATGGGCGCCTATTCCCCGGCGCCCGTGGTCACGCCTGCGCTGCACGCGCGGATCATGGCCGAGGTCATCGAGCCGACGCTCGCCGGACTCGCGGCCGAGGGCATGCCGTACACGGGATTCCTGTATGCCGGACTGATGATCGCGGCGGACGGCACGCCGAACGTGCTCGAGTTCAATTGCCGCTTCGGCGATCCGGAGACCCAGCCCATCCTCGCGCGATTGCAGAGCGATCTCGTGGATCTCTGCGAGGCGGCGCTCGCGGGACGCCTCGACCAGGTCGAGGCCGACTGGGACCCGCGCGCCGCGCTCGGCGTGGTGCTCGCGGCCGAAGGCTACCCCGACAGTCCGCGGCTGGGCGATGCGATCGCGGGACTCGCGGACGCGGCGACGCTGCCGGGCAAGGTCTTCCACGCCGGGACCCGGCAGGAAGGCGATCGCGTCTTGACCGCGGGTGGCCGCGTCCTTTGCGCCGTCGGCCTCGGCAGCGGCGTCGCCGACGCCCGGCGCGCCGCCTATGCGCTGGTGGACCGGCTGTGCTGGCGCGGCATGCAGTTCCGCCGCGACATCGGCTGGCGCGCGATCGCCCGGCGCTGAGCTTGGCTATACTTTTTCCATGAGCCGCATCCACCTGCGCCGCGCGCACGACCTGACGCCGAAAGCGGCGCGGACGCGCGTGAACCGCATGGCCGCTGCGCTCGGCAGGAAGTTCGATGCGGACTGCAGCTGGGACGGCGACGTGCTCTCGATCGAGCACCCGAACGTCAGCGGCACCGTGACCGTCGGCAGCAACGAGATCGTGGTCGAGGCGACGCTCGGGTTCCTGCTGGCGATGTTCCGCGACCGCGTGGACGAGGAGATCGTCCGCATCCTCGACGCGGAGTTTCCCGAGGCCAAGGCCTAGTCAGCCGGCCGCACCAGCACCGCCCAGTTCAGCGTGGATTCCACGTCGCGCACGTTGCGGCGCGCCGGATGGAAGACCAGGCTCCTCAGGATGCAGGCGCCCGCCTCGTCCAGGGCAGCATTGCCGCTCGACTCCAGCAGTTCCGCTTTGCGCACGCGCCCGGTCTTCGCGACCGTAATGCGGTAGCGGATCGTCACCATGGCAGTCTGGCCCGCCGGATAGCACTTGCGGTAGGCCGCGAGGATCGCCGCCTCGTCCGAGCGCGGGCGCGGCGGCTCGATCTCGGCTTCCAGGTGCTGCACGTCGGAAAGCCCGAATGACAGCGGCAGCATCGTCCAGGATTCGAGCAGCTCGGTTCGCAGCCTGGCGGGATAGAACTCGAGGCGGTCGGCCACGCACTTCACCGCCTCCTGCATCCATTCCAGGGTGCCGCCGGGCAGCTGGTACTCCTTGACCTTGCCGTCCTTGCCGACCCGTGCGAGCAGGTCGACGCTGCCCTCGAGCGCGCGCGATCGGGCCGAGGCCACGCGCGCGTCCATCTCGTCCGCGCGCTGGTTGCGGACCGGGAAGCCGGCGGCATTGCGCACCGTCGTGCCGAGACGCACCTCCGCGTCGCTCCACGGCGCGTGGCAGTAATCCACCACGCGCTGCAGTTCGCCGCGCACCTGCGGCAGCGTCGGGAACTCGACCGTCAGC
>CAZYPM010000087.1:0-2917 GCA_964649205.1 uncultured Steroidobacteraceae bacterium
CCGTCAACGCCTGGCTGAACGGCTACGTCTGGGGCACGCCGATGATCGTGCTGCTCATCGGCACGGGCGTCCTGCTGACGATCGTCACCGGCGCCGCGCAGTTCCGCTTTCTCTGGCGGGCGCTCCGCGAAGTGCTCGGCAAGCTCACGAGATCCGGAGGCGGCGAGGGCAGCGTCCGGCCATTCCAGGCGGTGGCCACGGCGCTCGCCTCGACGGTGGGCGTCGGCAACATCGCGGGCGTCGCGACCGCAATCTTCCTCGGCGGGCCGGGCGCGTTGTTCTGGCTCTGGGTCTCGGGCCTGCTCGGCATGTGCACCAAGTACGCCGAGATCGTGATCGCGTTGCATTACCGGGAGCGGGATGCGGACGGCATCATGCGCGGCGGCGCGATGTACGTCCTGAAGAACGGCCTCAAGCTGCCCTGGCTCGGCGCGATCTTCGCGCTCCTGACCTCGCTCGCCGCGTTCGGCATCGGCAACATGGTGCAGGCCAACTCGGTGGCCGACGCGCTGCACACGACCTTCGGCCTGTCGCAATCGACCACCGGCATCGTGCTGGTGGTATTCACTGGCGCCGTCATCCTCGGCGGCATCAAGCGCATCGGCCAGGTGACGCAGCTGCTGGTCCCGTTCATGGCACTGCTGTACCTGGGCGGCGGCATCGTGATCCTGGTGATGCACGCCTCGAAGCTGCCCGACGTGTTCGCGCTCGTCATCGAGAGCGCGTTCAGCGGTTCGGCCGCGGCAGGCGGCTTCGCCGGCAGCACCATCGCCATGGCGCTGCGCTACGGCATCGCGCGCGGCCTGTTCTCGAACGAGGCCGGCCTCGGCTCGGCCCCGATCGTGCACGCGGCCGCCGACACCGACCATCCCGTGCGCCAGGGCCTTTACGGCATCTTTGAAGTGTTCGTGGATACGCTCTTGATCTGCACGGTCACGGGCCTCGTGATCCTGGTGACCGACTCCTGGACCAGCGGCTCGACCGGCGCGGCGCTCTCGGTACGCGCGTTTGAAGCCGGCCTGCCCGGCACCTGGGGCGACGTGGTCGTGACCGGCGGGCTGATCCTGTTTGCGTACTCGACCGTCATCGGCTGGAGCTACTACGGCGAGACCGGCGTCGTGTACCTGTTCGGCGCAAAAGCCGCGCTGCCGTACCGGATCGCCTGGCTCGTGTTCATCTACCTCGGAGCCGTCGGGTCGCTGCACCTGATCTGGGACGTCGCCGACACGCTGAACGGGCTGATGGCGATCCCCAACCTCATTGCCGTGCTGTTCTCGATCCCGCTGCTGCTGCGGCTGCAGAAGGAGTTCTTCGCGGGACCGGGCAAGAGCTGAGGGCGTTCCGCCGGCCTAGCGGCTTCACGGTTTGGCGGCGGTACCGACCGCTGCTTCGGCTGCCGGTGGCGCGCGCAGTCGAAACACCCGCGGGCCTCCGGTGGCGAGGGCCGTGCCGAGCAGGACCACGGCGCAGGCCACGAGCATACCCGTCGTGATCCTCTCGCCGAGGAAGACCGTGCCCCAGAGCATGCCGAAGAGCGGGATGAGGTAGGTCACGGTGACGGTCTTCGCAGGCCCGACGCGCGCGAGCAGCCGGAAGTAGAGGATGTAGGCGATCGCCGTGCAGGCGATGCCCAGCACGATGACGCAGAGCCAGCTCGCGAGCCCAGGCATCACCGACGGCCAGTAGATGACGGTCAGCGGCAGCAGCAGCACTGCCGCCGCCAGCAGGCTGCCGGTCGCGCTGACCAGCGGCGGCACGCCAGCGAGCCGCTGCTTGGCGAAGTTCGCCCCGATCCCGTAGGAAAGACTCGCCGCCAGGCCCGCGAGCGGCGCCCAGAAGCCGCTGCCGTTGCCGAACGAAATCCGGTCCCAGACCAGGGTCACGACGCCGCCGAATCCGACCACGAGGCCCAGGATCGCGGCCGGCGACAGCCGGTCGCGCAGCCAGAAATACGCGATCAGCGCCGCGAACAGCGGCGTGCTGGCATTGAGCACCGCCGTTGCGCCCGCCGTAATGGAAAGCGTCGCGTAGGCGAACAGCGTGAAGGGCAGGGCGGAGTTCATGGCGCCGAGCGCGCTGAGCGGCAGCGCCTTGTCGAGCAGGGCGCTCGCGCCGCCACGCCATGCGAGCAGCGCCAGCAGGAAAACCGCGGCGATCGCGATGCGGATGCCGGAGAGCGCAATGGGCCCGAACTCGGGCGCGGCGATGCGCATGAACAGGAACGAGGCGCCCCAGATGGCGGCCAGCAGGATGAGCTCAATCCGATCGACTGCTTTCATGGCGGCCGACAGTACGTGGGCCGGAGTGCCGTGTCGCGCAGTCTCTCTAAAGCCACATTCAGGCCAGCTTAACCCGCGCCTGCCGGACTCCCCGCCGCAGGCCCGGACGGACTATGCTCGGACCGGACCGCGTCCCGATTCGCCCGGGTCCCGAGGAGCCGCACCATGAAACGCTGGGTTCTGATCATCGCCGCCGCGCTGGCCGCGGCCGCCCCTGCGCACGCGAGCGAGGCGCCGGCGGCACGGGAGCTGACGTCCTTGCTGCTGGAGTTCCTCGACGGCGCATCGCGCAACGATGTCGCCGCGCACGAACGATTCTGGGCCGACGACCTGATCTACACGCGTTCAGCCGGCGTGCGCGTCGGCAAGGCGGAGATCCTCGAGAGCGCCCGCGCAGGGCCGGAGTCCCCGGACGAGCCGCCGGTGACCTACTCCGCGGAGGACGTCCGCATCCTGCAGTACGGCGACACGGCCGTGGTCGCGTTCCGGCTGGTCGGCAGGACCGGCGACGATACGGTCACGACCCAGTACTTCCTCAATACCGGCACGTTCGTGAAGCGCAACGGAGAATGGCGGGCCGTCGCGTGGCAGGCGACGCGCGTGCCGGATCCGGCCGGATCCGGCACGCCTTGAAGATC
>CAZYPM010000087.1:3017-4766 GCA_964649205.1 uncultured Steroidobacteraceae bacterium
CGTGGCAGGCGACGCGCGTGCCGGATCCGGCCGGATCCGGCACGCCTTGAAGATCGCCCTCGTCCAGTGGCCCGTCCTTCTCACTCGTCCAGCGTCCGCAACGACGCTGCCCAGCCGGTCTCCGGATCGTAGATCACCCTGACCTGCCACGGGCGGCAGCAGACCGGGCAATCCTCGACATAGGACTGCGGGCTGCCGCCGCCCTCGTCGATGAGGAGCTCCACGGTCTCGCCGCAGCATGGGCAACGCAACGCATCCGGATCGTGCGTCATCAGGGCAGCAGCCGCCCGACCGCGACGAAATGGCGCCGGTAGTAGGGTGCTTCCATGCTCGCGATGCTCACGGCGCCACCGCTCGAGGGCGCGTGGACGAAGCGGCCGTCGCCCAGGTAGATGCCGACGTGGGACAGGTTGTCCTGGTCCCGGAAGAAGACGAGGTCGCCTTCCGCGGCCTCCGCCAGCGTGATCTTGCTCGCCGCGTCGAATTGCCCGCGCGAGGTGCGCGGCACCGCATGGCCGTTCGAAGCATACGTGTAGTGGACCAGGCCGCTGCAGTCGAAGCCTTCGCGCGGATGGGCGCCGCCGTAACGGTACTGCACGCCGACCATCGACAGCGCGAGCTGCACGATCGGGCTGCGCGCGTCAGCGGGCGCCGCGTGCGGCTCGACTACCGCAGGTTCCCTGGCCGGAGTGCCCGCACAACCGCCGGCGAGCAGCAGCACCGCCAGGATGCCGGGAAGCCGGACTGCTTCGCGCCTTGTCATGGGCCGCATGATTTGCGCCCGATGCGGCCCTGTCGCCGGACCGCATCACACTAATCGGGTCCGGCCAGGGTCCGCGAGAAGAACGGCAGCAGGCTGGTCTCGATCCGCTGGCGAATCATGCTGGTATGCGTGCCCTCGGCGTAGACCTGGAAGGTGTGCGCGATGCCGCGGCTCGCCAGCTCCTGCGACAGGGCCCGCGCGCCGGCGGAGATCTGCGCGTACTCGTCCTCCGCGCCGACGTCCAGGTGAATCCCCTTGAGGCGGCGCAGGTTGTCGGGGTATCGCTCGACGAGATAGAGCGGCATCCGCGACTTCCAGGCCGAGTAGCCGGGCTCGCTGGGCTGCAACCGCCCATCGACGCTCGCGAACGGCAGGTCCACGTACAGGCCGGGCCTGCCCGGATTCGGCGACAGCGCGGCCGCAAGCGCGGTGACGAAGATCGGAAAGGACTCCTGTGCGGAAGCAGGGGTCGATTTCATGTCTTCACGGCTACGCAGGCGACCCGCGTCCTGCCACCACGGGTTGTCGGGGCCGAGATCGCCCAGCAGCCCGATGCAACAGGGACTCAGCGCGTAGACAGCCCCAAAGGATTCCGGGTACTTCATCGCCAGCATGAGTGCGCCATATCCACCCATCGAAAATCCCGCAATCCCACGCGCAGCCGGGCTCGCGACCGTGCGGTAGCGGGCGTCGATCCAGGGCAGCAGTTCGCGGACGATCGCGTCCTCCCAGTTGCCGGTCACGGACGAGTTCGCGTAGAAGCTGCCGAAGTATCCGTTGCGTGCTTCCGGCACGACGACGATGGTCGCCCCGATGGTGCCGCGCGCGATTGCGTCGTCCATGGTCGATGCGAGCCGCATATCGACGATCGGTGGCCTCCTGGTAATCCGGCGGCAGGTAGATGGCGACGCGGATCTCGGCCGGATCGCCCAGCAGGTTCGACCGCAGCGCTTCGACGGGCACGACGTGCGTCGCAATGGTCCCCT
>CAZYPM010000087.1:4866-6255 GCA_964649205.1 uncultured Steroidobacteraceae bacterium
CCGGCAACTACACCAGCCTCTCCCAGGACCCGGAGTCCTGGACCATCGCCGGCTTCCTGCCGAGCGGGGGCGAGGTTGGCCCGGGCGAGCGCAGCTTCAACCTCGCGGAATCGGAACTGGTGCTCGCGGCCAGCGTGGACCCGTACTTCTCCGCGACGCTGATCGCGGCGATCACGCCGGAGGACGAGATCGAGGTCGAGGAAGCCTATTTCCGCACGTCCGCGCTGCCGGCGGGCTTCACTGCGAAGGGCGGCCGCTTCTTCTCCGGTTTCGGCTACCTGAACGAGGTGCACGCGCACGCCTGGGACTTCATCGACCAGCCGCTGGTGTACCAGGCGATGTTTGGAAACCAGATGGGTCAGGACGGCCTGCAGCTCAAGTGGCTCGCGCCCACCGACCTCTTCCTCGAGCTGGGCGCGGAGGCCGGCAACGGCGAGGCCTTCCCGGCGACGCGCCGCGACCGCAACGGCCTGAACGGCGCCGCGCTGTTCGCGCACGTCGGCGGCGACATCGGCGACTCCACGAGCTGGCGTGCCGGCGCGTCCTGGCTCGACATGGACGCCGAGGAACGCGCCTACGAAGACACGGATATCCTCGGCAACCCGGTGCTGAACGCCTTCACCGGCAGCTCGCGCACTTGGGCCGTGGACGCCGTCGTCAAGTGGCGGCCCTATGGCGATGCCTCGCGCCGCGAGCTCAAGCTCCAGGGCGAGTACTTCCGCCGCAAGGAGAATGGCGAGCTCACCTTCGACCTCGAGGGCGCGGGCCTCGCCGAACCCTACCGCAGCGAACAGTCCGGCTGGTACCTGCAGGGCGTGTACCAGCTCCGCCCGCGCTGGCGCGCCGGCCTGCGCTACGACGCGCTCGATTCCGGCATCGCCGGCGTGAACCCGGACCGCATCACGGCGATGCTCGACTGGAATCCCAGCGAGTTCAGCCGCATCCGCGCGCAGTACAGCTGGGACGATGCGCGCGCGACCGGTGACGAGGACCGGCAGTTCCGCCTGCAGTACATCTACGGCATCGGCGCCCACGGCGCCCACAAGTACTAGGAGACGCAGCCATGAGCACATTCATTCGTGCGCTTGCCGCGCTCCTGATGCTGGCCGCGGCCGCGCCCTCGCAGGCCGCGCTCCGGGTGCTCGCGACCACCGCCGACTGGGGCGCGCTCGCGACCGAGCTCGGCGGCGACCGCGTCAACGTCTATACCGCGACCGGCGCGCTCCAGGACGTGCATCGCGTGGACGCGAAGCCGAGCCTGGTCGCCCGCGCCCGCACCGCGGACCTGCTCATCGCCAACGGCGGCGAACTGGAGATCGGCTGGCTGCCGGTGCTGGTGCGCGAGTCCGGCAACCGGCGCATCCAGCCGGGCGCGCCGGGCTACTTCGA
>CAZYPM010000087.1:6355-8862 GCA_964649205.1 uncultured Steroidobacteraceae bacterium
AAGGCGGCGGCGCTGCAGGGCATGCCCGTGGTCGTCATGCACCGCGACCAGGCGTATCTCTGCCACTGGCTCGGCCTGAAGGAACTGGCGTCGATCGAGCCGAAGCCCGGTGTGCCGCCGAGCGCGGGTCACCTGGGCCAGCTCGTGAGCAGGCTCACCGCCACGCCGCCGCGCATGATCCTGCGCAACGCCTACAACGACCCGAAGCCGGCGAACTGGCTGTCCCAGCGCATCCAGGCGCCGGTCGTGCTGCTGCCATTCTCGGTGGGCGGCACGCCGGAGGCGAAGGACCTGTTCGGCCTGTTCGACGACACGCTCGACCGGCTGCTGGCGGCATCGCAGTGAACACATTCGCCATCGACTTCAGCATCGTGTGGCCGGCGCTGATCGCCGGCGTCCTGGTCGCGATCTCGCACGTGCCGCTCGGCCAGCAGGTGCTGGCGCGCGGCATCGTGTTCATCGACCTCGCGATCGCGCAGGTGGCCGGGCTCGGCGTGATCGTGGCGAGCCGCTTCGACCTGCCGATCGAGGGCTGGGGCGCGCAGCTGGCGGCCGGCATCGCCGCGCTCGCCGGCGCGCTGCTGCTGACCTGGACCGAGCGCAGGCGCCCGGAAATCCAGGAGGCGCTGATCGGCATCCTGTTCATCCTGGCGTCCACCGCGCAGATCCTGGTGCTCGCGAACGACCCGCACGGCGGCGAGAACCTGAAGGACCTGCTCGCCGGCCAGATCCTCTGGGTCTCCAGCGACCAGTTGTGGCGCACGGCCGTGCTGACTGCGGTGTTCGCCGCGATCTGGTTCCGCTGGCGCGAGACGATCGGCCGCGCCGGCTTCTACGTGCTGTTCGCGGTGGTCGTCACCGCATCGGTCCAGCTGGTCGGCGTGTACCTGGTGTTCACGACGCTGATCGTGCCGGCGGTCGCGACCTACCGTTTCGCGGCCGGCCGCCAGCTCGCGATCGGCTACGCGCTGGCGGCCGGGAGCTACGTCGTCGGGCTTGCGGTCTCGGTCGTCACCGACCTGCCGTCCAGCGCCGTGATCGTCTGGGCGATGGCGGTGCTAGGATTGTTCGTGCACCTGGCGGGAAAACGCGAACCCGGACGAGTTGGATAGCCAGATCATCCTCACCAAGATCCAGCCCCCGCGCCAGCGCTCGGGGCTGATCCACCGCGCCCGCCTGGAGGAGCGCCTGGCCGAGGCGTTGGCGCAGCGGCCGCTGACGCTGCTATGCGCGCCCGCGGGTTTCGGCAAGACCGCGGCGCTCACGCAGCAGATCGCGCGACTGCCTCCCGGCACCGCGCTCGCCTGGATCACGGCCGACGAGGACGACGACCTGCACCGTTTCCTCCAGGGCCTGTTCGCGGCGCTCGAGCCCTACGACCTGCCGTGGCGCGCGGAGCCGGACGCACTGATCGCGGTCGCCGTGGACGAGCGCGCCGACCGGCGCGCCGCGGCTGCGGGACTCGTGAACGCGCTGGCCGGCAGCGAGGCGCCGCGCGGCCTCATCGTCGTGGACGACGCGCACCGCATCGCGGATCGCGCGGTGTTCGACTTCCTCGGCTTCGTGCTCGACCGCCTGCCGCCGCAATGGGGGCTGGTGATCGCGAGCCGCGTGGACCCGCCGCTGCCGCTCGCCCGGATGCGCGCGCGCGACGAGCTCGTGGAGTTCCGCCAGGCCGAGCTCAGCTTCACGCAGGACGAGGTCAGGACGCTGGTCGCCGGCGGCGACGCCCCCGACGTGACGCAGCTGCTCGCGCGCACCGGCGGATGGCCCGCCGGCATCCGGCTCGCGCTCAACGCCTGGCAGCGCGGGCACAAGCCGATGACGCGCGCGGTGGACCGCGACATGTTCGAGTTCCTCGCCGCCGAGGTGCTGGAGGAGATGCCCGCGGGCCTGCGGGAGTTCCTGCTGCGTTCCTCGGTGCTGCCGCAGCTCTGCCCGAGCCGCTCCTCGGCCGTGACCGGCGATTCGCGTGCCGCCGAGTGGCTCGCCGAGATCGAGCGGCGCGGCCTGTTCGTGCAGGTGCAGGAGGGGCCGGAGCCGACGCTCACGCTGCACGACCTGGTGCGCGAGTTCCTCGAGGAGCGGCTGCGCCGCGAGCATCCGGAACTGCTGCCGGAGCTGCTGCGCCGCGCGGCGGCGACGGAGCAGGATCCGGTGCGGCGGATGTCCTACCTGCTGCGGGCCGGGGACTGGGACGAGGCCGAGCGCGCGCTCGAGGCCGCGGCGGAACCGCTGCTTGCCGACAGCGCCGCGGAGCCGGTGCTGCGCCTGATCGAGCAGTTTCCGCGCGAGCGCCAGGAAAGCTCGCCCATCCTGCAGATGCTGCGCGGCGAGGCCGCCTGGGAGCGCTGGGACTGGCGCGGCATGGCGGGCGCCACGCGCCGCGCGATCGAGGGCTTTGCGAAGTCCGGCGACCGCCAGCGGCTGCAGCGTGCGCAGGTGTTCGAGGCGACCGCGCTGGTGGGCGGCGGCTGGCTCGAGGATTCCGAGTCGCGCCTCGCCGG
>CAZYPM010000088.1:0-8810 GCA_964649205.1 uncultured Steroidobacteraceae bacterium
CATTGCCGTCCGCATTATCGAAATCGATCGGGTTGACCTTTTGCGGCATGGTCGAGGAGCCGACCACGCCCGCGACCCGCTTCTGCCGGAAATACCCGAGCGACACGTAACCCCAGACGTCCCGGCACAGCGCGATCAGGATGGTATCGGCGCGCGCCAGCGCGTCGCAGTACTCCGCGATCCAGTCGTGCGGCTCGATCTGCGTGGTGTACTCGTTCGGCGCCAGGCCGAGGCCCTGCACCAGCCGGCGCGACTCGGCTCGCCAGTCCACCCCCGGTGCGGCCACGACCTGCGCATTGAAGTTGCCGGTCGCTCCGTTCCACTTGCCGAGCGCCGGGACCTGCTGCCAGGCGTCGGCGGCGCGCCGCAGCCGCTGCGCGAAATTCGCCGCCTCCTTGCCGAGCGTGGTGGGCGTCGCCGGCTGGCCGTGCGTGCGCGCGAGCATGGCGAGCCCCGCGTGGCGCAGGGCCAGCGCCGCGAGCGCATCGGCGAGCTCGCGGATGCGGGGCAACAGCACGCGCTCGCGGGCGGCGTCGAGCATCAGCGCATAGGCGAGGTTGTTCACGTCCTCGGATGTGGCCGCGAAGTGCAGGAACTCGAGTTGTGCGGGCGTCACGCCCGCGGCCGCGAGCTGCTCGCGCAGCCAGTACTCGACCGCCTTCACGTCGTGATTGACCTGCCGCTCGAGCTCCTTGACGCGCGCGGCATCCGCCGCGCCCACGCCTCCGGCGAGTGACTCGAGCCGCGCGACCGCCGCCGCCGGCAACGACTTCAGGGCGGGGAAATGGCCGGATGCGGCGAGTTGCCGGAACCAGGCGACCTCGACCTGCACACGCCGGGCGATCAGGGCGGACTCGCTGAACAACGCCGCGAGCTCCGCGCAGCGGGCGGCGTAGCGTCCGTCGAGCGGGGAGAGCGCGGCCAGGCGGGTGTCGGTCATGGCGGAGGATGCGGATGGTAGAATGCACATGTTACCCGTGAGCGACTCATACCGCATCGAAAAGGACAGCCTCGGCGAGGTCCGCGTGGCCGCTGGCGCGCTGTGGGGCGCCCAGACGCAGCGCGCAGTCGCCAATTTCCGCATCGCCAAGCTGCCCGTGCCCGCGCCCTTCATTCGGGCACTCGGGCTGATCAAGTGGGCGGCGGCCGAGACCAATGGCGAACTCGGCGAGCTGCCGGCGCCGATGGCGGCGGCGATCGCCGCGGTCGCGCTCGAGGTCGCAGAGGGCGGGCACGCGGACCAGTTCCCGGTCGGCGTGCTGCAGACCGGATCCGGCACCAGCACCAACATGAACGCCAATGAGGTCATCGCGCAGCTGGCGGCGCGGCGCCTGGGCGCACCGGTGCATCCCAACGACCACGTCAACCGTTGCCAGAGCAGCAACGACGTGATCCCGACCGCGATCCACCTGTCGGCGGCTCTCGAGCTGAGCGAGGAGACCCTGCCGGCGCTGGCCGCACTCGCCCAGGCGATCGCCGCGAAGGCCGCGGCGGTCGGCGCCATCGTCAAGCCCGGCCGCACGCACCTGATGGACGCCATGCCGGTAACCGTTGGCCAGGAGATGCATGCCTGGCAATCGCAGGTCGAGGCTGCCGCCGAGCGCCTCGCGGCGGCCACGCCGCGCCTGCACCGCCTGGCTCTCGGCGGCACTGCGGTGGGCACCGGCATCAATGCGAATCCCGGGTTCGCTGCGCGCGCGATCGCGCGCCTCGCGCGGCGCACCGGGCTCGCGCTGGCGCCGGCACCGGACCGTTTCGCAGCGCTCGCCTCGCAGGACACGGCGGTCGAACTCTCGGGCATGCTGCGCACGGCCGCGGTCGCGCTGCTCAAGATCGCGAACGACCTGCGCTGGATGAACTCCGGCCCGCTGGCCGGTCTGGGCGAAATTTCCCTGCCGGCGCTGCAACCCGGTTCCAGCATCATGCCGGGCAAGGTCAACCCGGTGATCCCGGAGGCGGTCGCGATGGCCGCAACGCTCACCATGGCCAACGACACCGCAGTCGCGATGGCCGGCGCTTCCGGGAATTTCCAGCTGAACGTCATGCTCCCGCTCATCGCGCATGCGCTGCTGCAGCAGCTGGAGCTGGTCGCGGGCTCGGCGCGGGCGCTGGCGGAATCCGCCATCCCGGGCCTCGCCGTGAATGCGGAGCATCTCGCAGGCACGCTGGCCCGCAACCCCGTGCTGCTCACCGCGCTCGCGCCGCGCATCGGCTATGACCGCGCGGCGGCGATCGCGAAGCGCGCGGCCGCCGAACAGCGTGCGGTGCTCGACGTCGCCGTGGAGGAGACCGGCCTGCCACGCGCGGAGCTGGCCGAGCTCCTCGACCCGGCGCGCCTCGCCCGTGGCGGGAGGCCGGATGGCGGCTGAGCCACCCCTGGAACTGCATCGTCTGCCCACGGCGCGGCTGCGCGAGGAACTGCGCTGCCGCGTGGCGGGTTGCTGCCGCGTCGAAGGCGACCTGCGCATCGGCCACCTGCCGCGCTCCTCGATGCAGCGCCTGGAAACACTGTTCCCGAGCGCCGCCATCCGCGCCGCCGTCCTGATCCCCGTGGTGGACCGCGGCGACGACCTCGGAGTGCTGCTGACTCTGCGGGCCGACGATCTCAAGCACCACGCCGGGCAGATTTCCTTTCCGGGCGGGCGGATCGAGCCCGGCGACCGCGACGCGGTGGATGCGGCGTTGCGCGAGAGCCAGGAGGAGATCGGCCTCGCACGGGAATACGTCGAGGTCCTCGGCGTGCTCCCCGACCACGTCGTCATCACCGGCTATCGCGTGACGCCGGTGGTGGGCCTGGTGCGCCCGGGATTCCAGCTGAAGCTCGACCCGGTCGAGGTCGCCGGCACCTTCGAGGCGCCGCTGCGCCACCTGCTCGATCCTTCGACGCACGCGCGCCGCTGGCGGCGGTTTGGCACGGAAGACATCGAGACCTTCGAGCTGCCCTGGGGCAGCTTCAACATCTGGGGTGCGACCGCGGGCATGCTGCTGACGCTGCGCGAGATCCTCGGCGGGCTGCCGCTGCATGGCGATTGAGCGGCTGCTCGCGATCATGGCGCGCCTGCGCGACCCGACGGGCGGCTGCCCCTGGGACCGCGAGCAGGACTTCCGCTCGATCGCACCGCACACGCTCGAGGAGGCCTATGAGGTCACCGACGCCATCGAGCGCGGGGACCTCGAGGCGCTGCGCGAGGAACTGGGCGATCTGCTGTTCCAGGTGGCGTTCCATGCGCAGCTGGCTGCGGAGCAGGGCGCCTTCGTCTTCGACGACGTGGTCGAGGCCATCTGCGACAAGCTCACGCGACGCCATCCCCACGTGTTCGGCGACGCCAGGATCGCGGATTCCGCCGAGCAGACCCGTGCCTGGGAACGCTACAAGGCCGAGGAACGCCGGATGAAGGGCGTGGGTGACGGCGCGCTCGCCGACGTGCCGATGGCGTTGCCCGCGCTCTCGCGCGCGCGAAAACTCGGCGCGCGCGCCGCGGATGCCGGCTTCGACTGGCCCGATGCCGCCGGGCCCCGCGCCAAGATCGGCGAGGAACTCGCCGAGCTCGACCGTGCCGCGCGCGGCGACGATCCGGCGCGGCTGGAGGCGGAACTCGGCGACCTGCTGTTCTCGGTCGTCAACCTGGCGCGCCATTTCGGGATCGACCCCGAGTCCGCGCTGCGCCGCGCCAATGACCGCTTCACCCGGCGATTCGAACACCTGGAGCGGGCGCTGGCCGCCGAGGGCAGGTCCCCGGCCGGCACCAGTCCCGAGCAGCTCGACCTGCTCTGGGAAGCCGCAAAGGCCGAAATCCCCTAGGAAAGCCGCGCTTTCTGGCGTTCAGGACCGGTTCATCGTCGCCGTCCTAGATTGGCACCGTGCCAATAGAGGAGGCGCACCATGTCACGCCAGCACTGGATTTCGGCCGTTGCCGTCGGACTTGCCGTCGCGTCCACCGGCGCCCTGGCCGACGACGATCGCTACGGCTACCGCTACCAGGACCAAGACCGCTATGCGGACTACGACTACGCGCGGGTCGTGGACGTGGAGCCGCTGCGCCGGCGCATCCGCGTCAGCGAGCCCGTGCGTGAATGCTGGGAGGAGGTGGACTACCGGGCGGACGGCCCGCTGTCTTCGAACCACATCGGCGGCACGCTGGTCGGCGCCCTGATCGGCGGCGCGCTCGGCAACCAGGTCGGCCACGGCCACGGCCGCCAGGTCGCGCGTGCCGCGGGCGCCATCATCGGCGGCGCCATCGGCCACAGCGCCTCGCAGCAGCGCCAGCGCGAGCGCTACGGCGACCGCGAATACGTGTACGAGCGCTGCGACGTGCGCTATCGCGACAGCTACGAGGAGCGCATCGACGGTTACGAGGTGACCTACGAATACGCCGGCCGCCGCTACGTGACCGAGATGCCCTACGATCCGGGCGACCGGATCCGGATCCGGGTCGACGTGACCCCGACCGGGGGCTGAGGAATGGGCCCGGGCCGTGCGAACGGCCCGGGCCGTCCGGTTCCACTAGAATGACAGGATGCCCATGACCCGGTTGTTGCCCGCCCTGACGATGGTGCTCGCCCTCGCAGCGGGCGCCGTCCTGCCCGGCGCTGCCGCGGCGGGCGAAGGCGGGCGCGGGCGCGGCGGCGATTCGGCCTTCGCGGACCGGGCCATTTCGCTCGACGAGGCGGTCGCGCAGGCCGAGCGGCGCTACAACGCCCGCGCCATTCGCGCCGAGGAGAAGCGTCACGGCGACCGCATCGAGTACCGGATCCGCCTGCTCGGCGCCGATGGCAGGGTGTTCGAGGTCAGGATCGACGCGGGCTCCGGCCGCCGCGAGGACTGAGGGCGACATGCGCCTGCTGGTGCTCGAGGACGAGCCGGCGCTGCGCGAATCGCTGGCGCAGCAGTTCCGCTCGGCGGGATTCACGATCGACCAGGCGGCTGACGGCGTCGAGGGCGAGTTCGCCGGGCTCGAGTATCCGGTCGACGTGGCGGTCGTGGACCTCGGGTTGCCGGGCCGCTCCGGCCTCGACGCCATCCGCGCCTGGCGCAAGGCCGGCAAGTCCTTCCCGGTCCTGATCCTGACTGCGCGCGACAGCTGGCAGGAAAAAGTGACCGGGCTCGATGCCGGCGCCGACGACTACGTCACCAAGCCGTTCCGCTTCGAGGAAGTGCTGGCGCGCGTGCAGGCCCTGCTGCGCCGTTCCGGCGGCTGGTCGCAGCCGCTGATCAAGAGCGGCAACCTCGAGCTCGACACCCGCAGCCAGGAAGTGCGCGTGGATGGCGTGCCCGTCGAACTGACCGCGTTCGAGTACCGGTTGCTCGAGTACCTGATGCTGCGGGCGGGGCAGGTGATCTCCAAGGCCGAGCTGACCGAGAAGCTCTACGAGCAGGACTTCGAACGCGACAGCAACACGATCGAGGTCTTCATCGGCCGCCTGCGCAGGAAGCTCGACCCCGACGGCAAGCGCCAGCCGATCGAGACGCTGCGCGGCCGCGGCTACCGGGTCGCACGCGAATAGGCGCGCCTTGGCACGCGGCACCCCATCCCTCCAGGCGCGGCTGCTGGTCACGCTGGCGCTGCTGCTGGTCGCCGCCGCGGCCGTCGCGGCCTGGTCGCTGGAGTCCTGGTACCGTGACCTTGGGCTGCGGGCGCGCCAGGAGGTGCTCGACGCCCAGGTGATCGCGCTGATCGCCTCCGCGGACGTCGACGCCGAGGGCCGGCTGGTGCCGCAAAACCTCGCCGAGCCGCGCCTCACCGCGCCCGGTTCCGGGCTGTACGCCGAGATCGTCGGTTCGCGCGGCAGCTGGCGTTCGCCGTCGGCCCTCGGCAGCGGCCTGAACCTGGCCGCCCAGCCCGCGGCCGGCGAACGTGCCTTCGAGCATGCGCGCCTCGCGGACGGTACGCGCGTGCTCGGCCACTCACTCGGCATCCGCTGGGAACTGGAGGATGGCAGCGCGCGGGATTTCGTGGTGCGGGCTGCCGAGAGCCTCGAGCCCTGGTACCGGGAGATCGCGCGCGTTCGTACCTGGCTCGCGACCGGCTCGGCGCTGCTCGCGCTGCTGCTGCTCGGCGGGCTACTGCTCGCGCTCAGGATCGCATTGCGGCCACTGCACCGGCTGGAATCCGAGATCCTGGACATCGAGGCCGGGCGGCGCGAGCAGCTCTCGGGCGGCTGGCCGCGCGAGCTGGCGGGCGTGACCGGGAACCTCAACGCGCTCCTGACCGGCGAGCGCAAGCGGCTCGAGCGTTACCGCTCGACGCTCGGCAACCTCGCGCACAGCCTCAAGACCCCGCTCGCCGCGATGCGTAGCCTGCTCGAGCGCGGACAGGCGGGAGCGGATGCGCTGTCGCCGCAGCTCGACCGCATGCAGGACATCGTCCAGCACCAGCTCAAGCGCGCGGTGTTCGGCGGCAGCGGCGCGACGCTCACGGACCTCGCGGTACAGGAGCCGCTCGAGCAGCTGCGCGCGGCGCTCGGCAAGGTCTATGCGGACAAGCCCGTGCGCGTGACGCTTTCGATCGCGCCGGGCACGGCCTATCCGGTTGACCCGGCGGACTTCCTCGAGCTGGCCGGCAACCTGCTGGACAATGCCTGGAAGTACTGCAAGGGCGAGATCGCGGTGCGCGTGACGCCCTGGACCTCGGCGGAGTGGCGCCGGCCGGGCCTCGCGATCGACATCGAGGACGACGGCCGCGGCATCCCGCCTTCGGAACGCCAGCGCGTGCTGGAGCGCGGAGTGCGCGCCGACGAGAGCGTGGCCGGGCAGGGGATCGGGCTCGCGGTGGCGCGCGAAATCGCGGCGGCCTACTCGGGCACGCTCGAGATCGGCGACGGGCGCCTCGGCGGCGCGCGCGTCACGCTGCGCCTGCCCGGCCGCTGAGCCCCGGCGCGCTCAGTCGGCGGCGCCGATCTTCTTCACCAGCGGCGTGATCAGGTCCATCGGCATCGGGAACACGATCGTGTTGCTGCGTTCGTTGCCGAGCTCGGTGAGCGTCTGCATGTAGCGCAGCTGGATGGCGCGCGGGTCGGCGCCCAGCGCCTGCGCCGCCTGCACCAGCATGTCGGCCGCCTGCTTCTCGCCTTCGGCGTGAATGATCTTGGCGCGCCTGGCGCGCTCCGCCTCGGCCTGGCGTGCCATCGCCCGGATCATGCTCTCGTCCAGGTCGATGTGCTTGATCTCGACGTGCGAGACCTTGATGCCCCAGGCGTCGGTGGAAGTGTCGAGAATCTGCTGTACGTCCGCGTTCAGCTTCTCGCGCTTGGCCAGCATGTCGTCGAGCTCGTGCTGGCCCAGCACCGAGCGCAAGGTGGTCTGCGCCAGCTGGCTGGTCGCCTCGAAGGGATTCGCGACCTGGATGATCGCCTTGTCCGGGTTGACGATGCGGAAATAGACGACCGCGTTGACCTTGACCGACACGTTGTCGCGCGAGATGACGTCCTGCTTGGGCACGTCGAGCACGATCGTGCGCAGGTCCACCCGCACCATCTGCTGGAACACCGGGATCACCAGGATCAGGCCCGGGCCCTTGATGCCCTGGAAGCGGCCGAGGGTGAAGATCACGCCGCGCTCGTACTCGCGCAGGATGTTGATGGCGCTGAACAGCAGCACCAGTCCCAGCACCACGATCACGATCCAGTAGATCGGCAAGCCCAGCATGTTCATTCTCCTGTCACTTGTCCGGCGACACGTATAGGGTCAGTCCATCCACGCGGTCCACGCGCAGCCGCTGGCCTTGCGCGACCTTGCCGCCCGCGACGGCGTTCCACAGCTCGCCGTAGATCCGGACCCGGCCCTTGCCCTCGAAGTCCTCGACGGCCTCGGCCAGGTCGCCGACCAGCTGTTCGGTCCCCGTGACCACCGGCCGTCGCCGCGCGCGCATCGCGAGGTACATGGTGCCGAGCATGGCGGCTCCCGCGAAGGTCGCGATGCCGCCCACCAGGCCGCGGCTCGACTCGAAGCCGGGCGTGTCCATGTCCATCAGCACCACCGAGCCGATCACGAACGCGACCAGGCCGCCGAAGCCGAGCGCGCCAAAGCTCGGCACGAAGAACTCGGCGATCATCATGCCGACGCCGAGCACCACCAGTGCAAGCCCGGCGAAGTTGACCGACAGCACCTGCAGCGCATAGAGCCCGAGCAGCAGGCAGATCGCCCCGATGACGCCCGGCAGGATTGCGCCCGGGTTGTAGCCCTCGAACATCAGGCCGTAGAGACCGATGATCAGCAGGCCGTAGGCAACCAGCGGGTTGGTCAGCACGGCGAGCAGCGAGGTGCGCCAGTTCATCTCGATGCGCTCGACCACCGCGCCGGTGGTCGCGAGCGTCGTCGTCCCGCGCGGCATCTTGACCTCGCGTCCGTCCAGCGCGGCCAGCAGCTCGGGTACGTCGGGGGCGATCAGGTCGATCACGCCGCGCTCGAGCGCCTGCTGCGCGGGCAGGCTCGCGGCCTCGCGAACCGCGGCCTCGGCGAATTCCGGGTCGCGTCCGCGCAGATCGGCGAGGCTGCGGATGTAGGCAATCGCGTCGTTGACGGCCTTGCGGTCGGAGGCCGTCCCTGCCGGCGCCGGTTCCTGCGCTTCCTTGCCGCCGTCTTCGGCACCGCTGTCACCCCGTTCCTTGCCCTTGTCGTCCGCGGGCGGCGAGCCGCCGATCGGCACCGGCGTCGCAGCGCCCAGGTTGGTGCCGGGCGCCATGGCCGCGACATGGCTCGCGTACAAAATGAAGGTGCCGGCGCTCGCCGCGCGGGCGCCGGAAGGACCGACATAGGTCACGACCGGGACCTCGGAAGCGAGGATTCCCTGGATCATGTCGCGCATCGCGGC
>CAZYPM010000089.1:0-5424 GCA_964649205.1 uncultured Steroidobacteraceae bacterium
TTCAGCGTGCTCGACCGCGGCGACGCGGCGGACCTGCTGGACCTGCTGCGGCACGAGCAGGGGCTGTCCGCGCAGAAGCGCCGCTTCCCGCGCAAGGACAGCTGCCTCGCGATTTACTCGCAGCGGGTGAACAGCGGCCGCACGCTGGAGACGGTGCTGGAGCAGTCCTTCCCCTGGTGCCGCGAGTGGGAGGCGGAACTGCGCGGCCTGTTCCGCGCCTATGTCGAGCGCAAGCAGGCGCATGGGGTGCTCGATTACGACGACTTGCTGCTCTACTGGCACGCGCTGATGCAGGAGCCGGCGCTGGCGGCGGCCGTGGGCGCGCGCTTCGACCGCGTGCTGGTCGACGAGTACCAGGACGTCAACGGCCTGCAGGCCGACATCGTGCTTGCGCTGAAGCCGGGCGGCGCCGGCGTCACCGTGGTCGGGGACGACGCGCAGTCGATCTACTCGTTCCGCGCCGCGTCCGTCGACAACATCCTCGAGTTCCCCGGCCGTTGCACGCCGCCCGCCGAGGTCATCGCGCTCGAGCGCAACTACCGCTCGACGCAGCCGATCCTGGACGCGGCGAACGCGCTGATCGCCGGAAGTTCGCGCGGCTACCGCAAGGCGCTGGCCGCGGCGCGCGGCGGCGGGCGGCTGCCGCGCCTGGTCACGGTGCAGGACGACCGCGCACAGGCGGACTACGTCATCCGCGCCGTGCTGCGCCGGCGGGAGGAGGGCACGCCGCTGGCGCGCCAGGCGGTGCTGTTCAGGAGCGCGGACCACAGCGACCTGCTGGAGATCGAGCTGCTGCGCGCCAACATCCCGTACGTGAAGTACGGCGGGCTGCGCTTCCTCGAGGCCGCGCACGTCAAGGACCTGCTGGCGATCCTGCGCTGGGCCGACAACCCGAGGAACGGCCTCGCGGCCTTCCGCGTGCTGCAGCTGCTGCCCGGCATGGGGCCGGCGCACGCCGCGCGCGCCTGGCGGCATGTCGGCGAGTCCGGCGGCGGGCTGGGCGCGCTCGCGTCATTCGACGCGCCGGCGGCGGCAGCCGCGGCATGGCCGGCGTTCGCGGCGCTGATGCAGGAACTCGCCAGCCCGCAGCCGGACTGGCCGGCGCAGCTGGCCCGGCTGCGCGCCTGGTACGAGCCCGAGCTCGCGCGCCTGTACGACGCGCCCGCGGTGCGCGCGGCCGATCTCGAGATGCTGGAGCGGGTCGCGGCGCAGTACCCGAGCCGCGAACGCTTCGTCACCGAGCTCACGCTCGATCCGCCGGCCGCGACCGGCGACCATGCCGGTCCGCCGCTGGTGGACGAGGACTACCTCGTGCTGTCCACCGTGCATTCGGCCAAGGGGCAGGAATGGGACGCCGTGCACGTGCTGAACGTCACCGACGGCAACTTTCCGAATGAGTTCGCCACCGGCAGCCAGGACGGCGTCGACGAGGAGCGGCGCCTGCTGTACGTGGCGATGACCCGGGCCCGCGACGAGCTGCACCTGATCGAACCGCTGCGCCATTACGTGACGCAACAGGCCGCCGGCGGCGACCGCCACGTGTACGGCGCGCGCAGCCGGTTCCTCGACGAGCGCGTGCTGGCCCGGCTCGAGCGCAGCGGCTGGCCGCAGGAGCCCGACGCGGACGCACCCCGGGCGGCGCCGGCGGCGGCCAGCATCGACGCCGGCGCGCGCATGCGCGCGCTCTGGTAGAGACCGCTAGCCGGCCGGCTTGCGGAACTTCAGCGTCATGCGGTCGCTCTCGCCGATGGCGGCGAAACGGTCGCGGTCCGCGTCGCCGCCGCGATAGGTCGGCGGCAGCGACCACACGCCGTTCGGGTGGTCCTTGGTGTCCTTCGGGTTGGCGTTGACTTCGCTCTGGCCGATCAGTTCGAAGCCGGCGGCGCGGGCGAGCTCGATCGCGTAGTCGGCGCGCACGTAGCCGGACTTGGCGCGCGGATCCTGCGGCTGCGACGGGTCGCCGCGATGCTCGACCAGGCCCAGGATGCCGCCGGGCTTCAGCGCGGCATACATCGCGCCGATCATCGCCTCCGCCGCCTCGCGCGCCATCCAGTTGTGCAGGTTGCGGAAGGTCAGGACCATGTCCACGCTGCCGTCCGCCACGGGCTTCATCGCGCCCGGGTGCTGCAGCGCGGTCACCGTGACGCGGTCGTAGAGATCGGGCCGCGACGCGAGCTTGTCCGCGAACGCCTTGATGCCATTCTGCATGTACTGGCTGTCGGTCTTCGGGTCGAAGCCCGCGGCGATGTAGCGGCCGCGCTCCCGCAGCACGGGCGCCAGCACCTCGGTGTACCAGCCGCCGCCGCCCGGCCAGACCTCGAGCACGGTCATGTCCCCGCGCAGGCCGAAGAACTGGAGCGTTTCCTTCGGGTGGCGCCAGGCGTCGCGCGCGCGGTTCGCCGCGGAGCGGTGGTCGCCCGCCAGCACGCGGTCGAGCGTCGCGAGCGTTGCCGCGTCGCTGACGGGCGGCGGCGCGGCCTCGCGCGCGGCGGGGCCGGCGGCGCAGGCGGTCGCGAGGAACAGGGCGGCGAGTGCCGGTACGGCGGGGACGCGGATCTGCATGAGAGCCTCCTTTCCGGAGGCGCTCAGCCCGCGCCGTCCGGTTCCAGGTAAGTGTAGCCCGCGAGCTCCGACTCGTAGAAGCGTTTCAGCGCCTGGCCCTCGGCCACCGACAGGCGGCCGTCGCGCATCGCGCGCTCGCAATCGCGGGCGAAGCGCGGGTACAGCTCGTCGGTGTCGTACTGCATGTAGCCGAGCACCGCGCTGGCGGAGTCGCCCTTGACGATCTCCTCGATCCACCAGCCGTGCTCGTCGTCGAGCCGGATGTGCACCACGTGGGTGTCGCCGAACAGGTTGTGCAGGTCGCCGAGCGTCTCCTGGTAGGCGCCGACCAGGAAGGCGGCCAGGAAGTAGTCCTCGCCGGGCACCAGCTCGTGGACCTCGAGCGCGCGCTTGGTGTCGCGCGGCGAGACGAAGCGGTCGATCTTGCCGTCCGAGTCGCAGGTGATGTCGGCGAGCACCGCGGTGCGCAGCGGCTTCTCGTCGAGCCGATGCAGCGGCATGATCGGGAACAGCTGGTCGATGGCCCAGCTGTCCGGCAGCGACTGGAACACCGACATGTTGCAGAAGTAGGTGTCCGACAGCACGCTCTCGAGGTTGTCCAGCTCCTCCGGCACGCGGTTCAGTTTCCGGGTCAGGTCGCGCACGCGCGCGCAGGTCGCCCAGTAGAGCCGCTCGGCGAGGCTGCGCATCTCGATCGTCAGGTAGCCGAGGCTGAACATCTGCTGGGCCTGCTCGCGCGCCTGCTGCGCGTCATGCCAGCACTCGACCAGGCGGCGCTCGCTGACCGTGGCGTGCGCCTCGTACAGGTCCGCGACCGGCTGCGGCAGGTGACCGTCGTCCACGGTTGCGCGCTCCGGCACGCTGAAGACGTCGAGTCGCGAGGCGCCCAGCACGTTGAACACCAGCACGCTGTGGTGGGCCGCGATCGCGCGCCCGGACTCGCTGACGATCACCGGGTGCGGCAGGCCGCGCGCGTTGCAGACGCTCGCGATGCGGTAGACGACGTCGCTCGCGTACTCACGCAGCGAGTAGTTGGTCGAGGACTCGAAGTTGGTGCGCGAGCCGTCGTAGTCGACGCCCAGGCCGCCGCCCACGTCGATGTACTCGAGCCCGGCGCCGAGCCGCGCGAGCTCGGCGTATACCTGGGCCAGCTCGTTGACCGCATCCTTGACGCGACGGATATCGTGCAGCTGCGAGCCCGGGTGGCAGTGCACGAGCTTCAGGCAGTCGAGCATGCCGTGCGAGCGCAGCACCTCGACCAGCTCCAGGATCTCCGTGGTGAACAGGCCGAACTTCGAGCGGTCGCCCGCCGACTCGCGCCAGCGGCCGGCGCCCTCGGCCGCGAGCTTCACGCGCACGCCGATCTGCGGCCGCACCTGGTACTTCTCGGCGTGGCGCAGGATGTAGCCGAGCTCGGAGAAGTTCTCGATCACCGGGATGATGGAGCGGCCGAGCTTGGTGGCGAGGATGACGGCCTCGATGTAGCTGTCGTCCTTGAAGCCGTTGCAGATGATGAGCCGCCGCGGCGCGTCCTCGGTCATGGCCATGACGGCGAGCAGTTCCGGCTTGCTGCCGCACTCGAGACCGAAGCCGAGTTCCGCGCTGCCGCGGTAGACCTCCTCGACCACCAGCCGCTGCTGGTTCACCTTGATCGGGAACACGGCGGCGTAGCGGCCCTTGTAGTCGTTCTCGGCGATCGCCGTGGCGAAGGCGTCGTGCAGCCAGCGCAGCCGGTCGCGCAGGATGTCCGAGAAGCGGATGACCATCGGCGCGGTCAGGTCGCGCGCGCCCAGCTGCTGCACGACCTCGAAGACGTCGATCTCGCGGGTTTCATCGCGTGCCGGGCGGCAGACCACATGGCCGGCGGCATTGATGCCGAAATAGCCGCTGCCCCAGTTGCGCACGGCGTACAGGTCGTTGGAGTCCTCGATGCTCCAGGAGGGCCGCGGTGTCACGGAGCCGCGCGTCGGGCTGTCCAACCTGTCAGGTCCTGTTCATCGGTCGCAGGGCGCGGACGATACCAGAACCGGCGCGCATGTAAATGCGCGCGCCGCCTCAGGCCGGGCCGCGCGCGACCGGGCGCGACGGATCGCGGATCCATTCGCTCCACGATCCGGCGTACAGCCTGCCGCCGGTGACGCCGGCCGACTCGAGCGCCAGCAGTCCCTGGCAGGCGGTCACGCCCGAGCCGCACATGCAGGTCACCGGGCGGCCGGGCACGATGCCGGCGCGCTCGCGGAAGCGCGCCGCGAGCGCGGCCGGTGCGAGCAAGCGCCCGTCGGGCCCGAGGTTCTCGAGGAAGGGCAGGTTGACGGCGCCCGGCACGTGCCCCGCCACCGTGTCGAGCGGCTCGACCTCGCCGCGGAATCGCGGCGCCCCGCGCACGTCCACCAGCGCCTCGCCGCGCGCGAGCAGACCCGGGATGTCGGCTGTGGTGCAGAGCATCCACTCGCGCGGGCGCGCGCGGAAGCAGGCGGGTTCACGCGCCGTCTCCGCAGCGGCGACCGCGCGGCCCTCGCCGGTCCAGGCTGCGAAGCCGCCGTCCAGGACAGCGACCGCGTCGTGACCCAACCAGCGCAGCATCCACCACAGGCGCGCGGCATAGGCGCCGGGTCCTTCGTCGTAGGCGACGACCTGCGTGCCCGGCGCGATGCCGAAGCGCGAGAAAGTGGCCTCGAGCTCCGCGACCGGCGGCAGCGGATGGCGGCCGCTCGCCGCGGTCACGGGCGAGGACAGGTCGCGCTCGAGGTCGGCGTGGATCGCGCCCGGGATGTGCGACGCGCGGTACGCGCGCCGCCCGGACTCCGGGTCCGAGAGCTCGAAGCGGCAATCCACGACCAGCCAGTCCGGGTCCGCCAGGCG
>CAZYPM010000089.1:5524-8592 GCA_964649205.1 uncultured Steroidobacteraceae bacterium
GGTCCGAGAGCTCGAAGCGGCAATCCACGACCAGCCAGTCCGGGTCCGCCAGGCGGCCGGCGAGCGTCTCGGTCGGAACCAGGATCGTATGGGCCAATGCTGGAGCCCTTGCAGCGGCTGCAACCCTTTTGCCGCCCGCTGCATCTTAGCGCCTGATGAATGCCGCAACGCCCGTCGGCTGGCCGGATTTTTGCAGTCCCTCCGTGCCGGACCGGCGGGCGTTGCCGCTCAGCGCCGCACCGGCAGCCTTCCTGCCACCGCCAGCACGGTGATCGTGATGGCGCTGCCCGCCATGGCGAGCGCCATGTCCTTGTGTCCGTCCCAGATGTCGCCCTGCGTGCCGAGGTAGGCCTGGCCCAGGTCGCCGCCGAACACGAGCGCAGCCGCGTACTCGATCAGTTCATAGATGGTCGAGTGCGCGGTCATGAACAGGAACGGGAACAGCGCCGCCCAGCTCCGCGCGTAGCGTCCGTAGTGCGCGAAGATCTCGACCGCCGCGGGCGTGATCAGCAGTCCATAGAGGAAATGCACGAGGCGATCGTAATGATTGCGCGTGAAGCCGAGCGCGCCGTCGAGCGAGGCGCCGGTCGCGGCCTGGAACCATTCGTCATAGGGCACCAGCGAATACGTGTAGTGCGCGCCGATGGCGTGGAACACGAAGAACACGAACAGGCAGGTATAGGTGAAATCCGAGAAGCGCAGGCGCCGCGCGGTCCATACGAGCAGCGGCACCGCGACCAGCACCAGCATGTTCTCGAGCAGCCAGTCCTGGCGGTACACCGGATCGATCGCAAGGGCGACCCAGACCACCGCGTAGACCGCGAGCAGGGCGAGCGGATAGCGCCACTTCGGGTTCAAATTACGGTACATTCTGCGCCCTTATGACCCAGCACATCGTACACACGCATTTTCCCGGGCGGCTGATCTTCATCGGCTTCGGTTCCATCGGCCAGGGCGTCCTGCCCCTGATCCAGCGCCACATCGGCGGGCTGACGCCCGACCGCATCACGATCGTCACCGCCGACGATGCCGGGCGGCAGCAGGCCGAGCAGAGCGGGATCAAGTTCCTGAACCACCCGCTCACGCGCGAGAACTTCCGCCACGTGCTCGACCCGCTGGTGGGCCGCGGCGACTTCCTGCTGAACCTGTCGGTGGACGTCTCCAGCATCGCGTTGATCAAGCTCTGCCACGAGAAGGGCGCGCTGTACCTCGACACCTGCATCGAGCCCTGGCCGGGCGGCTACACCGACCCCAACATCCCCGCCAGCCGCCGCACCAATTATGCGCTGCGCGAAGAGGTCCTCGAGCTGCGCAAGTCCTGGAGCAACGGGCCGACCGCCGTGATCACCCACGGCGCCAACCCGGGCCTCGTGTCCCACTTCGTCAAGCAGGCGTTGCTCAACATCGCCGCGGACACCGGCCACGAGTCCGAGCCGAAGACGCGCGACGACTGGGCGGCGCTGGCGCGCACGCTGGGCGTGAAGGTGATCCACATCGCCGAGCGCGACACCCAGGTGTCCTCGCGGCCGAAGATGCCGGGCGAGTTCGTGAACACCTGGTCGGTGGACGGATTCGTCAGCGAGGGCAGCCAGCCGGCGGAACTCGGCTGGGGTACGCACGAGCGCCACTTCCCCCGCGACGGACGCCAGCACGACTTCGGGCGCAAGAGCGCGATCTTCCTGACGCAGCCGGGCTGCGCGACCCGCGTGCGCACCTGGACTCCCGAGGCCGGCCACTTCCACGGCTTCCTGGTCACGCACGGCGAGTCGATCTCGATCTCGGACTACCTGACGGTGCGGCAGAACGACCGCGTGCTGTACCGGCCGACCGTGCACTACGCCTACCACCCGTCCGACAACGCGGTGCTGTCGGTGCACGAGTTCTGCGGCCGCAACTTCCAGCTGCAGGACCGCAAGCGGATCATGATGGAGGACATCACCGCCGGCATCGACGAGCTGGGCGTGCTGCTCGCGGGACACGCGAAGAACGCCTACTGGTACGGCTCGCAGCTCTCGATCGACGAGGCGCGCAAGCTCGCGCCCCACAACAGCGCGACCTCGCTGCAGGTCACGGTGGCGGCGCTCTCCGGAATGATCTGGGCGATCGAGAACCCGGCCATGGGCCTGGTCGAACCGGACGAGATCGACTTCCGGCGCAACCTCGAGATCTGCATGCCCTACCTGGGCCCGGTGGTCGGCAAGTACAGCGACTGGACACCGCTGTTCGACCGCGGGCGCCTGTTCCCGGAGGACCTCGACGAGAGCGATCCCTGGCAGTTCAAGAACATCCGCGTGGTCTACTAAAGGGGACGCGTCCATTTACCCAACGGTAAATGGACGCGTCCCCTTTATTCGGGATAGTCGATCGCGACCACGGTGAATGACTGCCGGCCCGCCGGCAGTTCGATCTCGAATTCGTCCCCGACGCGCTTGCCGAGCAGCGTGCGCCCGAGCGGCGAATCCATGCTGATGAAGCCGCTCTCGCGGTCGAACTCGTCCGGCCCCACGATGCGGTGACGCCGCGTCGCGCCGCGCCCGTCCTCGAGCGTCACCCAGGCACCGAAAAAAGCGCGCGAGCGGTCGGCGGGCGGCGCGCTCACCACCCTGAGCCCGTCGAGCCGCTGGCGCAGGAATCGCACGCGCCGGTCGATCTCGCGCAGGCGCCGCTTGCCATAGATGTACTCGGCGTTCTCGGAGCGGTCGCCCATGGCGGCGGCTTCCGCGACGGCGCGGGTCACGGCAGGCCGTTCGCGGCTCCAGAGCTCCTCGAGTTCCGCCCGCAGGCGTGCCGCGCCCTCCGGCGTCGAGTACTTGGAGCCCTGGCGGGATCGCGGTCCGGGCCGGTTCACATGGGCGTTCCCATCGTTCAAGCCGCTGAATCATAAGGCTTTTCCGCAGGCCCATGCCAATGCGGGCGAATTGTGGCCCAGATCACGGAGCCGCAGCGGGGCGAGCGTTAACGTAATCGCCGTATTCCTGTCTGCGTCGGTATCCCCTAGCGGACTTCCTTCCCTTCACCGAAAGTCCGCACTTGCGCCCCGGGCCAACGGTCCGGGGCTTTTTTTTGGC
>CAZYPM010000090.1:0-1724 GCA_964649205.1 uncultured Steroidobacteraceae bacterium
GCCGGCGCCGCCCTGGCCATGGGCGCAAGTGCGCGCGCCGCCGAGGCGCCGGGCGGGCAGCTACGCTCGCTCACGACCGAGGCCCGGCCGATCACCCCGGCCGAGCACGCCGCGCGCATCGCGAAGCTGCAGTCGCTGATGCAGCGCGAGAAGGTCGCCGCCATGCTGGTCGAGGCGGGGTCCTCGCTCGAGTACTTCACCGGCATCCGCTGGTGGCGCTCCGAGCGCACCACCGCGGCGCTGATCCCGGCCGAGGGCCGGACCACCGTCGTCACGCCCTTCTTCGAGGTGCCCTCGGTCGAGGAGTCGCTGCGCATCGAGGCCGACCTGCGCCCCTGGCACGAGGACCAGAGCCCGTTCGCCCTGGTCGCCGATGCGATGCGCGCGGGCAGGGCGCAGGGTCCGCTCGCGGTCGAATGGAGCACGCGGTTCTTCATCGTGGACCACGTGCGCAAGGCGCCGGGATTCGGGCGCGAAGTGGTCTCCGGCGAGGCGCTGGTGAACGCCTGCCGCACGATCAAGTCGCCGGCCGAGATTGCGCTGATGCAGGCGGCAAACGACGTCACGCTCGGCGCGATCCGGCACGTGCACGGACAGGTCCAGGCCGGCATGAGCGGCAGCGACATCGCCGCACTGGTCGCCAGCGCGCACGCGGCACTCGGCGGCAAGTACGAGTTCGGGCTGGTGCTGCTGAACGAGGCGAGCGCCTATCCGCACGGCACCGAGAAGCCACAGGCGGTGCGCGAGGGCTCGGTGATCCTGATCGACGTCGGCTGCAAGGTTCATGGCTACAGCTCGGACATCTCGCGCACCTGGGTCTTCGGCGAGCCGACCGCGCGCCAGCGCCAGGTCTGGGACACCGTCAAGCGCGGGCAGGAGATCGCGCTCGAGACCGCGAAGATCGGCCTGCCGGTCGGCGACATCGATCATGCAGTGCGCGCGTACTACGAGGGACTCGGCTGGGCGAAGGACTACGGCCTGCCGGGCACTTCGCATCGCACCGGCCACGGCATCGGCATGGACGGACACGAGCCGCCGAACCTGATGCGCGCGGACCGCACGCCGCTGGCGGCGGGCATGTGCTTTTCCGACGAACCGGGCATCTACATCCCGGGCGAGTTCGGGGTCCGGATGGAGGACATCTGGCACATGACCGAAGACGGGCCTAAGCTCTTCACGCCGCTGGCGCGGTCCATCGACGACCCGATCTGATTCCGTTCACGGAGGTGAGGCATGCAGGCTGCGAGCATCCCGCTCACATTGATCCTTGCGCTGGCAACTGCCGCCGCCTACGCGGGCCCGTACGCGAGCGGCCCGGCGGACACCCCGCCCGCCGCAGCCGAGCCGGCGGCGGATGCCGAGACGGTCGCGAAGGCCGAGGAGGAGCTCAAGCTGCCGCCGGGCTTCAAGAAGGTGAAGCGCGGCAAGCACACGCTCTACTGCAAGAAGGTGACTCCGCTCGGCACGCGGTTCCAGACCGACCAGTGCTTCGACGAGGCGGGAATGCGCAACTACATTCTTGCGCTGCAGGAGACGAAGGGCGACGTGGACCGTATCCGTCAGACCTGCTCGAACCTGTGCGTCTGCGGCGACCCGTCCGCCTGTTGAGCCGCCTGGCGGCTGCGGATCTGCTCCAGCTGGCGGCGCAGTCCGGATAGTGTCCCGAGCGGGTTGCGCCTGCTCTGCATGCGGACCAGCCAATCCGGAACCGCGCCGCCCGGATC
>CAZYPM010000090.1:1824-5783 GCA_964649205.1 uncultured Steroidobacteraceae bacterium
CTGACGACGATGCCGTCCGTCTCGGCCACGACCTCCCAATCGGCCGCATGACCGGCGGCGGGCAGGCTCCCCGCCAGCAAGCCGAGGCAGAGCGCAGCGATCCTGGGCGTCGTCACCCGTCATTGGACGCGGGCGCGGCCCAATCGTTTCACCGGTTCAGGGCGGGGCGGCGACCGGCGTGAACTCCAGGTGGTGGTAGTCGTAGCTGAAGTCCGCGACCGGCGAAACCGCCTTCATCGTGATGCGCGACGGTTTGCCCGCCGCATCCAGCGAGAACGTCACGTAGGCGGGCTCGGTCAGCGGATCCTGCCAGCGTGCGACAAAGGTGTCGAAGGCCCAGTGCTCGAGTTTCGCGCGCATGCCCGGCGTCTGCAGGAAGTCGATCGTGAGCGCGTCCGAATCCCCGGTGATCTCGATCGGCCCGTACCACACATCGGTGTACTTCCCGGCGTACGAAGGCAGCGGCAGCGACGGCTGCGATGCCGGCCGCGAGGTCGTCGCCGCGCGTACGGCTTCGAGGCCCTTGGCATTGCGCTCCGCGAGGAAGTCGGAGAAGGCCTTCGCCCAGTCGCGCTTGGGCAGGCCGAGGTAGTGATCCAGCAGTTCGTACTGCAGGCCCAGCAGGAAGGGTCCATCCTCGGAGTTCATCGCCATCGCGATGCCGATGCCCTTGTCGGGGATGAGCACGACCGTCGCGCGGAAACCGAGCGTTGCGCCGCCGTGCCCCAGGATGCGATGCCCACGGTAATCCTGCACGTTCCAGCCGAGTGCGTAATTCCGGAACTTCGGTGTCGCGTCGGCGAGGGGACCGGGCAACGGCGTGATCGGCAGTGGCACGACGGGCTGCCACATCTCGCGCGCACTCGCCTCGGAGAACAGCCGCGCCTCGGAGCCCGGCAAGCTGCCGGCCGCCAGCTGCACCTGCAGCCACTTCGCCAGGTCATTCGCGCTCGATGCGATTGCGCCGGCCGGCGCCGAGTTCTCGCCGAGCGCGACCGCCTTTTCGTCGAAGGCGGCCTGCGGGCCGACGCCGCGGATCTCGCCGACGCGGCCGTGCGGGAAAGCGCGATCGGCGACGGCCAGGCGATCGGGGTCGTTGCTGACGCTCCGGTTCATGCCGAGCGGCGCGAATATGCGTGCCTCGACGAACTCCTCCCAGCGCTGCCCGGAGACCGCCTCGATTACCGCGCCCGCGACGATGTAGAGGATGTTGTCGTAGGCGTAGGCCGAGCGGAAGCTGGTCGCGGGCTTGAGGAAGCGCACGCGCCGCACGGTTTCCTCGCGGCTGAGGTTCGTCGCCGGAACGAACAGCAGGTCGCCGTGGCCGAGGCCGAGGCCACTCCGGTGCACCAGCAGGTCGCGCACGGTGATCTCGCGCGTGACCCAGGGGTCGTACATCTGGAAGCCCGGCAGGTGGTCGATCACACGGTCGTCCCAGCGGAGCTTGCCTTCGTCCACCAGGATCGCGAGCGCCGCGCTGGTGAACGCCTTGGTCGTGGACCCGATCTGGAACAGCGTGTCCGGGCCGACCGTGTCTGTGCCGCCCTGGCTGCGCAGGCCGTAGCCGCGCGCGAGGGTCACTGCGCCATTCTCGACGATCGCCACCGTGGCGCCCGGCACCTCCATCTGCCGCATGAGCGCCTCGACGCGCGCGTCGAAGCCTTTCGGCGGCGCTGCAACGGCGAAGACGGGGATGACGAGCAGCAGGGCGGTGGCAATCATGCGCATCGGAATCTCCATGCAGATGTCAGGCGGCCTGGCGCGCGGCCCGTCCGGTGGCCAGCCGCCACAGGCCCCAGGTCATGAGCGGCAGGACGAATACCGCGAACACGATCCAGGCGAGCGCGCGGTAGCCCTTGGCGATCAGCGCGACCAGCCCGAAGCGGTCGGCGACGAACACCGAGCCCACCAGCAGCGCGCCGGCGATCGCGAACCGGCTCGCGGTCGTGAGCCCGCGGCCCCTGCGTTCCGCGAGCACGTTGGAGACGCGCTCGTTGAATGCGTGCACGATACCGACGCCGGTGTCGAGGATCGCGAGGAAGATCACGAACTGGAAGACGCCGTGCAGCAGCGGCAGGCCCATCTGCTGCAGCATGAAGTTGGACGGCAACACCTCCGCGCCGATCCCGGGGTACCAGGCGATCATGCAGGCGAAGAACAGCAGGCCCGGCACCATCGCGATCGGTCCCGCCAGCAATCCGGCGACCACGGCGTCGCGGTCCGATTGCAGGTGGCGCAGCACCGGCAGGATCACCACGGCGCCGGCGACGTTGTAGCTCGCGTAGGTGAATCCGGCGGCGAGCCAGCCGTCGGTGCCGCTCGCCGCAGCAAAGTTCGCCAGGAGGCGGTCGCCGAACAGCCCGAGTGCGGTTGCCACGAAGATTGCGTACACGGCGAACAGGAACCAGGTGGCGTACTTGAAGAGCCACTCGACGCCTTGCGTGCCGAAGGCGGTGAAGGCTGCAATCGCGGCCACCAGCACCAGCGTCCCCGCGAGCGCCGGCCAGCCGAACAGCGCCACGCCCATCGCCCCGGTTGCGGCCGCGAACACGGCCAGCACCAGCACCAGCAGCACGAGGTAGGCGGCCTCGAACGCCAGCCAGGCGGGCCCCAGCAGCTGGCGGAAGAAGCTGCGGTAGTCGTAGCTACCGGTCGCGCGCGCGAACCGGAAGGTCACCATGCAGATCGCGCTCCACAGGACCATGGCGAATGCCATGGCGAGCAAGCCGCCCCACGGCCCGGCCGGCAGGAAGAACTCGGCGAGCTCGCGCCCGGTGGCATAGCCGCCGCCGATGACGAAAGCGTTGAAGGCGAATCCCGGCAGCAGGAAGCGCTGGAACCAGGAGGGCCCGCTCATGGGGCGAGACAGGACTCCACCAGCCGTTCGAAGTCCGCCCCGCCGCGCATCGGGTCCGCGACCGGCAAGCCGAGCGCGAGCGAGGCCTTGCGCATGACGGTATCGGCCTCTTCGGCCGTCATTGCGCCGGTGTTGAAGCTGACGCCGCCGCAACGGATCGCCTTGTTCGTGAGCGCGCCTAGCTTCAGGTGCACGGCGATCGCTTCCTGCAGTTGCGGCGTCGGATAATCCGGATAGCCGAGCAGGTGCCTGCGGCCCGGCTCGTGGCACAGCACGATCACGTCCGGCTGGCTGCCGTGCAGCAGGCCGAGTGAAACCCCTGCATAGGCCGGGTGGAACACCGAGCCCTGGCCCTCGATCACGTCCCAGTGATCGGGCGCCGCGTCGGGGCTCAGCACTTCGGCGGCGCCGGCGACGAAATCCGCGACCACGGCATCCATCGGAATGCCGCTGCCGGCGATCATGATCCCGGTCTGCCCGGTGGCACGGAAATCGACCGCCACGCCGCGGCGGCGCATCGCGCCCCTGATGGCGAGCGCCGTGTACTTCTTGCCGAGCGCACAGTCGGTGCCCACCGTCAGCAGCCGCCGGCCCGGGCGCTTGCGCCCGGTGCCCACCGGAATGCCGGCGGGCGGAACGCGCACGTCGATGAGCCGGCGGCCGAGCCGTTCGGCCGCCGCCGCCAGTTCGCGCACCTGGCCGAGCCGGCCGTGCATGCCCGACACCAGGTCGAGGCCCGCATCGAGCGCCTCGAGCAGGCTCGGAATCCAGCTCGGCTTCAGCACGCCGCCGGTGTTCGCGACGCCGATCACGGCCGAGCGCGCGCCTTTGGCCTGGGCCTCGCGCGGCGTGAGGCGCGGCAGGCCGGTCGACACCGTGCCGCCGGCGCTCGCGAATTCGCCGACGCACAGCTCGCGCGCCCAGTCCCTCAGGCCAAACGCCGTCTTGGCGTAGCCGGCATCCGTGACGTCCCCGAGGAACAGGAGGTAGGGCGCGGGCAGCGAGATCAGGGTCGATCCCGCGCCGACGTCACCCGCGGCGAGGCTGCGGACGGCCGACATCGAGCGAGCTTACCCGGAGCCCGTCAGAACCGCAGGCCGAA
>CAZYPM010000090.1:5883-8147 GCA_964649205.1 uncultured Steroidobacteraceae bacterium
GTGCGCAGGCCGAGTTCGTAGTTGGTCAGCTCGTCCGAGTCGTAGGTGGCGGGCGCGGGCGCCCCCGGGGGCAGCACGTTCGGGCCGCCCGGGCGGAAGCCGGTGGCGACGCGCAGGTATGCCGAGGTGGTGTCGCTGAACTCGTACCGGGGCGAGAACGACCAGGTGAACGGGCTCTCCGAGGAACTCAGGTCGACGAAGTCCAGCACCAGCTGGCCGCCCGGCAGGATCGGCAGGATGATGAGTCCGTTCTGCGCGGCATCCTGGTCGTTGTCGCTCCAGCGCGCGCCGAACGAGAGATCAAAGCGATCGGTGACGTGCCAGGTCGCGTTGCCGAACAGCGCGATTTCCTCGTACGCGGAAACGATGCTGAGATCCGCCGGCAGCGGTATGCCCGCAGCCGGGTTGGTGGTGCCGGGCTGGACTGCGATGAGCCGCTGGCCGATGAGGGAATCCTCGTCCGTGTAATAGGCGCCCAGCAGCCACTCGAACTGGTCGCTCTGCGGCGACATGAGGCGCAGTTCCTGCGTGAACTTGTCGGTGGTCACCGTCTGGTCGAGGACCGAGGACAGCAACGCGTCCGTCGTGCCCGGGGTGCTGTACACGAAGGTCAGCAGTTGCGCGGTGCCGAGTCCCGCGCCGAGCACGTCGACGACGGCCGCGTCGCGCGTGAAGTTCTGCTCGAACTCGCTGTAGCTGGTCACCGACTGCAGCGTGGCGCCCCCGAGGTCCCAGTCCATGGTCGCGCTGTAGAGCCGGTATTCGGTGTCGGTCGGCTCGTCGTGGTAGCGCGACGCCACGCGGCCGCCATAGAGCGGCTGCAGCGTGGCCGGATTGACCTCGAACGCGTCCGCGTTGTCGCTCTGGATGTCCTGGTAGTGCACGGTCAGGTCGAGGGAGAACGCATCCGAAGGCCTGAACAGCGCCGAAACGCGGCCGCCCGTGACCTCGGTGCCGTTGATCTCGTCCTCGACCAGCGTCCCGCCGACGATGTTCACCGCCGGGTTCTGCAGCGCCGGGATCGGGTTGTTGCCGATCGAGGCGATGTAGCCGCCGTCGGAGCGGAAGAAGCCGCTGGCGCGCAGGGCGAAGGTATCGCTTGCCGGGATGTTCACCACGCCGGTCAGCGCATAGCCCATGTCGGCGTCCGCGGTGTCCTCGATCGAACCCTGGAAGCGGGCCTCGAAGCCCTCGGTCGAGGGCGCGTTCGTGACGTACTTGATCACGCCGCCGAGCGCGCTCGCGCCGTACAGGGTGCCTTGCGGGCCGCGCAGCACCTCGATGCGCGCCATGTCGAAGGTGTCGAAGTCGCCGGAGAGGACCGCAGCATTCGCGAGGCCGCTGCTCGAGCCGAACGGCACCTCGTTGACGTAGACGCCGACGGTCGATGCGACGCCGCCGGTGTTGATGCCGCGCATCGTGACGCGCGTGATGCCGCGGGTGTTCGAGTTGATGCTGAGGCCCGGCACCAGGGAGGTCAGGTCCTGGAAGTCCGCCACCTGCTGCCGCTGGAGCTCCTCACCCGAGACGACCGAGACCGACATCGGGATGTTCGCGAGCGACTCCGTGCGCTTCTGCGCGGTGACGAAGACCTCGCCCAGCCTCGTCGTGTCCTCGGCCATCGCGGCGGACGCGGCGAGGACCATGGCCACGGAGCCGGACACGGTGAGCGCGGTATGCCTGTTCATGATCGTTGTCCCCCTCGATGTGTGCGATCGGCCCCAGCGGGGAAAATTATCCCATCCGGAGATACTAATCCTGATCAGAGAATTGTCAAACGAGCACGCTCAGGGCGTGCCCCAGCCCTGGGCCGGGTAGAAGACGGCGCCCTGGTCGAACAGGATCGCGGGCTTGCGGTCGCGCGCGATGAAGAGCGTGCCGTCCAGGTCGCGCAGGTCGCAGAGCTGCCCGAGGATCCAGGCCGGCGCCATGGCGAGGCTGGTGCCCACCATGTTGCCGACCATGGTGCCGAGGCCGAGGCGGCGCGCCTCGTTCACCATGGCCAGCCCCTCGGTGAGCCCGCCGCACTTGTCGAGCTTGATGTTGACCACGTCGAAGCGGCCGACCAGGGGCTCGATGTCGGGGAGGTCCTGCACGCTCTCGTCGGCCGCCACCGGGATCGGGCAGCGCAGGCCTTCCATGTCCGCCTCGCGCCCGCGCGCGAAGGGTTGCTCGACCAGCTTCACCTTGCTGGTCATCAGTGCCGGCAGCAGTTCACCCAGGCTCGCGGGCGCGTAACCCTGGTTCGCGTCCACGCCCAGCCA
>CAZYPM010000091.1:0-2411 GCA_964649205.1 uncultured Steroidobacteraceae bacterium
CCTCCGTCCTGCGATACGCCGACCTACGTATTCGTGCTCCAGTATCCGGAAAGCTCCGCAGGCACGATTGCCGGCTCGTTGCAGCAGACGCCGGGTGTCGTCTACGCCGAAGGCGATGCCCTGCGTGGTGTCCAGGCCGCCGATCCCTACCTGGCATCCCGCGGCAGCTGGGGCCAGCCCCATGACGACCAATGGGCCCTGAAACAGGTCGGGCTGGCGGCGGGTGCCGCCGCCAGTTCGCCAGCCTCCGGTGCGCCGGTGACGGTCGCCGTGATCGACACGGGCGTTGCCTGGAACCACGTGGACCTCACGCCGGACCAACTGTGGCTCAACCCGCGCGAGGTGCCTGCAAACGGCAAGGACGATGACCGGAACGGCTACATCGACGACATCGTCGGCTGGAACTTCATCGATCGCAACAACCTGCCCTGGGACTTCAACGGCCATGGCACGCTGGTCGCAGGCATCATCGCCAGCCGGCGCGACAACGGCGCTGGCATTGCCGGCGTCAATCCGGGGGCGCGCCTCATGGTGCTGAAGGCGATGGACGAGCTTGGCCGCGGGCCGGCGTCCGCCATCGCCGAGGCCATCGTCTATGCCGCCTCGAATGGTGCGCGCGTCATCAACCTGAGCGTCGGCGGGCGCACGCTGACTCGCACCGAATATCTCGCCATCGAATTCGCGCACTCGCGCGGAGCCGTCGTGGTCGTGGCCGCGGGCAACGAAGGAATTGAACTTGCCGACTACGGTCCCGGCGGCCTGCCGCGCGCGCTCACGGTGACGGCCACCGACACGACCGACCGCAGGGTTAAGGAATCGAACTACGGCCCGGACATCGACCTCGCCGCGCCGGGCGTGGACATTCTGGGTCCGCGCGCGATCGGCACCGACCTGCTCGCCGCCGCGGGCGCACGCAACTACCGGCACGGCGCCAACGTGGTCGGGGCAGATGCCGGCTACATCCGCGCGACCGGGACCTCCTTCGCAGCGCCGCTGGTGGCGGGCACCGCGTCGCTGCTGCTTGCCGCGAACCCGGCCTTGAGCGCCGAGCAGGTCGAGCGGATGCTGCTTCATTCCGCGCAGGACATCGAGGCGCCGGGTGTCGATCATCTGACGGGATACGGCCGGCTCGACGGGGCCGCGGCGCTCAAGGCTGACCCGGCTTTCTACGTGGATGCGGCGATCGACCGGGTCGAGGTCGCAAGCACCTCTCGCGGCCCGGTCGCCCGCGTGATCGGGACCGCGGATGCGGAGAAATTCGCCGGTGCCCGCATCGAGATCGGCGCCGGCGAGGCTCCGTCAGCCTGGAAAGCGGTCGAAGCCGGCCCTGGCCGACCGGTGCGGAAGGACGTGATTGGCGAAATCCCTGCCGCCGCGTTCCAGGGTTCTGCCGCCTGGACGTTACGCGTAATCGTAAGCCACGCGAACGGTCGCACACGCGAGGCGCGCTACCTGCTGCGGCTCAACTGACGCCCGTCATATTCGCGGCATCGTCGGCACCTGATGCGCGGGCGGGCCTGGCGGGGGTCCCGAGCGGGCGAATCCGGTCGCCGGCCTGAGCCCGCGAGGGACTGCCCCCGCCAGGCCCGCCGACGAATCCCGCGCCAGCGCTACTCCGGGAAACTCATCCCGACGTGCGAATACCCTGAATCGACGTAGAGCGTCTCGCCGGTAATGCCCGCCGCGAGGTCCGAGCACAGGAACGCGGCCGCGTTGCCGACGTCCTCGATCGTGACGTTGCGTTTGAGCGGCGCCACCTGCTCGACGTGGTGCAGCATCTTGCGGAAGCCCGGTATGCCGGCCGCCGCCAGCGTCTTGATCGGGCCCGCGGAGATCGCGTTCACGCGGATGCCTTTCGGGCCCAGGTCCGCCGCCAGGAAGCGCACGTTCGACTCCAGGCTCGCCTTGGCGAGACCCATCACGTTGTAGGCGGGGATCGAGCGCACGGCGCCGAGGTAGGACAGCGTGACGATCGCCCCGGGCCGGCCCTGCATGAGCGGCAGCGCGGCGCGGGCCAGCGCCGTCAGGCTGTAGCTGGAGACGTCGTGGGCCTGGGCGAAGGCCTCGCGGGTCGTGGCCTCGACGAAGCCGCCGGTCAGCGCCTCGCGCGGCGCGAAGGCGACTGAGTGCACCAGGACGTCGAGCCCGCCCCAGGCCTCGCGCAGCTTGGCGAAAGCCGCGTCGATCTCGGCGTCGATGCCGACGTCCATCGGCATTACGAGCTTCGACCCGAGCTCGGTCGCGAGCTCGGCCACGCGGTCCTTGATGCGCTCGTTCTGGTAGGTGAAGGCGAGCTCCGCGCCCTCACGCTGCATGGCCTGCGATATGCCCCAGGCGATCGAACGATCGGTCGCCAGGCCCACGATCAGGGCCTTTCGTCCCGCCAGAAACCCCATGCCTTCCCCTCCGTA
>CAZYPM010000091.1:2511-8116 GCA_964649205.1 uncultured Steroidobacteraceae bacterium
CGGCTCAGCTGCCGACGTCCGAACTTCCCCCGACGTGGATGGTGAGCAGCTGCCCGGCACGCAGCAGCGTGCTGCCCCCCAGGTTGTTCCAGGCCTGCAGCTGGCGCACGGTCACCGAGAAGCGCCGTGCGATCCCCGAAAGCGTGTCCCCGCGCCGGACCGTGTAGCTGACCTTGCCGGACGCCGGCACCGGCGTCTCCGCGGCGCTGGCCGGCGAACCGGACACCAGCAGGCGCTGGCCCGGCCGCAGCACGCCCTTGGTGGAGATGCCATTCAGGCGCGCGAGCTGCGACACGGTCATGCCGTGCCGGCGCGAGATGCTCCACAGCGACTCGCCGCTCCTGACGCGGTGGATGCGCCGTTCGAGATCGGAGCCCAGGCCGGCGCGCAGCTGCGAGACGTCGCCGGCGGGGACCAGCAACTCGTCGCCCGGCTGCAGCACGGCGCGCTTGCCCGCATTCATGCGATCGATGAATGCCTCGGGCACCCTGTAGCGTCCTGCGATCGAGGCGAGCGACTCGCCGGGAGCGACCGTGTGCACGCCGAGCCGCGCGCGGCCGTTGCCGTCGAGCGCCGCAAGTTGCGCGGTGAAGTTGTCGGCGACCACGTCCGGCACCAGCACGCGGTGCGGGCCGTCCGGGTCGGTGATCCAGCGGTTCCAGGCCGGGTTCAGCGCGTGCAGTTCCTCGGTCTCGATGCCGGCAAGCTCGGCCATCAGGCGCAGGTCGACCGGGCCGTCGGTCGGCACGACGCGGAAGTACGGCGCATCCGGGATCGGCGGCAGGTAGATGCCGTAGGCGCCCGGGTCGCGCAGCAGTTTCGCGAGCGCGATCATCTTCGGCACGTAGGCGCGGGTTTCCGCGGGCAGCGACAGCGAGAAGAAGTCCGTGCGGCGGCGCAGCGCCAGGTTGCGGTTGATCGCGCGCTGCACGTTGCCGGTGCCGTAGTTGTAGGCGGCGATGGCCAGGAACCAGTCGCCGTCGAAGCGCCGGTGCAGCGAGCTCAGGTACTCGAGCGCCGCGCGGGTGGACTCGAGCACGTCGCGGCGCTCGTCCTTCCAGTAGTTGCGCGCGAGCCCGAAGCGCTCGCCGGTCGGGGCGATGAACTGCCAGAGTCCGGAGGCGTGGCTGCGCGAATAGGCGAAGGGGTTGAAGGCGCTCTCGACCACCGGCAGCAATGCGAGGTCGCCGGGCAGGCCGCGAGCCTCGACCTCGTTCGCGATGTGGTGCATGTAGCGCTGCGCGCGGCCGAACACGCGCGCGACGTAGTCCGGATTGCGCTGCAGCCATTCGATCTCGCGGTCGACGCGCGGATGGTCCACCTGGGGCAGCGAGAGCTGGCCGCGGATGCGGTCGAGCACGTCGCCGTAAACGACCGGCTCCGCCGGCAGCTCGTCGTGCATCGGCGCGCTGAGCTCGGGCAGCGGCAGCGGCGGCGCCTCGGGCTCCGGGGGGTAGGCGATCTCGCCCGGATCGTTGACGATCTCCTGGTCGGGCAGCGAACTGGTGGTGGTGGATTCGACGCCCGCACAACCCGCGGCCAGTGCGGCGAGCGCGGCGAGAGCTGCCCGGCGGATCGTGAGGTCTCGCGCTTGCGTCATCGAAAAATGTCCTTCCAGCTGCGGATTTCGGCGAACACGGCTACCGGGTTGGACAATGGCCTGCCGGCCCGACGTTCCGCCGATAATTTGACATTTTCATGCCCACTGCGCAGAAAAGGGTTGACGCGCTTCTCAAGCCCGATGGTCGAGGGAAGGGTGGGGCGGCCGGAAGCCCTCAAATCCGCCGCCTTGCGGGTGTAATCCGCCACATCGGGGTTGCCGGCCTCGACCTCGGCTGCAAAGCGCAGGTTGGCGAGGGTGTACTCGTGCCCGCAGAACACGCGCGTGGCATCCGGCAGGCGCGCAAAGGCTTCCAGCGAGGCCAGCATCTGTTCCGCGGTTCCCTCGAACAGCCGGCCGCAGCCCGCGCTAAAGAGGGTGTCGCCGCAGAACAGCGCGCCATGGCCGTAATAAGCGATGTGCCCCGCAGTATGGCCGGGCACGTCCAGCACCCTGAACTCGAGCCCGAGCGCAGGCAGGCGGGCGATGTCGCCGTTCCCCAGCCGGGTGGCCTCCACCGGCAGCCGCTCGCGCGCGGGCCCGAACACGGCACAACCGGTCGCCTCGACGAGCTCGGGGATGCCGCCGACATGATCCGCGTGATGGTGCGTCGCGAGGATGGCGGCGAGTTGCAGGCCCTCGGACTCAAGCCTGGCGAGGACCGGACCGGCGTCGCCCGGGTCCACGACCGCGACGCAGCTCGGGTCGTCCACCCCCTTGATCAACCAAATGTAATTGTCCTGGAACGCCGGGATCGGCTGGACGTCGAGCATGGGCAATTATGCGACAATTCCGGGCCTTATGAGCGCATCCCGGCCAGACCTCGCCGCGTGGCTCGCCGGGCCCCTGGGCGGCCTGGTGCTCGAGCAGGAACGCTCGTTGGTCGCGGGCGCGCTCGAATGCGCGTTCGGCCTGCACTGCGTGCAGGTCGGCGGCTGGGGCGGGCCGGAGACCTTCCTGCCGCTCGCACGCACGCGGCGCTCGGCGCTGGTGGCGCCGGCGCCGGGGCCCGGCGTCGCACTGGTCTCGAGCGCGGATGAACTGGCGCTGCAGTCCGACAGCGTGGACGTGATGCTGCTGCCGCACACGCTCGAGTTCGCGCGCGAGCCGCACGAGGTGCTGCGCGAGGCCGCACGCGTGCTGGCCGGCGAGGGCGAGCTGATCGTGCTCGGCTTCGAGCCGCTGGGCGCCTGGTCGCTGCGGGGCGCCTTCACGCGCGGCGGCTTCCCGCCGGGCATCCGGCGCCGGATCGGCGCGCAACGACTCTCCGACTGGCTCAAGCTCACCGGCTTCGAGGTCGGCGTCGCGCAGCGCTACCTGTACGCGCCGCCGTTCCCGCGACTGGGCCGGTCGCGCACGGGCGGCTTCCTCGAGCGTGCGGGCCGGCGCGCCTGGCCGCGGTTCTCGGGCGCCTACCTGCTGCACGCGCGCAAGCGCGTGTACTCGATGACGCCGCTGCGACTGCGCAGCCGGTTGCGCACCGCGGTGATCGGCGGACTCGCCGAGCCCGCGGCACGGCGCGCGTCTTGAGCCGGGTCGAGATCTATACCGACGGCGCCTGCCGCGGAAATCCGGGCGCGGGCGGCTGGGGCGCGCTGCTGCGCCACCAGGGCCGCGAACGCGAGCTGTACGGCGGCGAGCCCGAGACCACCAACAACCGCATGGAGCTGACCGCCGCCATCCGCGCGCTGGAAGCGCTGAAGCGCCACTGCAAGGTCGCGCTCTACACCGATTCGCAGTACGTCCGCATGGGGATCACGACCTGGCTCGCGGACTGGAAACGGCGCAACTGGCGCACCGCGGACCGCAAGCCGGTCAAGAACCAGGATCTCTGGGAGCGGCTCGACGAGCTGGCCGCGAAGCACGACGTCGAGTGGCACTGGGTGCGCGGCCACACCGGCCATCCCGGGAACGAACGCGCGGACGCGCTCGCGAACCGCGGCATCGACGAATTGGTAAGCTAGGTCGTGCGCCAGATCGTCCTCGACACCGAAACCACCGGCCTCGAGCTGGCCGACGGCCACCGCATCATCGAGATCGGCTGCATCGAGCTGCTGCACCGCCGCCCGAGCGGGCGCAGCTGGCAGCGCTACCTGCGGCCCGAGCGCGAGGTCGAGGCCGGCGCGCTCGCCGTGCACGGCATCACCAACGAGTTCCTGGCCTCGCAGCCGCGCTTCGCCGAGGTCGCGGCGGAATTCCTCGAGTTCATCGAGGGCGCCGAGCTCGTGATCCACAACGCCGAGTTCGACGTCGGCTTCCTCGATGCGGAACTGGCGCGGGCGGGTCTCGCCAGGACGATCGCCGACAGCTGCCGCGTGCTCGACACGCTGATGCTGGCGCGGCGGCTGCATCCCGGACAGCGCAACAGCCTGGACGCGCTCTGCAAGCGCTACAAGGTGGACAACTCGGGCCGCGACCTGCACGGGGCGCTGCTGGATGCGCGCATCCTGGCCGACGTCTACCTCGCCATGAGCGGCGGCCAGGCCGCGCTGTCGCTCGAGCACGGCCTCGACGAGAGCGACGACGCGGGTGGTGAGGCCCGGCGCGCGCGGCGCGGCGACCTGAAGATCCCGGTGGTGCGCGCCAACGAGGCGGAACTCGCCGCGCACGAAGAGGCGCTCAAGGCGATCGAGCGCGCCGCCAACGGCCCCGCGCTGTTCCGCTCCTTGCCGGGCGCCCGGGAGCGCGGATGACGGGCACGCTCGGCGCGGCCTTCTGGCGCAACTTCCTCGGCCACGCCCCCGACTGGTACAAGGCGCTGATCGTCGCCTGCCTGGTGGCGAACCCGCTGGTGCTCGCGGCCTTCGGCCCGGTCGTCGCCGGCTGGACCCTGCTGTTCGAATTCATCATCACGCTGATGATGGCCTTGCGCTGCTATCCGCTGCAGCCGGGCGGGCTGATCGCGATCGAGGCCGCGATCATGGGCCTGGTGACGCCGGAAGGCGTGCAGCACGAGATCGAGTCCGGCCTGCCGGTGATCCTGCTGCTGATGTTCATGGTGGCGGGCATCTACTTCCTGCGCGAGATGCTGGTGTACACCTTCACCAAGCTGCTGGTGCGCATCGAGTCGAAGGTGGCGCTCGCCTTCCTGTTCGCGGCCGTGGGGGCGTCGCTGTCGGCATTCCTGGACGCGCTCACCGTGCTCGCGGTCATGATCACGGTCGCGGGCGGCTTCTACGGCGTCTACCACCACGTCGCCTCCGAGCGCGCGCACCCCGATGCCGACCTCGACCAGTTCCGCGCCTACCTGCGCAGCCTGATGATGCACGGCGCGGTCGGCACCACGATCGGCGGCGTCTGCACGCTGGTCGGCGAGCCGCAGAACCTGCTGATCGGCAAGGAGGCGGGCTGGGACTTCATCCGCTTCGCGGTCGAGATGGCGCCGGTGACGGTGCCGACCGTCGCGGCGGGCCTCGCGACCTGCATGCTGGTCGAGAAAATGGGCTGGTTCGGCTACGGCGCGCCGATGCCGGCCTCGGTGCGCGAGGTGCTGATCGAGTACGAGCGCGACGAGTCGGCGAAGATGACGCCGAAGCACCGCCAGGTGATCATCGTGCAGGCGCTGGTGGCGCTGCTGCTGGTGTTCGCGCTCGCCTTCCACGTCGCCGAGGTCGGCGTGATCGGCCTCATGATCATCGTGCTGGCGACCGCCTTCACCGGCGTGGTGGAGGAGGGGCGCCTCGGCAAGGCTTTCGAGGCGGCGCTGCCGTTCACGGCGCTGCTGGTCGTGTTCTTCGCCATCGTCGGGGTGATCCACCAGCAGCACCTGTTCACGCCGTTCCTGGCCTGGGTGCTGGCGCTCGAGCCTTCGGACCAGACCATCGCACTGTTCGCGGCATCCGGGTTCCTGTCCACGATCAGCGACAACGTGTTCGTCGCGACCATCTACATCAGCGAAGCGAAGCAGGCGTTGCTGTCCGGGGCCGTGTCGCGCGAGCAGTTCGACGCGATGGCGGTGGCGATCAACACCGGCACCAACATCCCGAGCATCGCCACGCCGAACGG
>CAZYPM010000092.1:0-1785 GCA_964649205.1 uncultured Steroidobacteraceae bacterium
CTTCGAGTACCTGCGGACCGAGCGCCAGGCGCCGCCGATGGATGCCACGGAACGCGGCTCGCCGCTGGCGGCGTTGCTGCCTTACGCGGCCCTGATGCTGGCGGGCGTCACGCTGCTGTCCCTGCACACCGGCAGCCGCGGCGAGCCCGCCCACGTCGTCGCCTGGGTGGTCTGCATCGCCGCCGGCCTGCTGTTCGCCCGCCAGGCGTTCGCCACCGCGCGCGCCGTCGCGCTGCAGACCGGCCTGGCCCGGCGTTCGGCGGAGGCGCGCTTCGCGGCGCTGATCAGGAACACCTCCGACGTCATCGCGGTGGTCGACGGGCAGGGCGTCTTCAGTTACCTCACGCCGACGGCGGAGCGGATTTTCGGCCAGCCCCCGCAGGAGCTGATCGGCCGCAAGCTCGCCGAACTCGTCGCCTTCGAGGATCGCGCGCGGCTACGCGAGTTCTTCGCGCGCGACCTGGCGCATCCGGGCGCCTCGGCGCACGTCGAGGCGCGTATCCCGCGCGGCGACCAGAAGCAGCGCATCGTCGAGATCCACGCCTCCAACATGCTGCAGGAGCCGGCGATCGGCGGCTACCTGCTGAACCTGCGCGACAACACCGACCGCAAGGGCATGGAGGAGCAGCTCAAGCGCCTCGCGCTGCACGACCCGCTGACGCTGCTGGCCAACCGCTCGCTGTTCCGGGACCGCCTCGAGCACGCGGTCGCCGTCAGCCGGCGCAACGGGCGTGGCGTCGCGGTCCTGTTCGTGGACCTCGACAACTTCAAGAGCGTCAATGACTCCTATGGCCATGCGACCGGCGACCGCGTGCTGCACCGCAGCGCCCAGCGCCTGGTCAAGGCGACCCGCAACGGCGACACGGTCGCGCGCTTCGGCGGCGACGAGTTCGCCGTGCTGCTCGAAAACCTGACCGGCCGCGACCAGGTCATCGAGGTCGCGGCGCGGATCGTCGAGGCGCTGCAGGGGCCGCTGGAACTGACGGGCGGCGACACGCGGGTGGGCGCGAGCATCGGCGTGGCCTTCGCCGGGCCGGACGACGGCGTCGAGGAGCTGCTGCGCAATGCCGACGTGGCCATGTACGCGTCCAAGGCCCGCGGCAAGGGCTGCTACACCGTCTACGAGCCGGCCATGAACCGCGCGGCCAGCGAGCGGCAGGAAATGGAGGCCGAGATCGCGCGCGGACTCGAGGAGCGCCAGTTCCTGATCCATTACCTGCCGACCGTCGACCTGCGCTCGGGCTACCTGCTGGGCGTCGAGGCGCTGCTGCGCTGGCAGCATCCAAGGCGGGGCCTGATCGGCCCCGCGGAATTCCTGCCGGTCACCGAACGGTCCGGCCAGATCGTCACGCTCGGGCGCTGGGTGCTGGCGCAGGCCTGCCGCGAGGTGCGCGTATGGCAGGCGCGGCTGCCCGAGGGCCGCCAGGTGCGCGTATCGGTCAACGTGTCGGCGGTGCAGCTGGTGCAGTCGGACATCTGCGCCGACGTCGAGAACGCGCTCAGGATCTCCTCGCTGGATCCGGGCAACCTGGTCATCGAGCTCAAGGAAAGCGTGCTGATGCAGAACACCGAGGAGGTGCTCGCCACGCTCAGCAAGCTCAGGAAACTCGGGGTGCGCATCGCGATCGACGACTTCGGCACTGGCCTGTCGTCCCTCTCCTACCTGCACCGCTTCCCGATCGACATCCTGAAGATCGACCGCTCCTTCGTGGAGCAGCTCGACCGCATCGAGGACGGCGCCGGGCTCGCGCGCGCGATCATCGCGCTCGGCGAGACGCTGGGGCT
>CAZYPM010000092.1:1885-8087 GCA_964649205.1 uncultured Steroidobacteraceae bacterium
GCCCGCGCCCCGTTCGTGGACCTGGTGTTCGGGCCGCAGACCATCCACCGCCTGCCGCAGATGATCCGCTCGCTGCGCGAGACGCGCGCGCCGCAGGTGGACGTCTCGTTCCCCGAAATCGAGAAATTCGACCGCCTGCCCGAGCCGCGCGCGGCCGGTGCGACCGCCTTCGTCTCGGTCATGGAGGGCTGCAGCAAGTACTGCAGCTTCTGCGTCGTGCCCTACACGCGCGGCGAAGAAGTGAGCCGCCCGTTCGCGCAGGTGATGGCCGAGGTCGCCGCGCTGGCGCGCCAGGGCGTGCGCGAGGTGACGCTGCTGGGCCAGAACGTGAACGCGTACCGCGGCGCCATGGACAACGGCAGCGACTGCGACCTCGCCACGCTGATCCGCCACGTCGCCCGCGAGCAGGGCATCGAGCGCATCCGCTTCACGACTTCGCATCCGCTCGAGTTCCGCGACGCGCTGGTGCAGGCCTATGCCGAGGTGCCGAAGCTCGCGAGCTACCTGCACCTGCCGGTGCAGAGCGGCTCGGACCGGATCCTGGCGCTGATGAAGCGCGGCTATACGCGACTCGAATACAAGCAGAAGATCCGCCGGCTGCGCGCCGCGCGCCCGGACATCAGCCTGTCGTCCGATTTCATCGTCGGCTTCCCGGGCGAGACCGAGGCGGACTTCGAGCAGACCCTGGAGCTGGTGGCGGAGGTCGGCTTCGACCAGTCCTTCAGCTTCATCTACAGCCGCCGGCCCGGCACGCCGGCCGCCGCGCTCCCGGACGAAGTGCCCCGGGAGGTGAAGCAGCAGCGCCTTGCCCGGCTGCAGGCGCAGATCGATGCGCAGGCGCGGCGCATCAGCGAGGCCATGGTCGGCAGCACGCAGCGCGTGCTGGTGGAGCGGCCGTCGCGCCGCGACCCGCGCCAGCTCGCCGGGCGCACCGGCAACATGCGCTGGGTGAACTTCGACGGCCCGGCGGCGCTGGTGGACCGCTTCGCGGACGTGCGCATCACCGAGGCGATGCCGAATTCGCTGCGCGGCCGGCTGGTCGCTTGAACGCCGCGCCGGAATCCAGCGTGGACTTCGGCTCCGGCGACAATGCGCGCCTGGTGGCCGTCTGCGGCCCGCTGGACGAGCACCTGCACCAGCTCGAGCAGCGCCTGGGCGTCGAGATCCGCCGCCGCGGCAGCCGCTTTTCGGCGCGCGGCGCCAATGCGGAAGCGGCGGTCGCGGTGCTGCGCATGCTGCACGAGCGCGCGGCGGCGCAGGCGGTCACGCCCGAGGACGTGCACCTGGCGATCCAGGAGACCGGCATGGGCGGCGCGCCGGCCGGCGACGAACTCGCGGTCGAGACGCTGCGCGGGCGCATCCGCGGCCGCGGCCCGAACCAGCAGCAGTACCTCGAGGCGATCCGCGGCCACGACCTGACCTTCGGCATCGGCCCGGCCGGCACCGGCAAGACCTACCTCGCCGTGGCCTGCGCGGTCGAGGCGCTGCAGCGCGAGGCGGTGCGCCGCGTCGTGCTGGTGCGCCCGGCGGTCGAGGCCGGCGAGCGGCTCGGTTTCCTGCCGGGCGACATGAGCCAGAAGATCGACCCCTACCTGCGCCCGATGTACGACGCGCTGTACGAGATGGTCGGCTTCGACCGCGTCGCGCGCCTGGTCGAACGCAACGTCATCGAGATCGCGCCGCTCGCCTTCATGCGCGGGCGCACGCTGAACGAGGCCTTCATCATCCTCGACGAGGCGCAGAACACGACCGTCGAGCAGATCAAGATGTTCCTGACCCGCATCGGCTTCGGCTCGCGTGCGGTCGTGACCGGCGACATCACCCAGACCGACCTGCCGGCGCACCGGCAGTCCGGTCTGCGCCACGCGCTCGACGTGCTCGCGGGCGTGCCCGGCATCGCCATGATCCGCTTCACCGCCAGGGACGTGGTGCGCCATCCGCTGGTGCAGCGCATCGTCGAGGCCTACGAGCGCGAGCCGAAGGGCGGGGAGCCGAAGTGACGCTCGCCGTCCTGCTGCAGTACCGCACGCGCCGGCCCTGGGCGCCGGCCCCAGCCACGCTGCGGCGCTGGGCGCGGCTCGCGGCCGGCCGCCGCCGCGGCGAGCTCGGCATCCGCGTGGTCGGGAGCCGCGAGAGCCGCGCGCTGAACGAGCGCTGGCGCGGCCGCGCGCAGCCGACCAACGTGCTCTCGTTCCCGGGCGATGGCCGGCTGATCGGCGACATCGTCGTCTGCGCGCCGGTGGTGGCGCGCGAGGCGCGCGCGCAGGGCAAGGCGCTGTCCGCGCACTGGGCGCACATGGTCCTGCACGGCACGCTGCACCTGCTCGGCTTCGACCACGCGCGCGCGGCGGACGCGAGGCGCATGGAGCGGCGCGAGCGCGCGCTGCTGGCGCGGCTCGGGTTCGCGGACCCGTACGGCGACTGAGCCGATGGCGAAGAAGAAATCCGCCGCGTGGCTCCGGAGGCTGACCCGCGAAGGGCCCGCCGACCGCGGCGAGCTGGTCGAGATGCTGCGCGCCGCGCGCCAGGGCGGCGTGCTGGACGCCGATGCGCTGGCGATGATCGAGGGCGTGCTGCGCGTGGCCGACCTGCAGGTGCGCGACATCATGGTGCCGCGCTCGCAGATGGTCGTGCTGGAGCGCGACGCGAGGCCGGAGCAGCTGCTGCCCGCGGTCGTCGAGGCCGGCCATTCGCGCTTCCCGGTGATCGGCGAGGATCGCGACCAGGTGGTCGGCATCCTGCTGGCCAAGGACCTGCTGCGGCATTTCGCCGAGGGCACGGCGGGACGCTTCGACCTGCGCGAGTCGCTGCGGCCCGCCGCCTTCGTGCCGGAGAGCAAGCGCCTCAACGTGCTGCTGAAGGAGTTCCGCGCCAGCCGCAACCACATGGCCATCGTCGTGGACGAGTACGGCGGCGTCTCCGGGCTGGTGACCATCGAGGACGTGATCGAGGAGATCGTCGGCGAGATCGCCGACGAGTACGACGTGCCCGAGCAGACCATCCGCCGCGAGGGCGAGCGCCAGTTCGCGGTGCAGGCCGCGACCGGCGTGCAGGAATTCAACCAGTACTTCGGCACGCTGTTCAGCGACGAGGAATACGACACGATCGGCGGCATCGTGCTGCAGCAGTTCGGCCGCCTGCCGCGCCGTGGCGACGCGGTGACGATGAACGGCCTCGAGTTCCGCGTGCTGCGCGCCGACCGGCGCCGCATCGCGGAGCTGCGCGTGACCACGCCGACCCCGGTGCCGGCGCCCGGCGAGACGCGCGGGGACTGAGTGAGGCGCTTCCTGCTCGCCGCGGTGGCCGGCGCGGCGACGAGCTTCGCCTTCGCGCCATTCGGCCTCTGGCCGCTCGCCATCGCCGGTCCCGCCGCGCTGTTCCTGCTCTGGCGCGACGCGCCCCCGCGCGCCGCGGCGTTCTCGGGTTTCGGCTTCGGCGGCGCGCTGTTCGCGGCCGGCACCTGGTGGATCTATACGGCCGTGCACGAATTCGGCCAGGCTCCGGCCTGGCTCGCCGTGCTGCTGCTCGCGGCGCTGGTCGCGATCAAGGGCAGCTACTACGCGCTGCTCGGCTGGCTGGTGGCGCGCCCGGCGGGCCTGGCGCCGGCGGCGCGCCTGTTGCTGCTGGCGCCCGCCGGCTGGACGCTGATGGAGTGGCTGCGCGGCTGGCTGTTCACCGGCTTCCCGTGGCTGCAGCTCGGCAGTGCGCACAGCGACAGTGCGCTCGCCGCGCTTGCGCCGCTGGCCGGCGTCCACCTGCTGACGCTCGCGAACGCGGTCACGGCGGGCGCGCTGGTGCTGGCGCTCGAGCCGGCCTGGCGGCCGCGGGCGGTCGCGGCAGCGGCGGCGATCCTGGTCTGGGGCGGTGCGTTGGCGCTCGCGGGACGCGAGTGGACCGCGCCGGCCGGGCGGCCGTTTGCGGTCGCGCTGCTGCAGGGTGCGATCCCGCAGGACGAGAAGTGGCAGGTGGAAAACCGTGCCGAGACGCTCGCACGCTACCGCGCGCTGCACCGCGAGGCCCTGGGCGCGCGCATCATCGTCTGGCCCGAGTCCGCGATCCCGATGCTGGCGCACGACGCCGCGGTCTACCTCGAATCCATCCGCCGCGAGTCGCGCGAGCACGGCTCCGACGTGATGATCGGCCTGCTGCGCTTCGACTTCGACACCGGGGAGATCCGGAACGGCCTCTACTCGATGAGCGCCGAGGGCGACGGCTGGTACTACAAGCGCCGGCTCGTGCCGTTCGGCGAGTTCTTCCCGGTGCCGGCGACCGTGCGGCGCTGGATGCGCCTCATGAGCCTGCCGTACTACGACATGACGCCGGGCGCGGAGCGCCAGCCGGCGCTGGCCGCGGGCGGCGAGCGCCTGGGCGCCACGATCTGCTACGAGGACGCCTACGGTTCCGAGCAGCTCGCCGTGCTCCGCGAGGCGACGCTGCTGGTGAACGTCACCAACAACGCCTGGTTCGGCGACTCCGCGGCGCCGCACCAGCAGCTGCAGATGTCGCGGCTGCGCGCGCGCGAGGCGGGGCGCTGGCTGATGCGCGCGACCAGCAACGGCGTCACCGCGGTGATCGCGCCGGACGGGCGGGTGACCGCCCGCGCTCCGCAGTTCGAGCCCGCCGTCCTCAAGACCACGGTCCAGCCGCGCACCGGCCTCACGCCCTACGCCCGCACCGGCAACTGGCCGGTGCTCCTGGTCGCGCTGCTGATGGTCGCGGTTGCCGTGCTGTCCGGGCTGCGATGGAGACGCAGACCCTAGCAGGCGGTCCGGGAGCAGGTTGAGGGGATCGTGCGCGCCAGGGATGGCGCGCCCGAAGCCTCCAGGGATGGATTCACGGCGGTCCCCGAAACCTGCTCCCGGACCGCCCCCTAAGGTATCCTTCTCCGTTCCATGCGCGACCGGTACGAACCCGCGGAGATCGAGGCCGCGGCCCAGCAAGAGTGGGCCGCCGCCGGCGCGTTCGCGGTGCGCGAGGACGCCTCGCGGCCGAAGTACTACTGCCTGTGCATGTTCCCGTATCCGAGCGGCAAGCTGCACATGGGCCACGTGCGCAACTACACCATCGGCGACGTCCTGTCCCGCTACATGCGGATGCAGGGATTCAACGTCCTGCAGCCGATGGGCTGGGACGCCTTCGGCCTGCCGGCCGAGAACGCCGCGATCGAGAACGGCGTGGCGCCGGCGAAATGGACGCGCGACAACATCGCGCACATGAAACGCCAGCTGAAGTCGCTCGGCTTCGGCATCGACTGGAGCCGCGAGCTCGCGACCTGCGACGCCGACTACTACAAGTGGAACCAGTGGCTGTTCCTGCGCATGCTCGAGCGCGGCATCGCCTACAAGACCACCGGCACGGTCAACTGGGACCCGGTGGACCAGACCGTGCTCGCCAATGAGCAGGTGATCGACGGCCGCGGCTGGCGCACCGGCGCGCCCGTCGAGCGGCGCGAGATCCCGATGTACTACCTGCGCATCACGCAGTACGCGGAGGAGCTCCTCGGCGCGCTCGACCGCCTCGACGAGTGGCCCGAGCGCGTGCGCACCATGCAGGCAAACTGGATCGGGCGCAGCGAGGGCGTCAATGCCGCCTTCCCGTACCGGATCGACGGTCACGACGGCGCGCTGCGGGTCTTCACCACGCGCGCCGACACCATCATGGGCACGACCTTCGTCGCGGTGGCCGCCGAGCATCCGCTGGCCGAGCTCGCGGCGCAGCGCGACGCGCAGGTGCGCGCCTTTGTCGACGACTGCCGCCGCAGCAGCGTGATGGAAGCCGACCTCGCGACCCTGGAGAAGAAGGGCGTCGCGACCGGGCTCGCGGTGCGCCATCCGCTGACCGGCGCCGCGATCCCGGTCTGGGTCGGCAATTACGTGCTGATGGCCTACGGCGAGGGCGCGGTCATGGGCGTGCCGGGCCACGACGAGCGCGACTTCGCCTTCGCGAAGAAGTACGGCCTGCCGATCCTGCCCGTGATCGACGTCGAGGGCCGCCCGTACTCGACCGACGCCTGGCAACCCTGGTACTCGGACCACGGGCGCTGCGTGAACTCCGGCGCCTACGACGGGCTCGACTACGCCGCCGCCGTGGACGCCATCGCGCGCGACCTGGAGGCCGGGGGCCTGGGACGCAAGCAGGTGGTCTGGCGGCTGCGCGACTGGGGCATCTCGCGCCAGCGCTACTGGGGCTGCCCGATCCCGAT
>CAZYPM010000093.1:0-5574 GCA_964649205.1 uncultured Steroidobacteraceae bacterium
TCCCCGCGCGCGAGCGCCTGATCTTCGCGATGGACGTGCCGGACGCCGACTCCGCGCGCGGACTCGCGGACCGGCTCGGCGATGCGGTCGCGTTCTACAAGATCGGGCTCGAGCTGTTCACCGCCGGCGGCTCGTTCGAACTGGTCGACTGGATGGTCGGGCGCGGCAAGCGCGTGTTCCTGGACCTCAAGTTCTTCGACGTGCCGGCGACGGTCGCGGCCGCGGTGCGCAACCTGCGGGGCCGCGGCGTCACGTTCACGACCGTGCACGGCAACCAGGCGATCATGGAAGCGGCGGCGCAGGCCGCGGCGGGCGAGGTCGGCATCCTCGCGGTGACCGTGCTCACGAGCCTGGATCGCGGCGACCTGGACGATCTCGGGTTCCAGTGCGACGTAGGCGAGCTCGTGCTGTCGCGCGCGCGCCGCGCGCTGGCCGCGGGTTGCGCGGGCGTCATTTCATCGGGCCTGGAGGCGAAGGCGCTGCGCGCAGGCGTGGAGGACCGGCTGATCGTGGTGACGCCCGGAATCCGGCCGGTGGAGAACCGCCCGGCGGACGACCAGAAGCGCGTGGTGGACGTAGCGCAGGCCTTCGCGAACGGAGCGGATTACATCGTCGTCGGACGGCCGATCCGCGACGCCGCCGACCCGCGCGCCGCGGCGGAGGCGATCCAGGCGACCATCGCCGGGATCTTCCCGGGCCGATGAGCGCATTGAAGAACGACCGCTTGCTGCGCGCGCTGGCCCGCGAGCCGGTGGATCGCACGCCGGTGTGGATCATGCGCCAGGCCGGGCGCTACCTGCCCGAGTACCGCGCGACGCGCGCCAAGGCCGGCAGCTTCCTCGCGCTCGCCACGCACCCGGAGCTCGCCTGCGAGGTGACGCTGCAGCCGCTCGCGCGCTTCCCGCTGGATGCCGCCATCCTGTTCTCCGACATCCTGATGATCCCGAAGGCGATGGGCGTCGGGCTCGCGTTCGAGGAGGGCGAAGGCCCGAAGATCGAGCGCCCGGTGCGGACCGCGGCGGATGTCGACGCGCTGCCGGTGCCGGATCCGGCCAAGGAACTGCGCTTCGTGACGGACACCGTCGCGCTGATCCGCCGCGAACTGGCGGGACGCGTGCCGCTGATCGGCTTCGCCGGCTCGCCGTGGACGGTCGCGACCTACATGGTGGAGGGCGGCGGCAGCCGCGACTTCGCGCGCATCAAGGGGATGCTGTACGGCGACCCGCAGGCGCTGCACCGGCTGCTCGCGAAGCTCGCGCGCGCGACCACCGACTACCTCAACGCGCAGATCGAGTCCGGCGCCCAGGCGGTGATGGTGTTCGACACCTGGGGCGGCGCGCTGTCGACGCCCGCGTACCTGGAGTTCTCGCTGCCTTACATGGAGCAGATCGTCGCGGGACTGACGCGCGAGCGCGAGGGCCGGCGCGTGCCGGTGATCCTGTTCACCAAGGGCGGCGGGGCGTGGTTTTCACGCATGGCGGCAACGGGTGCCGATGCGCTGGGCGTGGACTGGACCACGGAGCTGTCGGAGGCGCGGCGCTCGACCGGCGGGCGCGTGGCGCTGCAAGGCAACCTGGACCCGGGCGCGCTGTACGCGCCGCCCGCGGCGATCCGCGCGGAAGTCGCACGCATCCTCGAGAGCTACGGCCGCGGGCCGGGCCACGTCTTCAACCTCGGCCACGGCGTGCAGCCGGGCGTGAACCCCGAGCACGTCGCCGCGCTGGTCGCCGCCGTCGCCGAACTCTCCCCCGCCTACCACGGATAAAGGGGACGCGTCCCCTTTATCGGGCGGCCTTAAAAAAGGTGTCAGACACCTTTCTGCTGATTTATCCTGCGACCCGAGTGCGCCCGTTGCTGCTCACATGCTTGCTGGCGCTGGCGGGAGCCGCACACGGCGGCGAGCCGGCGTCGGCGACCGACGAAGGCATGTTGCGCATGCGGGACATGACGCCCTTCGGGCTGCTGCGCCTCGATCTCAGGCCTCCGCAGGAACCCCCGACGTCGGCCGGCGACTGGACCGTCGAATTCGACCTCTCTTACCAGAACACCTTTGCCTCCAGCATCAATTCACGCAACTACCTGTACGCGCGCGGGATCGGTCGCGCGCCGGCACGGCCGGAGGACGTCGAGGCGATCCTCGCGCTGCCGGGCGATGACTATCACGTCGACGGCGAGTTCGGCCGCTTCAGCCTGCTGGTTCACCGCAGGCTGAACGAGCGCTGGAGTGCGTCGCTCGAGCTGCCGTACCTGACCTACGGCGACAGCTTGCTCGACCGCGCAGTCGAGCAGTTCCACGAGGCCCTGGGCCTGCGCCAGCAGGGCCGCGACTTCGTCGCCCGCGACCGCTTCCAGGTGTTCTATGAGATCGACGGCGCCCGTCAGGTGCATCTCGAGGGCACGCCGGCGGGCGGGCTGGGCGATCCGGTGATCGTGGTCAGCCACCGGCCCGGGCGCAGCTGGCTCGGTTGGCAGCCGACGATCGAGCTGGCGGCGAAGCTGGCGGTGGGCGGCGAGCGCGAATGGCTGTCAACCGGCCACAACGACTACGGCCTGCAACTGGGACTGCGGCGCAGCTTCGGCCGGCAGGCGCTGCACCTGGCTTCCAGTCTCGTTTACTACGCGGGAGGCGCGGACCTGCCGGTGACGCGGCGCAGCCAGGTCATCCCGACGCTGGCGGTCGCCTGGAGCCGGCACATGGGCGAGCGCACCCGCTTCATCGTGCAGGGCTATGCTGGCGAGAGCGTCGTGGATCGCACCAACATCGGCGGGCTGGCCGCCGAAAAATACCTGCTGAGCATCGGCCTGCAGCGCGACAACGGCAGGCTGGCATGGACCGCGTCCATCACCAACAACGTGTCCACTTTCCACAACACACTGGACGTCGGCGCGCAGCTCAATTTCACCTACCGGCCGCAAGGGCCGTAAGGTTCCTTGACCCGGGCCGGCAGCAGCGCGGTGAACTTCGGGTGCGCGCGCACCGGGTCCAGGCTCGGGTCGTGCGCGATCCAGTTGGAGTTGCCGCGGGCCGTGAGGGGCACCCGCGTGAAATACCCGATGGCGCGCTCGTAGTCGCCGAGCGAGATGAAGACGCAGGCCGCGTTGAAATTGACGAAAGGCTCGTCGGGCTCGAGCGCGATGGCGCGCTCGGTCCAGCCGACGGCCTCGGTCCCGCGCTTCAGGTGGGGGAGCACGCAGGCCGCGAGCGAGAGCGCGCGCACATCATCGGGATTGCGCTGCAACGCGCGCTCCGCGGCGGCGGCACAGGCGCGCGCGGTGCGACGCTGGTCAGCCCGCAAGCCCAAGCGGGTGAACGACTGCTCGGCCAGCGCCAGCGCCTGGTAGTCGAACGGGTTCGCCTCTGCCGCGCGGGTGAAACAGCTGAGCGCGCCGTCGTGGTCGCTGCGCTCCGCGCAACCGCGCCCGTGGTAGTACCAGATGTGGAACAGGCCGGGTTCGAGCTGTTCGGCCTGCCGGAAGGCGCGCTCGGCCTCAGCCGGGTCCGCGCGCATGAGGGCGACCAGCGCGCGGCTCAGCTGCGCCTCGGCGCAATCCGCATCGATCTCGAGTGCCGTCTTCATCGAAGCCACGGCGGAAGCATGATGGTGATCGGTGGGTGCGGCATGCAGGTACAGGAGCGCGTGACTCGCCGAGATGCCGCCGTGCGCGCGTGCATCCTCGGGGTCGAGCGCGCTCGCCTGGCGGAACATTTCGAGCGCGTAACGATAGCTGCGGTTGCCGGAGCGGCCGAGGTAGGCATTGCCCCGCTGCACCAGCCGTTCCGCCGTCAGCCCGGCCTCGCGCGGGACAGGCGGCTGCGCGATCTCGCTGCACGGTCCCACGAAGCGATAGCCCTCTGACCAGCGCGTCTCGATGTAGCGTGCGACCCCGTCCTGGTCGCCGAGCGCCTTGCGCACCGAACTCATGCAGCGCGTCAACGCGTCCTCGTACACGTCGCGGCCGTCCCAGAAAAGCTCCAGCAGTTCGGACCGGGTCACCAGCCGCTCCCGGCTCGCCACCAGGTGCAGCAGCACCTGGAACGGCCGGTTGGCGAGGTGCACGACGCCGCCGTCCAGCCGGCGCAGGCGCCGCACGGCCGGCTCGATCTCGAACTCGCCGATCAGGATCCGTTTCGTCATGGGGCGCGGAAGAATGCCATGACCGTAAACGATCGACGCCGGAATTCCGGTTTATTTCAGCTTTTCGTCCGGTTTCCGGGCTGCCCGGCATCCAACATGCGCGACACCCCAACAATGTGCGTGGCACTCGCGCAACAGCCGGCAGGAGTACCCGATGTCGAAGTATCTGTTCATCGAATCCCGCGATCCGTTCGAGTCGGCCGCGGTGCGCGACCATGTCGAGCTGGCCGCCGGCCTGAGCCGCGCGGGACACCAGGTCGCGTTCTACCTGGTGCAGAACGGCGTGCTGCCCTGCCGGGCGGGCGCCAACGGCGAGGAACTGAACGAGGCGCTCACCGCCGGCATCGAGCTGCTGGCCGACGACTTCTCGCTGCGCGAGCGCGGCATCGGCGACGCCAACCTTGCCCGCGGCGTGCGCTCCGCCGCAATCGACGCGGTGGTGGATCGCCTCGCTGGCGGCTGGAAAGTGCTGTTCGTCTGAACCGGAGGATGCCATGGCTGCTGTATTGACCATCGCCCTGATGGATGCGCCTTTCGAGAGCGCACGGACCGCGACCGCATTCAGGCTCGTGCAGGCAGCGCTCTCGCGCGGCCACGATGTCAACGTGTTCGCCTACGAGGGATCGGTCGGCTTGTCCTTCGCGCGCCAGGCGCCGCACGCGAACGCGGTGCACGGCCACGACGCGGGCCAGGAAAACCACCCGCTGCCGCGCGTCTGGATCGCCGAGCTGCTGGCGCTCGCCGAGCGCCTCGGCCGTCGACTCGACTGGGTCAACTGCGGGCTGTGCGTGGACGAGCGCGGCGTGAACGAGTCCATCCCCGGCGTGCGCCGCGGCTCGCCCGCCGATTTCTGGAAGCTCGCCGGGGCTTCCGCCAACACGCTGGTCATTGCGACCCGCTGAAGGAGCGTGCCTTGAAGACCTTGCAGGTGATCGAGACGGCCTATCGCGCGACGGTCGAGGAGCAGGATGACACGATCCTGTGGCTGACGCAGGCCATGCTGGGGGCGGGCGGACAGTTCGGCCTGCTGCTCGCGGGCAATGCCGTGAGCTATGCCGTGCGCGGCCAGCAGGCGCCCGCGTTCGAAATCGGCGGGTGGCGGCAGAGCCATGCGCGCGACCTGTCGGCGGACCTTGCGGCCCTCGCCGCAAAAGGAGTGCCGGTCTATGCCGTCGAGGAGGACCTCGAGGAACGGGGAATCCTGGGCGTGCCCGTCGTCGAAGGGCTCAGCGTGGTTCCGCGGGAGGACCTGCCGGCGCTCCTGGAACAGTACCCGCGCATCTGGCACTGGTGATCGCGACGGGAACCATCATGTGCCGGTATGCCCCGTCGCGAAACGCGCACTGCGCCAGGCTCCTGGTCGTCCTGCTCGCGGCCGGAATCGGCCTCGGGCTCGCGCATGACGAGTCCCAACCGGCGTGCGCCGGCAGCGCGCCGG
>CAZYPM010000093.1:5674-7946 GCA_964649205.1 uncultured Steroidobacteraceae bacterium
GAGCTCGTCGCGCAGGTTGCGGCGCAGGATCTTGCCGACGTTGGTCTTCGGCAGCTCGTCGCGGAAGTACACGGCCTTCGGCACCTTGTAGCCGGTGAGCTCCTTGCGGCAGTACGCGATCACCTGCTCGGCGGTCAGCGCCGGGTCCTTGCGCACGATGAAGAGCGCGACCACCTCGCCCGAGCGCTCGTCCGGCTGCGCAACGGCCGCCACCTCGAGCACGCCCGGCATCTGCGCCACCACGCCTTCGACCTCGTTCGGGTACACGTTGAAGCCCGAGACGATGATCATGTCCTTCTTGCGGTCCTCGATGTAGGTGCGCCCGAGCTCGTCCATGCGCCCGACGTCGCCGGTGCGCAGCCAGCCGCCGGGCAGCATGACCTTGGCGGTCTCCTCCGGCCGGTTCCAGTAGCCGCGCATCACCTGCGGGCCGCGCAGGCAGATCTCGCCGACCGAGCCGAGCGGCAGCTCGTTGCCGTCGTCGTCGCGGATCGAGATCTCGGTCGAGGGCAGCGGATAGCCGATCGAGCCGGTGAACTCCAGCGTGCCGGGCAGGTTCGCGGTGCCGACCGGCGAGGTCTCGGTGAGCCCCCAGCCCTGGCAGATGTGCCGGCCGGTCACCTGGCGCCAGCGCTCGGACACCGCCGCCTGCACCGCCATGCCGCCGCCCAGCGCGACCTTCAAGGAGGAAAAGTCCAGCTTGTCGAAGCCCGGCGTGTGCAGCAGCCCGTTGAACAGCGTGTTCACGCCGGTGATGAAGGTGAAGCGCACCTTGGCGAGTTCCGCCACGAACCCGGCCATGTCGCGCGGGTTGGTGATCAGCACGTTGTGCCCGCCGGTCCTGGTGAACACCAGCAGGTTCGAGGTCAGCGCGAAGATGTGATAGAGCGGCAGCGCCGTGATGACGACCGCGTCCTCGATGTCCTTCAGCTCCGGCATGAAGGCGACCACCTGCACCGTGTTCGCCACCAGGTTGCGGTGGGTGAGCACCGCGCCCTTGGAGACGCCGGTCGTCCCGCCGGTGTACTGCAGGAAGGCGATGTCCTCGCCGCCGACCTCCACCGGATCGAGCGCGAGCGATGCGCCGCGCGACAGCACCGCGCCGAAGCGCACGCTGTCCGGCAACGAATACGCCGGCACCATCTTCTTCACGCGCCGGATCACGAAGTTGGTGATCGCGCCCTTCGGGAAGCCGAGCATGTCGCCGATGCCGGTGACGATCACGCGCTTCACCGGCGTCTTCGCCAGCACCTGCTGCAGGGTCGCCGCCGCGTTCTCGAAAATCACGATCGCGGTCGCGCCCGAATCGTTCAGCTGGTGCTCGAGCTCGCGCGCGGTGTAGAGCGGGTTGACGTTGACGATCGTGAGGCCGGCGCGCAGCGCGCCGATGATGGCGATCGGGTACTGCAGGATGTTCGGCATCATCAGGGCGATGCGGTCGCCCTTCTTCATGCCGGCTTCCTGCTGCAGCCAGGCGCCGAAGCGCCGCGACAGCTCGCCGGCCTCGGCGTAGCTGAGCGTGCGGCCCATGTTGGTGAAGGCCGGCTTCGCGGCGTAGTCGCGGCAGCTGTCCTCGAACATCTGCTTCAGCGAGCGGATCGAGTCCGGGTCGATCTCGGCCGGCACCCCGGGTGGGTAGTGCTTCAGCCAGAATTTCCCGGCACCGGTATTCACGTCATTCATTGTTGCGCCGCAAAATGAAGCCGGGCCCCCGCGGCCGGCGGTCTGTCGAATTTGACGCGGGATCGGCTAGCGGCGCAAGAGCGGCTGGAGCTGCGGCCAGATATTGTCGAGCAGCCGCGGCTGCGCCTGCGCATTCGGGTGGATGCCATCCGGCAGGAACAGCGCGAGGTCCATGCCGATCCCGTCGTCGAGCAGCGCCGCGCTGCCGATGCGATAGCGTTTCGCGAGGTCGGCATAGATGCCTTCGAACGAGTTCGCGTACTTCGGCCCGTAGTTGGTCGGCACGCGCACGGCGACGAGCAGCACTTCGGCGCCGGCGGCGCGGCTCTTGGTGATCATGAGCTCGAGGTTCGAGCGCACGCGCGACAGCGGCAGGCCGCGCAATCCGTCGTTGCCGCCGAGCTCGATGACCACGACCGCGGGCTTGTGGGCCGTGAGCGCGCGCCCCAGGCGCTGCACCCCGCCATCGGTGGTCTCGCCGGTGACGCTGGCGTTGACCACGCGGTATCCGTAACCTTCTTTCTTCAGGCGCTGCTGCAGCAGCGCCACCCAGCCCTGCCCGGGGGCGAGCCCGTAGCCGGCCGAGAGC
>CAZYPM010000094.1:0-7926 GCA_964649205.1 uncultured Steroidobacteraceae bacterium
ACACCTTCTTCGAGATGCTCGGCAACTTCAGCTTCGGCGACTACTTCAAGCGCGAGGCGATCGACTACGCCTGGGACTTCGTCACCGGCACCCTGAAGATCGACCCGAAGAAGCTCTGGGTCACCGTCTACCGGGACGACGACGAGGCCGCCGACCTCTGGCTGAAGCGCATCAAGATCGACCCGAAGCGCTTCTCGCGCATGGACGAGAAATCGAACTTCTGGGCCATGGGCGACACCGGCCCCTGCGGTCCCTGTTCCGAGATCTTCTACGACCACGGCCCCGGCATCGCAGGCGGGCCGCCGGGCAGCAAGGACGAGGACGGCGACCGCTACGTCGAGATCTGGAATCTCGTCTTCATGCAGTACGAGCGCAGCGCGGACGGCAGGATGACGCCGCTGCCGAAGCCGAGCGTCGACACCGGCATGGGCCTCGAGCGCACCGCCGCGGTCATGCAGGGCGTGCACAGCAACTACGACATCGACCTGTTCCAGGGCCTGATCAAGGCCGCGGCCGAGGCCACCCACCAGAAAAAGCTCACCAGCCCCAGCCTGCGCGTGATCGCGGACCACATCCGCGCCTGCTCGTTCCTGATCGTGGACGGCGTGATCCCCGGCAACGACGGCCGCGGCTACGTGCTGCGGCGCATCATCCGCCGCGCGATCCGCCACGGCTACAAGCTCGGCCAGCCGCAGCCCTTCTTCCACGCGCTGGTGCCCGCGCTCTCGCAGGAGATGGGCGCGGCCTATCCGGAATTGCCGAAGGCCGAGGCGCACGTGGTCAAGGTCCTGCGCCAGGAGGAGGAGAAGTTCGCCGAGACGCTCGCCAACGGCATGGGCCTGCTCGAGGACGCGATCGGCAAGCTCAAGGGCAAGACCATCGCCGGCGAGACCGTCTTCAAGCTCTACGACACCTACGGCTTCCCGGTGGATCTCACCGCCGACATCGCGCGCGAGCGCGGCCTGTCGATCGACCACGCCGGCTTCGAGCAGGCGATGGAGGGCCAGCGCGAGCGCGGCCGGGCGGCCAGCAAGTTCGGCGTCGACCTGCGCGGCCAGGGCGCGATCGACGCCGAGAGCGAGTTCTGCGGCTACGACTCGCTCGCGGGCGAAGGCCGCGTGCTCAAGATCCTGAAGGGCGGCGCCGAGGTCGGTTCCGCCGCCGCCGGCGACGCCATGCAGGTCGTGCTCGACCGCACGCCGTTCTACGCCGAGGCGGGCGGGCAGGTGGGGGACGTGGGCGTGCTCGAGAACGCCGCGACCCGCTTCCGGGTGCTGGACACCAAGAAGCTCGGCGATGCCCACCTGCACATCGGCCGGCTCGAGCGCGGCGGGCTCGCAGTCGGCGACGCGCTGACGGCGAAGGTGGATGCGAAAGTGCGCCAGGCCACCGTACTCAACCACAGCGCCACCCACCTGCTGCACGCGGCGCTGCGCAAGGTGCTCGGCACGCACGTGACGCAGAAGGGCTCGCTGGTCGCGCCCGACCGGCTGCGCTTCGATTTCTCGCACACCCAGCCGTTGACGCCCGCGGAGCTCGAGCTGATCGAGCGGATGGTGAACGACGAGATCCGCGCCAACCGCGAGGGCGTGATCCGCCAGCTGCCCTACGACCAGGCAATCAAGTCGGGCGCCATGGCGCTGTTCGGCGAGAAATACGGCGACACGGTGCGGGTGCTGTCCTTCGGCGATTTCTCCACCGAGCTGTGCGGCGGCACGCACGTCGGCCGCACCGGCGACATCGGCCTGTTCCGCATCACCAGCGAAGGCGGCATCGCCTCGGGCATCCGCCGCATCGAGGCGGTGACGGGGGAGGGCGCGCTGAAATCCGTCAAGGCGACCGAGCAGGCGCTGAAGCGCGTGGCCGCCGCGCTCAAGGGCACGCCGGCGGATGTCGAGGAGAAGGTCGCCCAGCTGCTCGACCGCCAGAAGAAGCTCGAGCGCGAGCTGGCGGGCCTCAAGTCCAGGCTGGCGAGCGGGCATCGCGGCGACCTCGCCGACAATGCCGTGAACGTCAACGGCGCGCAGGTGGTGGCGGCCAAGGTGGAGGGCCTGGACGCGCAGACGCTGCGCGAGGCCGTGGACTCCCTCAAGAGCCGGCTCGGCAGCGCCGTGATCGTGCTTGCGACCGTGACCGAGGACGGCAAGGTCGCCCTGGTCGCGGGCGTCACCCAGGACCTGACCGGCCGCGTAAAGGCCGGCGAACTCGCGGGCGCGGTCGCCGGTCTCATAGGTGGACGCGGCGGCGGACGGCCGGACTTCGCCCAGGCGGGCGGCGCCGACGCCTCGAAGCTGGATGCGGCGCTCCGGTCCGTGCCGGACCTGGTCGCCGCGAGACTCGGGGGGTCCTGAGGCCTCCCGCGAGGGGATGCCGGTGACTGGATTCGCGCTGGTCCTCGCGCTGCTGCTCGGCCAGGAGGTCGAGGCCCCGGCTGCGGCCGCCGCGCCCTCGCCACAGCCGGCACCCGAACAAGCTAAGCCCACGGCGCTCGATCCCGTCGCCGTCACCGCCGACGAGCCACGCTTCGTCGCGCCCACGCGCCGCGACCGCATCGGGCGCATCTGGGCGCCGGTCGTGATCAACGGCCAGGGGCCGTTCCGCCTGGTGCTCGACACCGGCGCGAGCCATTCCGCGCTGACCGCGCGGGTCGCCGAGGCGCTTGGCATCCCGCTCGACAGCGGGCAGACCGTGATGCTGCGGGGCGCCACCGGCAGCGCACGGGTGCCCATGGTGCCGGTCGAATCGCTGGAAATCGGCGACCTGCTGTTTCACCCGCGGCGGCTGCCCATCGTGCCGGACGCCCTCGGCGGCGCCGAGGGTATCCTCGGCACCGACGGTCTCCACAACAAGCGCGTCCACATCGATTTCCGTCGCGACCGCATCACCATCAAGCGCTCGCGCGCGGAGCCGGCGGGCGAGGGGTTCATCACCATCCCGGTCGAGTTCATGCGCGGCCGGCTGCTGGTGGTCGATGCCCGCATGGGCGGCGTGGCGACCAAGGCGATCATCGACACCGGCGGCCAGTCCACGCTCGGCAACGTGGCGCTGCGCGAGGCGCTCGCCGAGCGCCGGCGGCGCATGGAACTGGAGCCGGACCAGGTCATCGGCGCGACGCTCGACGTGCAGGACGGCGAGCGCACTGCCACGCCCTCGCTGATCATGGGCGGGATGCGCGTGACCTCCAATGCCATGACCTTCGCGGACTTTGCGATCTTCGACCACTGGAAGATGCTCGACGAGCCCGCCATGCTGGTCGGCATGGACGTGCTCGGGCTGCTCGACGTGCTGGTGATCGACTACCGGCGCCGGGAGCTGCAAGTCAAGCTGCGCGACCGCTCGCCGCGCGGCTCGGTGTTCGGTACCTAGCCTGCTGGTGCGGGCACCTCGTCCAGCGACATGTGGATGGTGAGTTCCGCGCCGTCCCGTTCGACCACCAGCACGAGCGGCGAGCCGCGCAGCAAGCCGGTGATCTCGGCGCCGCCGAGGTCGGCCACCGCCTGGCCGTTCATGCGCAGGATGCGGTCGCCGCGCCTCACGCCGGCGCGCTCCGCCACCGAGCCCGCGGGCACTTCGAGGATCGCGAGCGAGACCTCGCCGCCGCGCGGCGGCGCCAGCCCGAGGCCGTAGCGCCGTTGTCCGGAGCCTGCCGAGACCACGCGCGCCGGCGGCCGCGGCGTCTCGATGCCAGCGGCCACGGCCGGGTCGACACCGGCCTCGACCAGCGCCGCCCGCAGCGCGTCTTCCGGCGCGACCGCGATCTGCGGCGCGACGCCGGTCGATTCCCAGCCCAGGCCGCTGCCCACGTCGTAGGTCCGCCCGACCGGCACGAACACCTCGAACTGGCCGCCGAATCCGCGCAGGCCGCCGAAATGCCCTGCGCCGCGCGTGTTGCCGCCCACCAGCGTCGCGCGGCCGCTGAGCTTCAGGGCGTAGGACAGGTGCTCGCAGGCGGAGGCCGTGACGTCGGTGAGCGCGTACACGCGGGCCCTGGCCCAGGGTCCGGCGGGGTCGCGCGGCGTGACCCAATGGTCGAAGCGCTGGATGCCCGCCGGCGCGTCCTCGCGCCGCAGGCTGGGGACCCGGTTGAACATGCCGAGCACGCCGTCGTTGGCGCGATCGCGCATGTCCATGCGCAGCAGCCGCGCGGGCTCCGCATAGATCCGCGCGAACAGCTCGTCCATCACCGGCAGCGTGCCACCGAGGCAGGCACGCAGGTCGAGCACCAGCGTGGTCGCGCCCGCGAACTCGTCGAGGAAGCGCGCCATCTGCGCGACCGATTCGGGGTCGCCCGGCAGCAGCCGGATCGGCAGGTAGGCGACGCCCGGGGCGAGCCAGCGGCCCTCGCCGAGCGCGCCCATGTCCTGTTGCAGGCGCTGCATCGTGCCCTGCGGCCCCGAGGAACCGTCCGTCACCAGGATCCGCAGGTGGGCGTCGTCCTGGATCGCGCGCAGCTCACGCTCCCAGGCGCCGGCGAGCGCGGCGGGGTCCGTCAGCCCGTCCCAGGCGCCGGACTGCGCCTTGTCGCGCAACGCGGCGGCATAGCGCCCGCCGATGTCAGGGAACAGGTATTCCCGCTCGAGCAGGATGGCCAATTCCTCGGCGGCGGCGCGGATCGCCGCCGGCGCGAGCGGCTCGGCGAGCGCCGGTACGGCCAGGGCGGTCAAGAGCGCGGCCGTGGCCACGCGGGTCAGCAGCGTCATGGGGCGGGATCTCCGTGCAATAGTACGAATCGGACTATAGGATGCGGCAGATGGCCAAAAGGTTCCAGCTGACCGAGCTCGAAGGCGCGGCCCTGGGGGTGATCCTGCGCGCCGGGGCCTGCACGCCGTATGCCGTGCGCCGCGCGTTCGCGACCTCGCCGTCGCGCTTCTGGACCGGCAGCGCCGGCACCGTGTACCCGCTGGTGCGGCGCCTGGAACGGCGCGGATTGCTCGCGGCGCGCCGCGACCGCCGCGACGGCCGCGCGCGGCGCGAGCTCACCGTCACGCCGGCTGGACGGCGCGCCTTCGAGGCCTGGCTGCTGGATGCGGATCGCGCCGCGGATTTCGGTTTCGACCCGCTGCGCACGCGGCTGTTCTACTCGGACCTGGTGCCCGCGGCGCGGCTCGAAGCCTTGCTGGCGGCGACCGCCGCGCGCATTGCCGCCGTGCGCGCGCCGGCGGTGCCGCAGGCCCCGCATGTGGCGCGGCTGCACGAGAGCTGGCGCCGCCTGCGCGGCGGCGCGCTCGAGGAATTCAGGAAACTGAAGCGCCGGCGCTAGACCGGCGGCCCTGGCTCAGGCCGCGCGGCGCGTTTCCGGGGAAGCCTGCTGCGACAGGCGGTGCCGGTTCACGACCATCTGGTCGTGCAGCTCGCCGATCGTGCCGGAGGCGGTCTTGCAGAACACGCCCGGCAGGATGGCGTGCACCATGCAGACCAACCCTCCCCCGATCATGCGCAGCCCGAAACTCATGGCGTTGGCGAAATGCTGCCAATAAGTCTCGTTCACGGAGGCCGGGTGCTCGGTGAACAGGCGGCGGAAGGCGTTCATCCGCGCATCCTATCCTCGCGAAAATCAAAAATCCTCCCATAAATTGCGACAAAGACTCGCAGGATTGGGAAAATTTGCTAATCTGGTACGATGAACGCCATCGACAAGATCGACCGCCAGATCCTCGGCCTGCTGCAGCAGGACGCCTCCATCCCGATCCAGCAGGTCGCCGACCAGGTCGGCCTCTCGATCAATCCCTGCTGGCGGCGCATCCGCCGCCTGGAAGCGGAGGGCGTCATCCAGGGCCGCGTCGCGCTGGTGGACCCCGCGAAAGTCGGCCTCGGGCTCACCGTCTACGTGCGCGTGAAGACCCGCGAGCACAGCGCCGCCTGGGCGAGGAAGCTCAACGAGGTGATCGCCGCCATGCCCGAGATCCAGGAGTGCCACCGCATCGGCGGCGACGTGGACTACCTGCTGAAGGTCGTGGTGCCCGACATGGCGGGCTACGACCGCAGCTACAAGGAGCTGATCGAGCGGCTGCCGGCGCTGTCGGACGTCTCCGCGCTGTTCTCGATGGAGCGCCTGAAGAGCACGACTGGCCTGCCGATCCCCGACGAAACCTGAAACAATCGACGATCGATGTCCCTGATCGTCCAGAAATACGGCGGCACCTCGGTCGGCTCCGTCGCCCGCATCCATGCGGTCGCCGGGCAGGTCGCGAGACTGCAGGGGCAGGGCCACCAGGTGGCGGTGGTCGTCTCCGCGATGGGCGATGCCACCGATCGTCTGATCGAGCTCGCGCGCGAGGTCTGCCCGGATCCCGAGCCGCGCGAGATGGACGCGCTGCTCGCCACCGGCGAGATGGTCTCGACCTCGCTGCTCGCGATGGCGCTGACTGCCCGCGGCGTCAAGGCCCGTTCCTGGAATGCCTTGCAGCTCCCGATCGAAACCACCGGCCAGCCCGGCCGCGCGCGCATCGAGCGCGTCGAGTGCGGGCGGCTCAAGGCCGAGCTCGCCGCCGGCGTCGTGCCGATCGTCTGCGGGTTCCAGGGCCGCGCCGCGAACGGCGATCTCACGACCATCGGCCGCGGCGGCTCCGACACCACCGCGGTCGCGCTCGCAGTCGTGCTCGGCGCGGACGAGTGCCAGATCCTCACCGACGTGGACGGCGTGTACACCACCGACCCGCGCATGGTGCCGGAGGCGCGCCGTCTCGAGCGCGTGAGTTTCGAGGAGATGCTCGAGCTCGCCGGGCAGGGCTCGCGCGTGCTGCACCTGCGCGCGGTGGAGTTCGCTTCGCGCTACAACATCAGGCTGCGGGTGCTCTCAAGCTTCGAGCCCGGGACCGGCACGCTCATCTGCCAGGAGGATGCGAAAGTGGAAGCCCCCGTCGTTTCCGGCATTGCCTTCAACCGCGACGAGGCCGCCATCACCGCGGCCGGCGTTCCGCACCAGCCCGGCGTCGCCCACGCGATCCTGAAGCCGATCTCGCGGGCCGGGATCGACGTGGACATGATCGTGCTGAACGCGCCGCGCGAGGCGCGCGTGGACCTCTCCTTCACCGTGCACCGCGACGACTACGCGAAAGCGCTCGAGCTGGCGCGTCAGGCGGTGGCCCAGTACCCGGGCGCGGCCGTCGCAGGCGACGACCGCGTCGCGAAACTCGCGGTCGTCGGCTCGGGCATGAGGAGCCACGCGGGGGTCGCGACCCGGCTTTTCGAGACACTCGCGATCGAGTCCATCAACGTGCGCCTGGTCTCCACTTCCGAGATCAAGATCAGCGTGCTGGTCGAGGAGAAGGACCTGGAACGTGCCGTGCGGGCGCTGCACAAGGCCTATGGGCTCGAGAAAACCCCAAGTTCTTGATTTGACATATTGTTGTACACCGCCGGTATGCTATGGTTGCCGGCGGCTGAGGGGCCTCCGCGGACAATGACTATTAACCGGGAGTAAAGGGAATGCTCATCTTGACGCGCCGCGTCGGTGAGGCGTTGATGATTGGCGACAACGTCACGGTCACCGTGCTCGGCATCAAGGGCAACCAGGTCCGCATCGGCGTGCTCGCGCCGAAGGACGTGAGTGTCCATCGCGAAGAAATCTACGAGCGCATCCGCCACGAGAAGGAAGGCGGAGCGGAAAACGGCAAGGCGCACACGCACACGATTCCTTGACCCACGCCGGCCGCGGCCTTTGCCGGGCTGGCGCCCGGTCAGTATGATTTGCGCCCGAATTCGGGCGACGGACCGTACCCGGAGAGATGGCCGAGTGGTCGAAGGCGCACCCCTGCTAAGGGTGTATGGGCCAAAAGCCCATCGAGGGTTCGAATCCCTCTCTCTCCGCCAATTATCATTTCCATGACAGCGCATGCTGTCTCGGAATACCGGAAATTCCCTTGAATCTCCGGATGTTCCGAGCGCATGGCGTTCCGTATCGTTTCGGGGTAGTTCACCGGTTTG
>CAZYPM010000095.1:0-7897 GCA_964649205.1 uncultured Steroidobacteraceae bacterium
CCGGCGCGCGACTTCTTGCCCGGGATGCCGAAGACCAGGTTGCCGCGGCCCTTCTCCATCTCCGGCAGGTCGGCGGCCGGGAACGCCAGCATGCGGCCTTCACTGTTGACCGAGACGACCAGCGCGCCGTCCGCGGCCGGCACCGGCGCCGCCGCCAGCACTTTCGCGTTCTCCGGCAGGTTGAACACGGCCTTGCCGGCGCGGTTGCGCACGAACAGCGATTCGAGCCTGGCGATGAAACCGTGGCCGGCGTCGCAGGCGAGCAGCCACTTGTCGCCGGGCTCCCCGATCAGCACCGCCGCGAAAGTGGCGCCCTCCGGCGGGTCGAGCCGGCCAGATAGGGGCTCGCCCTGGCCGCGCGCCGAAGGCAGGGTGTGCGCCAGCAGGGAATACGCCCGCCCGGTCGAGTCCACGAACACGGCCTGCTGCGTGCTGCGCCCCGCCGCGGCCGCCTGGAACGCGTCGCCGGTCTTGTACGAGAGCTGGCGCGGGTCGATGTCGTGGCCACGCGCCTGGCGCACCCAGCCGAGCGTCGAAAGCACGACCGTGACCGGCTCCGAGGTGACGAGCTCGGTCTCGTCGATGGCCTGCGCCGCCTCGCGCTCGACGATGCGCGTGCGCCGGGCGTCGCCGTAGCGCTCCGCATCGGCGGCGATCTCCTCCCGGATCAGCTTGTTGAGCTTCGCCCCGCTCTTCAACGTCTTTTCCAGCGTGTCCTGCTCCTCGGCAAGGTCCTTCTGCTCGCCCCGGATCTTCATCTCCTCGAGCTTCGCCAGGTGGCGCAGCTTGGTCTCGAGGATCGCCTCGGCCTGGGCGTCGGAGAGCTTGAAACGCTTCATCAGCACCGGCTTCGGCTCTTCCTCGCGGCGCACGATGCGGATCACCTCGTCCAGGTTCAGGTACGCGATCAGCAGCCCGTCCAGGATGTGCAGCCGCGCCTGCACCTTGTCGAGCCGGTAGCGCAGCCGGCGCTTCACGGTGGCGGTGCGGAACTCGAGCCACTCCGCCAGCAGTTCCTTCAGCCCCAGCACCTTGGGCCGGCCATCGAGCGCGATCACGTTGAGATTCACGCGGTAGCTGCGCTCGAGGTCGGTGGTCGCGAACAGGTGCGCCATCAGCTGCTCGACGTCCACCCGGCTCGAGCGCGGCGTGATCACCAGGCGCGTCGGGTACTCGTGGTCGCTCTCGTCGCGCAGGTCCTCGACCATCGGCAGCTTCTTGGCGCGCATCTGGCCGGCGATCTGCTCCAGCACCTTGGCGCCGGAGACCTGGTACGGCAGCGCGGTGACCACGATCTCGCCGTCCTCGGCCTCGTACACGGCGCGCGCGCGGAAGCTGCCGTTACCGCCCTTGTACATCGCGCGCAGTTCCGATTTCGGCGTGATGATCTCGGCGCCGGTCGGGAAGTCGGGCCCCTGCACGTGCTTGCACAGTTCCGCAATGCTCGAGTCCGGCTTGTCCAGCAGCTGGATGCAGGCGGCGGCGATCTCCCTGAGGTTGTGCGGCGGGATGTCGGTCGCCATGCCGACCGCGATGCCCTGGGTGCCGTTCAGCAGCACGTTCGGCAGCCGCGCCGGCAGCAGCCTCGGCTCCTCCAGCGTGCCATCGAAGTTCGCCTGCCACTCCACCGTGCCCTGCCCGAGTTCCGCCAGCAGCACTTCGGCGTAGGGCCGCAGGCGCGACTCGGTGTAGCGCATCGCGGCGAAGGACTTCGGGTCGTCGGCCGAGCCCCAGTTGCCCTGCCCGTCCACGACCGGATAGCGCGTCGAGAAGTCCTGCGCCATCAGCACCATTGCCTCGTAGCAGGCGGAATCGCCGTGCGGGTGGTACTTGCCGATCACGTCGCCGATCGTGCGCGCCGATTTCTTCGGCTTGGCGCCCGCTGCGAGCCCGAGCTCGCTCATGGCGTAGACGATGCGCCGCTGCACCGGCTTGAGTCCGTCCGCGAGCTGCGGCAGCGCGCGGTCGAGGATCACGTACATCGAGTAGTCGAGGTACGCCTTCTCGGTGAAGGCCTTGAGCGGCTGGCGTTCGATGCCCTCGAAGTCGAGCGGCTGTTCCTTCATCTCAGACATTGGCCAGGTTGCCCTTCGACTCGAGCCACTCGCGCCGGTCGGCGGCGCGCTTCTTCGCGAGCAGCATGTCGAGCAGCTGGTCGGCGCCGTCCTTGGCGTCCACGGTGAGCTGCACCAGCCGGCGGGTCTCGGGCGCCATGGTGGTCTCGCGCAGCTGCATCGGGCTCATCTCGCCGAGGCCCTTGAAGCGCGTGATGACCGGCTTGCCGCGCACGCCCTCGGCCTGGATCCGGTCGAGAATGCCGTCGCGCTCGTATTCGCCGAGCGCGTAGTAGACGTTCTTGCCGACGTCGATGCGGTACAGCGGCGGCATCGCGACGTGGACGTGCCCCGCCAGCACCAGCGGCCGGAAATGACGCAGGAACAGGGCGCACAGCAGCGTCGCGATGTGGGCGCCGTCCGAGTCCGCGTCCGCGAGGATGCAGATCTTGTGGTAGCGCAGCCCCGAGAGGTCGGCCGAGCCCGCGTCCACGCCGAGCGCGGTCGCGATGTCGTGCACCTCCTGCGAGGCGAGGATGTCGGCCGCCTGCACCTCCCAGGTGTTCAGGATCTTGCCGCGCAGCGGCATGATCGCCTGGTACTCGCGGTCGCGCGCCTGCTTCGCCGAGCCGCCGGCCGAGTCGCCCTCCACCAGGAACAGCTCGCAGCGCTCCGGCTCCTGCAAGGTGCAGTCGGCGAGCTTGCCCGGCAGCGCCGGTCCGCTGGTGATGCGCTTGCGGGTGACGCGCGCCGCCTGGCGGGTGCGCTCCTGCGCGTTGCCGATCGCGAACTGCGCGATCTTCTCGCCGGCCTCCGGGTGCTGGTTGAGCCACAGCGCGAAGGCGTCCTTGACCACGCCGGAGACGAAGGCCGCGCTCTCGCGCGACGAGAGCTTCTCCTTGGTCTGGCCCGCGAACTGCGGGTTCTGCATGCGCACGGACAGGATGAACGCGACGCCCGTCCAGACGTCCTCGGGCGCGAGCTTGAGCCCGCGCGGCACCAGGTTCCTGAACTCGCAGAACTCGCGCACCGCGTCGGTGACGCCGCCGCGCAAGCCGTTCACGTGCGTGCCGCCCTGCGGCGTCGGGATCAGGTTGACGTAGCTCTCCGCGACCGGCGCCTCCGCATCCGGCGCCCAGCAGAACGCCCAGTCGGCGATCTCGTTGCCGCCCTTGACGTGCCCGGTGAACGGCTCCTCCGGCAGCCGCCCGGCCTTGCCGATCTGCTCGACCAGGTAGGCCGAGAGGTCGCCGGTGAAGAACCACTCCTCCCGTTCGCCGGTCGCGTCGACCGCCAGCGACACCCGCAGTCCCGGGCACAGCACGGCCTTGGCCTTCAGCACGTGCTTCAGGCGCGGCACCGAGACGTTGGGCGAGTCGAAGAATGCCGGGTCCGGCCAGAAGCGCAGCGTCGTGCCGGTACGGCCGCGCTTCACCTCGCCGACCGCCTCGAGCTTCGAGACGACCTTGCCGTCCTTGAAGCCGATGTTCCATTCGCGCCCGTCGCGGCGCACGTGGCATTCGAGATGCTTCGACAGCGCGTTGACCACCGAGACGCCGACGCCGTGCAGCCCGCCGGCGTGCTCGTAGCTGCCCTCCGAGAACTTCCCGCCGGCGTGCAGCCGGGTCAGGATCAGCTCGACGCCGCTGACCTTCTCTTTCGGGTGGATGTCCACCGGCATGCCGCGGCCGTCGTCCTCGACGGTGACCGAGCCGTCCTTGTGCACGGTGACGGCGATGTTCTTGCAGTGCCCCGAGAGCGCCTCGTCCACGCTGTTGTCCACCACCTCGTGCACGAGGTGGTTCGGGTTGCGGGTGTCGGTGTACATGCCCGGCCGGCGGCGGACCGGTTCGAGTCCCGTCAGAACCTCGATGTCGGAGGCGGTATAGCTGCGGCTCACGGCGCGGGGATTATAGGGAATCCCGTCGCGGGTGGCGTGCGACACGTGGCGCGCGCTGCAAGGTTGACCGGCCGCGTCCCGGCTGTGAAACTGGATCCGCAGTCATCAACGTCAGGCGGCCTTTCGTGACGCGGACCAAGCCGGCGACCCCGGATTTCGAGGCGGCCCTCGCCGAGCTCGAGCAGATCGTGCTGCGCCTCGAGCAGGGCGACCTGCCGCTGGAGGAATCGCTGCGGCAGTTCGAGCGCGGCGTGGCGCTGACGCGCCACTGCCAGAAGTCGCTGCGCCAGGCCGAGCAGAAGATCCGCGTGCTCGCGAAGAATGCCGACGGCGAGCCGGTCGAGCAGGACTTCGCGGCGCCCGACCAGGACTGAGCGGCGCGCGCGATGCAGGCAGCAGTCGAAGCCGCAGCAGGCTGGCAGGCCCGCTACCGCGAGCGCGTCGAGCGCACGCTCGAGCGCTGCCTGCCGCCCGCGGATACGGGGCCCGCCCGGCTCAACGCCGCGATGCGCTATGCGGCGCTCGGGCCCGGCAAACGCATCCGCCCGCTGCTCGTCTACGCGACCGGCCGGGCGATCGGCACGGCGCCGGAGCTGCTGGATGCGCCGGCGGCCGCGGTCGAGCTGATCCACGCCTATTCGCTGGTGCACGATGACCTGCCCGCCATGGACGACGACGACCTGCGACGCGGGCGGCCCACCACGCATCGCGCCTTCGACGAGGCGACGGCGATCCTGGCCGGCGACGCGCTGCAGGTGCTGGCTTTCGAAATCCTCGCGGACGATGCGCTGCTGCCGCTGCCCGCCGACGCCCGCCTCGGCATGATCCGCCAGCTCGCGCGTGCCAGCGGCACCGCCGGAATGGCGGGTGGCCAGGCGATGGACCTGGCCGCGACCGGGCGGCGCCTGGAGCCGCCCGAGATCGAGGACATGCACGGGCGCAAGACCGGCGCGCTGATCCGGGCCTCCGTGCTGATCGCCTGCGCAGCCAACCCCGGGCTGCCGCCGCTGCGGCGCGAGGCTCTGGACCGCTACGGCACGGCCATCGGGCTGTCGTTCCAGATCGTGGACGACCTGCTGGACGTGCTGGGGGATCCGGCCGTCACCGGCAAGGGCCGCGGCTCGGACGCGCTCAGGGGCAAGCCGACCTATCCCGCGATCGCGGGCGTGGCCCGCGCGCGCATGCGGGCCGCGGAACTCGCGCAGGACGGCATCGCGGCGCTCGCCGGTTTCGGGCCCGAGGCGTCGGAGCTGCGCGATTTCGCGCAGGAGCTCGCGGAGCGCAGCCGCTAGTTACGCGGCCAGGCAGGCGTCCAGTAGACTGCGCGCATGGGCGATGCGCCGCGCACCGGGCTGCTGGAAACGATCGAGACCCCGGCCGACCTGCGCGCGCTCGAGCGACAGGACCTGCCCGCGCTCTCCGCGGAACTGCGCGAGTACCTGATCCACACCGTCGGCCAGATGGGCGGTCACCTGGCGGCGGGACTCGGCACGGTGGAGCTGGCCGTCGCCCTGCACTACGTGTTCGACACGCCCTACGACCGCCTGATCTGGGACGTCGGTCACCAGGCGTACCCGCACAAGGTGCTGACGGGACGCAGGCAGAGGCTCGCGAGCATCAAGCAGCACGGCGGGCTCGCGCCCTTCCCGGCGCGTGCCGAGAGCGTGTACGACAGCTTCGGCGTCGGCCACTCGAGCACCTCGATCAGCGCCGCGCTCGGCATGGCGATCGCCAACCGCGCCGCCGGCAGCGACCGGCGCGTGGTAGCCGTGATCGGCGACGGCGCGATGAGCGCCGGCCTCGCCTGGGAGGCGCTGAACCACGCCGGCAGCCTCGACGTGGACCTGCTGGTGGTGCTGAACGACAACGACATGTCGATCTCCGAGAACGTCGGCGCGCTGTCCAATTACTTTGCGCGCCTGCTCTCCGGGCGCATGTACTCCCACCTGCGCGAGGGCGGCAAGAAAGTGCTGCGCTCGATGCCTTCGGCCTGGGAGCTGGCGCGCCGCTCGGAGGTCCACGCCAAGGGCATGGTGCTGCCGGGCACGCTGTTCGAGGAGATGGGCTTCAACTACATCGGGCCGGTGGACGGGCACGATGTCGACACGCTGGTGACCACGCTCGGCAACATGCGTTCGCTGCCGGGCCCGCAGTTCCTGCACGTGGTGACGCAGAAGGGCAAGGGCTACGCGCCGGCGGAGGCCGACCCGATCAAGTGGCATGGCCCCGGCCCCTACGACCCTGTCAGCGGGACCCTGTTCAAGGAGCAGGCCGCGGGACCGACCTACTCGCAGGTATTCGGCGAGTGGCTGTGCGACGCCGCGGCGCAGGACGAGCGCATCGTCGGCATCACGCCCGCGATGCGCGAGGGCTCCGGCCTGGTGGAGTTCGAAAAGCGCTTCCCGGACCGCTATTTCGACGTCGCGATCGCCGAGCAGCACGCGGTGACGCTGGCCGCGGGACTCGCCTGCGACGGGCTGCGGCCGGTGGTCGCGATTTATTCGACCTTCCTGCAACGCGGCTACGACCAGCTGATCCATGACGTCGCGCTGCAGCGCCTCCCGGTCGTGTTCGCGATCGACCGCGCCGGGCTGGTCGGCGGCGACGGCGCGACGCACCAGGGCGTGTTCGACCTCTCCTACCTGCGCTGCGTGCCGAACATGGTGGTCATGGCGCCTGCCGACGAGAACGAGTGCCGGCAGATGCTGTACACCGCGGTGCAGCAGGACGGGCCCGCCGCGGTGCGCTATCCGCGCGGCCGCGGCCCCGGGATCGCCGTCGAGCGCAGCATGCAGCTGCTGCCGATCGGGCGCGCCGAGACCCGGCGCCAGGGCGGCAGCGGGCTTGCGATCCTGGCATTCGGCACGATGGTCGCCCCGGCCACCGCGGCCGCGGACGCCCTGGATGCCACGCTCGTGAACATGCGCTTCGTCAAGCCGCTCGACGAGGAGACGGTGGCGGCGGTCGCGGCGTCGCACCGCGCCCTGGTCACGGTCGAGGAGAACGTGGTCGCCGGCGGCGCCGGTTCGGCCGTGCTCGAGTGCCTGCAGCAGCGCGGCATCGTGCTGCCGGTGCTGCAGCTGGGCGTGCCCGACCGGTTCGTCGAGCATGGCTCGCGCGAGGACAACCTGCGCACGGCAGGCCTCGACGCCGCCGCGCTCGCGGCCGCCATCGAGGCGTTCTGGCGCCGCCATGCGCTGCCCCGGGCGCTGCCGGCCGGTTAATCAGGACCAATATGGTATGATTTCGCCATGACAGCCAAGAGCGCCGGCGCCAAAGTGACGCCGATCATCACCGACGTCCAGTCGCGCCCGGATACGCGGCGCATCCCGATCGACCGGGTCGGCATCAAGGACATCTTCCACCCGGTGCGGGTCAAGGACCGCTCGGGCGGCGAGCAGCACACCATCGCCAACTTCAACATGTACGTGCACCTGCCGCAGGACTTCAAGGGCACGCACATGTCGCGCTTCGTCGAGATCCTGAACGAGCACGAGCGCGAGATCTCGGTCGAGTCGTTCAACGCGATGCTGGCCGAGATGACCGAGCGGCTCGACTCCGCGGCCGGCCATCTCGAGATGACCTTTCCCTACTTCATCATGAAGCGCGCGCCGGTGACCGGCGTGCAGAGCCTGCTCGACTACCGCGCGACCCTCGCGGCCGACGTCAAGGACGGCCGGGTCGACACCTGGCTCAAGGTCGTGGTGCCGGTGACGAGCCTGTGCCCCTGCTCCAAGGAGATCTCGGACTACGGCGCGCACAACCAGCGCTCGCACGTGACGATCTCGGTGCGCATCGCCGAGCACGTGTGGCTGGAGGAGCTGATCGAGATGGCGGAACAGGAGGGCAGCTGCGAGCTGTACGGCATCCTGAAGCGGCCGGACGAGAAGTACGTGACCGAGCGCGCCTACGACAACCCGAAGTTCGTCGAGGACATCGTCCG
>CAZYPM010000096.1:0-7836 GCA_964649205.1 uncultured Steroidobacteraceae bacterium
GCGCCGGCGGCGGAGACCGTCGCGGCGGCGCCGGCGGCCGGCGATGCCGGGGCGGCGGCCTACCAGATGTACTGCGTGACCTGCCATGGCGCGTCTGGCAAGGGCGACGGCGTCGCGGCCGCCTCCCTCAATCCGAAGCCGGCTGACTTCAGCGCAGGCGCGTTCAAGTACGACACGAACGGCAATGGCGCGGCGGGCGACGTCGACGACATCAAGGCGATCGTGCACGACGGCGCGGCGAAGCACGGCGGCTCGCCGCTGATGGCGCCGTGGCCGATGCTTTCAGCCGAGCAGCTGCAGGCCGTCGCCGAATACGTGAAGGCGATGCACACGGGCTGAACCGGACATCGCAGAGCCGGATGAGGGCGCCCCGGCCGCGCGGCCGGGGCGCCCTGCTGGTGTGGTGGAGGCGGCGAGAATCGAACTCGCGTCCGCAAGCCCTACGCTACAGGATCTACGTGCGTGTCCACGCCTATTGATCTCGCTTCGTGCTACCCGGCGGGCGGGGAAGACATGAAGCCAGCTTCGGAACGTTTTAGCGGTACCGGCCCGGAGCACGCCGGTCCCGCGATCCTGTGAGCGCGTCCCCCGGGTCTGGATGCACAGGCACATGCCAGTCGGGGGTTAGGCGGGATTAAGCCGCCAGAGCGTAGTTGTCGTCGTTGGCAACTATAGGTTTGCAAGCTGATTTACGAGGAGGCCTGCACCTCGGCACGCCCCTGGAGTTTCGCGACCCACGTCGAAACCGATCGCCCCCAAAGGACCCCTGCATTGTACCAGATGCGGCCCGGGCGGGCGGCAGGCGCGCTAGCGCCGCGCCTTCATCACGCGCGCCTTCTCGCGCTGCCAGTCGCGCTCGCGGGTATCGGCGCGTTTGTCGTGCTGCTTCTTGCCGCGCGCGACGCCGATCTCGAGCTTGGCGCGGCCGTCCTTCCAGTACATCGCGAGCGGCACCAGCGCGCGGCCCTTGCGCTCCACCGAGCCGATCAGGGAATCGATCTGGCGGCGGTGCAGCAGCAGCTTGCGGCTGCGCGTCGGGTCCGGCATCACGTGCGTCGAGGCGGTCGGCAGCGGCGACACGTGCGCGCCGAACAGCCAGGCCTCGCCGTCCTTCAGCAGCACGTAGGCTTCGGCGAGCTGCAGCCGCCCGGCGCGCAGCGCCTTCACCTCCCAGCCCTGCAGCACCACGCCGGCCTCGAGCCGCTCGTCGATGAAATAGTCGTGCCGTGCGCGTCGATTGACCGCGATCCGCCCCGGCGCTTCCTTGTCGTCCTTGTCCGCCATGCCGCATTGTAGCCACCGCCCGCGGTTGTCCGCGCCCGGCGCGGCGGCGACAATCACCCCGATGCGAGGCATAGCCGATGCGTGAAGTGCGCCGCAGCGCGCTGTTGCCCTACAGCGCCGGCCAGATGTACGGCCTGGTGACCGATGTGCTGCGCTATCCGGAGTTCCTGCCCTGGTGCACCGGGGCGCGGATCCTGGCCGAGGAGGGCGAGTTCGTGACCGTGTCGCTCGGCCTGCACCGCGGGCTCGCGCGCGGCAGCTTCACGACGCGCAACCGGCTGGTGCCCGAGCGATCGGTCGAGATGCGCCTGGTCGAGGGGCCGTTCTCGATGCTGGAAGGCCGCTGGGAGTTCGCGCCGATCCAGGACGCCGGCACCCGGGCGGAGCTGCTGATGCGCTTCGAGACCCGGGGCATCCTCGGCGGCATCGCGCTGGGGCCCGCGTTCGAGCATGCCTGTAACCAGATGGTCGACGCCTTCGCGCGCCGGGCGCGCCAGGTCTACCGTGCCGGCTGACCGCATCGCCGTATCGGTCGCCTGCGCGGAAGCCGGGCGCCAGACCGTGCTGCCGCTCGAACTGCCGGCCGGGACCACGGCGGGCGAGGCGCTCGAGCGCTCCGGCATCTTCGCACGGCACCCGGGACTGGATCCGGGCGCCTGCACCATCGGGATCTTCGGGCGCGAGGTGCCGCGCGGCCAGGTGCTGCGCGACGGCGACCGGGTCGAGGTGCTGCGCCCGCTCGCGGACGACCCGCGCGAGCGCCGCCGCAGGCTGGCGCAAGCGGGCCGGACGATCGGCAGGGGTTCAGCCGTCCGCGGGTGAGGGAGCGCGCGGAACCGGCAGCGGTTCCTCGATGCGCGTGACCTTGTCGCCCTCGAACCAGACCACCAGGTGGCGCCGCTCGACCTTGCGCGAATGGCCGCGCTGCAGGCTGTACACGTAGTCCCAGCGTTCGGCATCGAAGCTGTCGATCACCATCGGCGTGCCGAGCAGGAATCGCACCTGGCTGCGGGTCATGCCGACTTCGACCTGCTCGACCTGCTCGGCGTCCAGCAGGTTGCCCTGCTGGATGTCCATGCGGTAGACGCAGCCGCCGGCGGTGGCGGCCACCAGGATCGCAGCGGCGATGACGGCGGCGGGTCGCATCACGGGAAGCCCTGGAGGATAATGGCCCGCATCATAGCGGAATCGCCGCCGGCTGCGGCACCGGAGCGTTGACGTGGAATCCAGCGACCTGCGCAAGGCGGGGCTCAAGGTGACGCTGCCGCGCGTCAAGATCCTCGAGATCCTGGCCGGCAGCCACGGCCGCCACCTGTCGGCCGAGGACATCTACCGCGCGCTGCTGGACCAGAGCGAGGACATCGGCCTCGCGACCGTGTACCGCGTGTTGACGCAGTTCGAGGCCGCGGCGCTGGTCAAGCGCCACCATTTCGAGGGCGGCACCGCGGTGTTCGAGCTCAACGAGGGGGAGCACCACGACCATATCGTGTGTCTCGACTGCGGTCACGTGGAAGAGTTCATGGACAGCGGCATCGAGCAGCGCCAGACGAACGTCGCCCACAAGCTCGGCTTCGGGATCGAGGAGCACAACCTGATCCTCTACGGTCGCTGCCGCCGCGAGAACTGCCCGCACCGCCGCAAGCACGGCTGATCAGCGCGCCGCGGCGCCCGCCGTGCGCAGCATCTCGCGCGCGTGCTCACGCGCCTTGCGCGTGATCTCGACGCCGCCCAGCATGCGCGCCAGCTCCTCGACGCGTTCGTCCGCCGCGAGCGCGGCGACCACGGTGCGGCTCGCGCGCCCGTCGCTCAGCTTGGCCACGCGCAGCTGGTGGTGCGCCTGGCTCGCCACCTGCGCCAGGTGCGTCACGCACAGCACCTGGCCGCGCCCGCCCAGCTCGCGCAGCTTGCGCCCGACGATCTCGGCGACGCCGCCGCCGATGCCGGCGTCCACCTCGTCGAAGATCATGCAGCTGCGGGCGTCGCGCGCGGCCGCGGCCACCTGCACCGCCAGGCTGATGCGCGACAGCTCGCCGCCGGAGGCGACTTTCGCGATCGGCTTGACCGGCTGTCCGGGATTGGCGCTGACCAGGAACTCGACGCGGTCGTCGCCCGTCGCCGCGGGCTCGCCGCCGGCGGACTCGAGCGCGACCTCGAAGCGCCCGCCCGGCATCCCGAGCTGGCGCATCAGGCTGCTGACCGCCGAGCCGAGCTTCCTGGCCGCGCCGCGGCGCGCGACCGAGAGCGCCGCGGCGGCTTCGCGGTAGCGGGCGAGCGCCGCGGCGATGCGCTCGTCCAGGCTGCCGAGCGTGAGCTCCGACTGCTCGAGCGCGGCCTTCTCGGCGCGCAGCCGCTCGAGTTCCGCCGGCAGTTCCGCGGCGGCGACCCGGTGCTTGCGCGCCAGTTCCTCGATCGCCGCCAGGCGGCGCTCCACCTGCTCCTGGCGGGCGGGGTCCGCGTCCTGCGTGTCGAGGTAGGCGGCCAGCTGCGCACCCGCCTCGCGCAGGCCGATGAGGCTCTCCTCGAGGACCGCGAGCGGTTCGGTGAGGCGCGCGTCCAGCGCCGCCCCGGTGCGCAATTGGGTCGCGGCGCGCGCGGCCAGCGCGTGCGCGTCGGCGCCGTCGCCGTCGTACGCGAGGGCGAGCGCGTTGCGGGCCGCCTCGGCGAGCCGGCCCCGGTTGGCGAGCCGCGCACGTTCGCCCGCGAGTTCCACGGCTTCGCCCGGCGCCAGGCCGAGTCCTTCGAGCTCGCCGACCTGGTAGCGCAGCAGCTCGAGGCGGGCGCCGCGGTCGCGGGCCATCGCCGCGAGGCCGTCGCGCTCCTCCCGCAGCTGCCGCCATGCGCTCGCCGACTGCGCCACGGGCGGCAGCAGCCGGTCATGGCCGCCGTGCTGGTCCAGCAGCTCGCGCTGGGCATCGCGGCGGACCAGCGACAGGAATTCCTGCTGCCCGTGGATGTCGATCAGCAGGTCCCCGAGTTCGCGCACCGGCTGCGCCGGCAGCGACTGGCCGTTGACGTACTGGCGCGAGCGGCCGTCGCGTCCCACCACCCGCCGCAGCACGATCTCGCCGCCCTCGGCCGCGACCGACTGCTCCTCGAGCCAACGGCGCACGGCGGCATCGCCTGCGGCGTCGAAGGTCGCGGTGACCTCGGCGCGCTCGGCGCCGTGGCGCACCGCGTCCGCGCTCGCGCGCGCGCCGAGCGCCAGCATGACGGCGTCCACGACGATGGACTTGCCGGCGCCGGTCTCGCCGGTGAGCGCAGTCAGGCCGCTGCCGAGCTCGAGCTCGACCGAGTCGATGATCGCGAAGTCGCGGATCTGCAGGTGGACCAGCACGATCAGGATTCCCCGGCGCCGGTGCGGCCGCTGCGGCCCCAGTGCAGCTTGGAGCGCAGCAGCCGGAAGAAATCGTGGCCGGGCGGGTGCAGGAAGGTGACGCGCTCGGCCGCGGGCTCGATCGCAAGCGTGCTGTCGAGGTCGAGGTCGCCCAGCATGACGCCGTCGCAGGTCACCTGCGCGCGGGTCGCCGAGCGTGCGACCAGGCGCACCTCGATGCGGCTCTCACGGCCGATGACGATGGGCCGGTCCGAGAGCGTGTGCGGCGAGATCGGCGCGATGACGATCGCGCCGAGGGCGGGGTGGATGATGGGTCCGCCGCAGGAGAGCGCGTAGGCCGTCGAGCCGGTGGAACTCGCGATCACGAGCCCGTCGCCGCCGTGCGAGTTGACGAAGCAGCCGCCGATCCAGGTCTCGAGTTCGACCATGCGCCCGGACTCGTGCCGCTGCACGACCACGTCGTTGAGCGCCAGGTACGACGCCGGGCGGCCGCCGGCCCGCGTCAGGGTCGCGGAGAGCAGGTCCCGAACATCGGTCTCGTAACGGCCGTCGAGCACGTCATCGAAGGCCGCGACCATGTCGTCGGGCGAGATGTCGGTCAGGAATCCGAGCCGCCCGCGGTTGATGCCGAGCAGCGGGATGCCGCGCCCGATCGCCAGCTGTGCCGCAAACAGCATGGTCCCGTCCCCTCCGATCGCGACGATCAGGTCGGCACCGGCGCCGAGTTCCCCGACCGGCCGCCGCTCCACGTCCGGTGGCAGTCCGGCGACCTCGGCGTCGCGGTCGATCAGGACCGCGAGGCCGCGCGCGCCGAGGTGCCGCGCGAGCGCCGCCATCGAATCGGCGACGCGCGCATCTTCGACCTTGCCGACGAGCGCGATCCGGGAGAAGGGCTTGTTCATGCGGTTGCGGGGCTTTTTAGCATGTGCACCCGGGGCCGGCCATCCGCGAAACCCTCGGGCGTGCAAGTTGTCTTGACACTCGCCAAGGGCGATTGCTAGTTTCCTTGCCGTGGGCGACCAGCATTCCATTTTCCTTTCGTAACAGATACTTATGCCGGACACGACACGTGCGGTCGACGAGGCGCCAAGCGACCGGGCGCAGCTCTTGCTGCGCACGCTGATCGAGTGCTACGTGCGCGACGGACAGCCGGTCGGTTCGCGCACGCTGTCGCGCGAATCGGGACTCAACCTGTCCTCGGCGACCATCCGCAATGTCATGGCCGACCTGGAGGAGCACGGCTTCGTCAGCTCCCCGCACACCTCGGCCGGCCGGGTGCCGACCGACAAGGGATATCGCTATTTCGTCAATGCCCTGCTGCGCTACCAGCCGCCGGGTCAGGGCGAGATCGCGGAGCTCAAGCGCAACCTCGAACTGTATGCGGGCGACCCGAAGGCGCTGGTCACCGCCGCCTCGCAGCTGGTGTCCGGCCTGACGCGCCTGGCGGGGGTCGTGACGGTGCCGCGCGAGGCGCATGCGGCATTGTCGCAGATCGAGTTCGTCGGCATCTCCGGCAATCGCGTGCTCGCGATCCTGGTCGTGAACGGGCGCGAGGTCCAGAACCGGGTCGTACAGCTCGACCGTCATTACACCTCCGACGAGCTGCGCCGTGCAGCCGCTTACCTGAACGAGCAGTTCCGGGGGCGCGAGCTTGCGGATGTGCGGTCCAGGCTGCTGGCCCAGCTGCAGGAAACCCGGGAGCAGATGAACCGCCTGATGGTGGACGCCATCACGCTCGCGCAGCGGGCCTTCGAGGGGCAGCCCGGCGAGCGGGATGCGGACATGGTGGTCGCCGGCGAGACCAACCTGATGGGATTCGCGGAACTCTCGAATGTCGATCGTCTGCGGCGGCTGTTCGAGGCCTTCAACGAGAAGCGCGACATCCTGCACCTGCTGGACCAGAGCCTGCACGGCGAGGGCGTGCAGATCTTCATCGGGCACGAGTCCGGCTTCACGATCCTGGACGACTGCAGCGTGGTGGCCGCGCCTTACACGCAGGACGACCGCGTGGTCGGGGTGGTGGGCGTCATCGGACCCACGCGCATGGCCTACGAGCGCGTCATCCCCGTGGTGGACATCGCGGCGCGCATGCTGGGCTCAGCCTTGAAATCGCGCGACTGAACCCAACGCCTCCGGCCATGAACGCATCCGATCCGAACGCACCCGCGGCTCCTGCGGACACCGGCCAGCCGGCCGTACCATCCACGCTCGAAGCCAGGCTGGAGGATGCGGAGGCGCGGGCCGAGCAGCAGCGCGCGGATTTCCTGCGCGCGATCGCCGAGCTGGAAAACTATCGCAAGCGCGCCGCGCGCGAGATCGACGCGGCGCGACAGTTCGGCGTCGAGCGCCTGGCCGCGGAGTTGCTGCCGGTCGCCGACAGCCTGGCCGCGGGGATCGAGGCGGCGGCAGCGGACCCGGCGACGCAGATCGAGGGCCAGAAGGCGACGCTGCGGCTGCTCGGCAAGGCTTTCGAGCGCGCCGGCATCAGCGAGGTGGATCCCGCCGGCCAGCCCTTCGACCCGGCCCTGCACGAGGCGATGGCGACCCGGCCCTCGGCCGAGCACCCGCCGCACACGGTGCTCCAGGTGGTCCAGCGCGGCTATGTCCTGAACGGGCGCCTGCTGCGGCCGGCGCGCGTCATCGTCTCCACGGCCGCGGAGGCCCCCTCGGAGCCGGCCACGGGCGGTTGAAACCGGCCGCGGCCGTCCCCACACCGAGGGCAATCAACCACTTCGGAGCCATTCATGGCCAAGATCATCGGCATCGACCTGGGCACCACGAACTCCTGCGTCGCGGTCATGGAAGGCAGCGCGCCCAAGGTCGTCGAAAACAGCGAGGGCGACCGCACCACGCCGTCGGTCGTCGCGTTCACCAAGGACAACGAGATCCTGGTCGGCCAGCCGGCCAAGCGCCAGGCGGTCACCAACCCGCAGCACACGTTCCATGCGGTCAAGCGCCTGATCGGCCGGCGCTACGAGGACGCGGTGGTCCAGCGTGACATCCCGCTCGAGACCTACAAGATCGTACGCGCCGACAACGGCGATGCCTGGCTCGAAGCGCAGGGCAAGAAGATGGCGCCGCCGGAAATCTCCGCGCGCGTGCTGATGAAGATGAAGAAGACCGCCGAGGACTACCTCGGCGAGCCGGTCACCGACGCCGTGATCACGGTGCCGGCCTACTTCAACGACGCCCAGCGCCAGGCGACCAAGGACGCCGGC
>CAZYPM010000097.1:0-7803 GCA_964649205.1 uncultured Steroidobacteraceae bacterium
TCGCGGGACTCCGCGACTTCCTCGCGGCTGACCGACTTGCCGATGTGCTGCACGCGCTCGGTGAACGGCTTCCAGAAGCGCCCGAGCTCGAGATGCCACTCCTTTTCGCCGTTGCTGATCTCGTCGAGCGCGTCTTCCATGAGGGCCGTGAACCCGTAGTCCACGTAGGTGCCGAGGTACTTCACCAGGAACTTGCTGACGATCTTGCCGATGTCGGTCGGCACGAAGGCGCGCCCGCTCATCTCGACGTAGCGCCGGTAGCGCAGCGTCTCGATGATGGAGGCGTAGGTCGACGGCCGGCCGATGCCGTGGCTCTCGAGCGACTTGACCAGCGAGGCCTCGGTGTAGCGCGGCGGCGGCTGGGTGAAGTGCTGCTCGGGGCGCAGCTGTTCGAGCGTCACGCGCTCGCCCTCGGCGAGCGGCGGCAGCGCCTGTTCGTCCTCGCTCTCGACGTCGGTCTCGTCCTCGTCGTGGTCCTCGTGGTAGGCGGCGAGGAAGCCGGCCTCCAGCAGCGTCTGGCCGTTGGCGCGGAACAGGTGCCGCTTCCCGGCCGGCGCGCCGGCGTCGCTGCCGGCCACGAGATCGACGGCGACCGTGTCGAAGACCGCGGGCGCCATCTGGCAGGCGACCGCGCGCTTCCAGATCAGCGCGTACAGCCGGCGCTGGTCCTCGTCGTGCAGGTCGTGCTCGGCCTTCTGCGGCGTCTCCGCGGCCTCGGTCGGCCGGATGGCCTCGTGCGCTTCCTGCGCGTTCTTCGACTTGGTCTTGTACTCGTTGACGCCGTCCGAGAGCGCCTTGCCGCCGAACACGGCCTTGATCGTGTCGCGGATCTCGCCGACCGCGTCCTTCGACAGCGAGACCGAGTCGGTGCGCATGTAGGTGATGTGCCCGGACTCGTACAGCTTCTGCGCCGCCTGCATCGTGCGCCGCGCGGTGAAGCCGAGCTTGCGCGCGGCTTCCTGCTGCAGCGTCGAGGTGGTGAACGGCGGCGGCGGGTTGCGCCGCTTGGGCCGGCGTTCGACCGACACCACCGTGAGCACGCCGCCCGCGGCCGCGAGGATCGCGCGCTCGGCCTCGCGCGCGTCGCGCTCGCTCGTGACCGTGAAGCGGTTCTTCTGCGTGTCCGCCTCGAAGCGCTCGCCGCGGTATTCGACCAGGCGCGCCGGGAAGCGCGCCGCATCCCTGGCCGCGTCCGCCTCGACCGTCCAGTACTCCTGGCGGATGAACCGGGAGATCTCCTCCTCGCGCTCGCAGATCAGCCGCAGCGCCACGCTCTGCACGCGGCCCGCGGAGAGGCCGGGCTTGATCTTCTTCCACAGCAGCGGCGAGAGGTTGAACCCCACCAGGTAGTCCAGCGCGCGGCGCGCCTTGTAGGCGTTGACCAGGTTGTCGTTGAGGCCGGGCTCGGCTTCCTCGACGGCCTGGCGCACCGCGTTCTTCGTGATCTCGTAGAAGCGCACGCGCCGCAGTTCCTTGCCGTCGAGCGCGCCGTGCTGGCGCAGGATCTCGGACAGGTGCCAGGAGATCGCCTCGCCCTCGCGGTCCGGGTCGGTCGCAAGGTAGAGCGCGCGCGCCTTCTTCATCGCGCGCTCGATGGCGTCCACCTTGGGCTTGCTCTTCTCGATGAGCTGGTACTTCATCTCGAAGTCCCGCCCCGGATCGACCGCGCCCTCCTTCTCGATCAGGTCGCGGACGTGGCCATAGGAAGCCAGCACCTCGAACTCCGGCCCGAGGTACTTCTTGATCGTTTTCGCCTTGGCGGGCGATTCGACGATGACGAGATTGGCGCCCACGCCGCTCAGTGCATCGCGTCCCGGCGCTCGTCGAACACCAGGTCTTCCATGCGCTGGTAGGCGTTCTCCTGGCCGGGCTGGCTGAACAGCACCATCAGGACCACCCACTTGAGCTGCTCGATGTCGATGTCGTCGGCCTCCAGCGCGAGCAGGCGGTCGATCACCAGCTCGCGCTGCGAGCCGGACAGGATGCCGAGGTTCTCGAGGTGCATCAGGTAGCCGCGCACGTCGGTGTCGAGGCGCACCTGCTCCTGGCCGCTGAACACGCGCACCGCGCGTGCCGTGCCCTCGCCGAGCGCGCGCTCGGGGTCGGAGGCGAGGCTCTCGAGCCAGTTCAGCGCCCGCTCGATCTCGGCGTCGGGGTAACCGGCCTGCTCGAGTTCCAGCTTGAGCGCGTCGCGGCCGGGCGTGTCGTCGTCCTCGGCGTCCAGGAAGTTCTCGAACAGGTGAATGAGGATGTCGAGCACGCTGTCCTTCATCTTGTGCGCCTCGGTGAAGTCCGGCTGAAACGCCCGCCGGCCAGCGACTCGACCCGGCCCTCGAGCTCGAGCAGTTGCAGCTTCGAGACGACGGCCGGGGGCGGAAGCCCCGTGCGTTCGACCAACCGGTCGAGGTCCGCCGGCTCGAAACCGAGCGCATTCAACAGTATTTCCGCGTCGCTGTCCAACCGGGCGCCGGCAATCTCCGCCTCCGCGGCGCCGCAAGCTGCGGGATTCGCGGGCAAAAATCCCCGGAATTCCAGCGCCGCGATCACGTCGTCGGGCGTCTCCACCAGCGCGGCGCCGTCCTTGATCAGGCGATGGCAGCCGCGCGCCAGGGCGTGGCGTATCGACCCCGGCACGGCGAGCACGTCGCGGCCCTGGTCGCCGGCGTGCCGCGCGGTGATCAGCGAGCCGGAGCGCGTGGTGGCCTCGACCACGAGCACGCCGAGCGACAGCCCCGACAGCAGCCGGTTGCGCTGCGGAAAATTCTCGGCGAGCGGCGGCGTGCCGGGCGGGAACTCCGACACGACGGCGCCGTGCCGCGCGATCTCGGCCGCGAGCGACGCGTGGTCCGCGGGATAGACGCGGTCGAGTCCGGTGCCGCAGACGGCGATCGTGACGCCGCCGGCGGCGAGCGCGCCGCGGTGCGCCGCGGCATCGATACCGGCGGCCAGCCCGCTCGTGATCGCGAGCCCCCGGGATGTGAGCGCGGCGGCGAACTCGAAGGCGGTCTCGCGTCCCGCCGCGGAGGCCGCGCGGCTGCCGACGATCGCGAGCTGCGGCAGCGCGAGCACCGCGGGATCGCCGCGCACGTAGAGCGCATCCGGGCGCCCGCGAACGGCGGCGAGCTGCGCCGGATAGCCCGGGTCGCAGGCTTTCAGCAGCGTCCAGCCTGGCGTCCCTGCGGCAGGGCCTGGGTCCATCGCGCCATCTTGGGCCGCCTCGGGGCGCCCGCTGCGGCGCAAATCGCCCGCGAACCGGGAGATTCGCCTCAGGCCGCCGTGGCGGCCGGGGGCAGGGGATACTTGAGCCCGCTCGCGCAGTTGAATAGGAGCGCCGTTTCCTCCGGGCCGACCTGGCCTGCGGCGAGCGCCGCCTTCCAGGCGGCGTAGGTCGCCGCGCCCTCCGGGCACAGCAGCAGCCCCTCCCGGCCGGCGACCTCCGCCAGCGCGTCCGCGATCGCGGCGTCGTCCACGGCGATCGCGAAGCCATGGCTCTCGCGCACCGCGCGCAGGATCAGGAAGTCGCCGATCGCGGCCGGCACCCGGATGCCCGCGGCGAACGTGTGCGCGTCCTGCCAGGGCTCAGCGTGCTCCGCGCCCGCCTGCCAGGCGCGCACGATCGGCGCGCAGCCCGCCGCCTGCACCGCGACCATCCGCGGCCGGCGCGAGTCGATCCAGCCGAGCGCTTCCATTTCCGCGAAGGCTTTCCACATGCCGATCAGCCCGGTGCCGCCGCCGGTGGGGTAGAAGATGAGGTCCGGCAGCCGCCAGCCGAGCTGTTCGGCGAGCTCGTAGCCCATCGTCTTCTTGCCCTCGATGCGGTAGGGCTCCTTGAGCGTGGAGACGTCGAACCAGCCCATGCGCTCGCGGCCTTCGGCGACGCGCCGGCCGCAGTCGTTGATGAGCCCGTCCACCAGCGTGACCCTGGCGCCCGCGAGCGCGATCTCGCGCACGTTGATCTCCGGCGTGTCGGCCGGGCAGAACACGAAGGTCTCGATGCCGGCGCGCGTGGCGTAGGCCGCGAGCGCGGCGCCCGCGTTGCCGTTGGTCGGCATCGCCATGCGCGTGACGCCCAGCGCCTTCGCCATCGAGACCGCGAGCGCGAGCCCGCGGGCCTTGAACGAGCCGGTCGGCAGCCGGCCCTCGTCCTTGACGATGAGCCGGCGCGCGCCGGCCGCGCGCGCCAGCGCGGGCAGCTCGATGAGCGGTGTCGTCACCTCGCCGAGGGCCACGACGTGTTCGCTGCGGCGCACCGGCAGCAGTTCGCGGTAGCGCCAGAATCCGCCCTCCTGCCTGGCCGCCAGCGTTTCGCGCGTCAGCGCGCGCGCGGCGGCCGCGAGGTCGTAGCGCACCAGCAGCGGCTTGCCGGCCGCGGACAGTCCCTGCAGCGTGTCCGCCGGGTAGCGCTCGCCGGTGGCGCTGCACTCCAGGTGGGCGGTGAAGGTCGGGAAGGCGCTCATCGCGCGATTATGCCGTGCCCGGACAAGCCGAACCCCCGTGGCGGCAGCGCTGCCGCGCGCGGGGGTCCTTGACCCGCTGGCGATGACCGGTCTCGTTTCGATGCCGCGCAGTACCCATTTCGGACTCTGCGCCGGCGCTGTCGGCCATCTTCCCCTTGTCGGACGGGCCCGACTCAGGCAGCCCAACTGTGGGCCTCCGCCGTGTCCAGCGACCTCACGGCGTGCGCATCAGATTCGAACCTCTTGATGCGCCTCCTTTCCGTCACCGTCGTGCCGGAAAAGCCCGTTCACGAAATTCCCGCCTCGTGAACGTGCAGCCACTTTACATTTATATGCGGCCACGTAAATCGTGGAATCTACGGATTGACGACATTTCCGGCCCGCCGCACTTGGCGCGCCGCGCTGGGCGGGCGGCCGGGATCCTGTGAGCGAGCGAATGCGGTCGCCGCCCTGAGCGAGCGAGCAAGAATCCCGGCCGCCCGCCCGTGGCTGACGCTCCATGTCGAATGTGACGCACCCAAAACGAAAACGCCGGCCTTGGGGCCGGCGTCATTCGTTCAGCAAGCAGGACTGCGGGTCAGGGCGAGCGGACCGCGTCGCCGACGTGCACTTCGCGGTCGGACTGCATCATCAGCCCGTAGCTCATGCGGTCGTAGGCCTTGAACACCATCGCCAGGCCATTGCGCTCGTCGGGCAGCTGCATGGTGCGGCTCTCGGCGTGCGGCGTGATGTCGCGCACTTCCTCGCCGGCCTCCCACACCGTCAGCACGTGGCCGGGTTCGAGCCCGTGGCGCGTGCCGCGGTTGATGATGACCACGTCGTAGTCGGCGACCACGGTGCGGTCGTCGATCACCGACATGATGGTGCCCTCGACCTTGGACTTCGGCGCGCGCGGGATGAAGTCCATCTTCGGCTCGCCCGCGACCGGCACCAGGATGTCGCCATCCAGTGTCTCGCGCGCGGAGTCCACGATCAGCATCGTGGACGGGTCGCCGGAGCGCCGCAGGCCGGCTTCGGCGGCGAACACGCCCTGGTAGCCGAGTACGTCGCCGTCGTCCGGGTCCTTCAGCTCGTCGCCGACGTGGTAGACGTTGTAGCGGCTGCCGGGCGCGGCGCTGGCGAGACGGCGCACGTAGACTTCCTGGCCGGCCGCCGAAATGAGCCGGTGGTCGCGGCCGTGTGCCACGTAGGGCGCGCCCCGGACCTGTTCCTCGGAGAGCACCGCGGGCCGCTGCATGAAGGCCGCGATGCGTTCATACGGGATCGCGTGGATCGCCTCCGACAGCGGATGCTCGCGCACGCGCGGCGACAGGCGCGTGGCGCCGCCCTGCGCGACAGTCACGCGCGGCTGGCCGTCCACCCAGGTGAGCGCCAGCGTGTCGCCCGGATAGATGAGGTGCGGATTCGCGACCTGCGGGTTGATGTGCCAGATCTCGGGCCAGTACCAGGGATCGGTGAGGAACTTGGCCGAGATGTCCCAGAGCGTGTCGCCCGGCTGCACCACGTAGGTCGAGGGTGCGTCCGGCGACACCGGGATGACGCTGCGGTCGATGCCCTGCTGGCCGGTGGCGGGCACGACGATCGCGAGCGCGACCAGTGCGGCGGCTGCCAGGCGGCGGGCGGGCCCCAGGGAACGGTTCAGGAAGGACGATGGCATGCGAGTGCTCCCAGACTGCCGGGCCGGGCCGGACGACCGTATAATCGCCTCCGGAGTCCGACGTAAGTCCATGGTTCGACGAACTTTAGCAGCATTCACCCGCCAGATACACGCAACCCAGGCCCCACTCCCATGACGCGCCTCACAATCCTGGAGTATCCGGACCCCCGGTTGCGGACCAAGGCCGTCCCGGTGGCGACCGTGGACGCCCAATTGCGTGAACTGATCGACGACATGCTGGAGACCATGTACGCGGCCAACGGCATCGGCCTGGCCGCGACCCAGGTCGACGTCCACCGCCGCCTGCTGGTCGCCGACGTCTCGGAGGGACGCAACCAGCCGCGTGTCTTCATCAACCCGGAGATCCTGTCGAAGGACGGTGCGACCACTTCGCAGGAAGGCTGTCTCTCGGTGCCGGGCTACTACGACGACGTGCCGCGCGCCGAGCGCGTCCGTGTGCGGGCATTGGGCCGCGACGGCAAGCCCTTCGAGGAGGACCTCGAGGGTCTGCTCGCGATCTGCGTGCAACACGAGATCGATCACCTCGACGGCAAGCTGTTCGTGGACTACCTCTCGGAGATGAAGCGCCAGCGGGTGCGCAAGAAGATCGAGAAGGACAAGCGCTTGCGCGCGGAAGGCGGGGCAGCCGAGCCCGCCCACGCACCCGCGATCTGAGCGCCGCCGCCGCCATGCACCCCGGCCTGGCGGTCGCATTCGCCGGCACTTCCGGCTTCGCCGTTCCCGCGCTGGCCGCGATCGCGGCCTCGTCCCATCGCGTCGCGGTCGTGTACACGCAGCCTGACCGGCCGGCCGGCCGCGGGCGCCGGCTCGCCGCGAGTCCCGTGAAGGAGCTCGCGCTCTCGCTCGGCCTCGCGCTGGAACAGCCGGACTCCCTGCGCGCAGCGGATGCCGCGGCGCGGCTCGCCGCGTACGCCGCGGACGTCATGGTGGTCGCGGCCTATGGCCTGCTGCTGCCGCCCGCGATCCTCGCCGTTCCGCGCCTCGGCTGCATCAACGTCCACGGCTCGCTGCTGCCGCGCTGGCGCGGCGCGGCTCCCGTCGCGCGCGCGATCGAGGCCGGCGACGCGGCGACCGGCGTGTGCATCATGCGCATGGAGGCGGGACTCGACACGGGCCCGGTGATGCGCTGCGAGCAGACGGCGATCGGCGCGGACGAGACCGCGGGCGAGCTCGAGGCGCGGCTGGCGGCGCTCGGCGCCAGGCAGGCCGTCGCCGCGCTCGATGCGCTGGCCGCGGGCCGCGCGACCTTCGAACCGCAGGATGAGTCGCGCGCGACCTATGCGCGCAAGCTCGCCAAGTCCGAGGCGCGGCTAGCCTGGGGTGAACGGGCGGAGCTGCTCGCACGGCGCGTGCGCGCTTTCAATCCCTGGCCGATCGCGGAGACCGCGCTCGACGGCGAGCGGCTGCGGATCCATGCGGCGCAGGCCGTGGCGGATTCCGCGCGCGCGGCGCCCGGCACGATCCTGCGCGCCGGACCCGAAGGCATCACGGTCGCGACGGGGTCCGGGGCGCTGGTGCTGAAGCGCGTGCAGCTGCCCGGCCGGCGCGTGGTCGCGGCATCGGAGCTCGCGGGCACGCGATCGCTCGCCGGGCGGGTGCTCGCCTGAGCCTGCCCGAGGCAGCCGCGATCCGTGCCGCGGCCGCCCGCGCGGTGGTCGCGGTGGCGGC
>CAZYPM010000098.1:0-2210 GCA_964649205.1 uncultured Steroidobacteraceae bacterium
TCGATGCCGCGAAACAGCGGCGCCTTGATGAGCTGCAGGTCGCGCTGGTAGCCGGACGGCAGGCGCGCGAACACCGCGAGCGCCTCGACCAGGCAGGCGAGCGCGGTCGCCGAGCGGCCGCGGATCAGCTCGAACACGTCGGGGTTGCGCTTCTGCGGCATGATCGAGGAGCCCGTCGTCATCGAGTCCGGCAGCTCGACGAACGCGAACTCGCGCGTGAAGAACAGCAGCACGTCGGCCGCGAGCCGGCCGAGGTCCTGCATCAGCAGCGTGATCTCGAACAGCACCTGGGCCTCGGCCTTGCCGCGCGACAGCTGCACGGCGGTCACCGGCTCCTGGGTCTCCGCGAAACCGAGCCGGGCGCGGGTCGCCTCGCGCGAGATGGCGAGCCCGGGCGTGCCGTAGCCCGCGGCGGAGCCGAGCGGGTTGCGGTCGACGCGGCGCAGCGCCTGGCGCAGGCCCTGGGCGTCGTCGCGGATCTCGGTCGCGAAGCCGCGCGCCCACCAGTCCACGCTCGAGGGCATGGCCTGCTGCATGTGCGTGTAGCCGGGCAGCGCGACGTTGCCCTGGCGCGAGGCGAGCGCGTGCAGCGCCTCGGCGACCGCGTCGGCGCCGGCCGCGAGCTCGGCAACGGCGTCCTTCAGGTAGAGGCGCAGCGCTGCCAGCACCTGGTCGTTGCGCGAGCGGCCGAGATGGATGCGCGCGCCCGCGTCGCCGATGCGCACCGTCAGGCGCGCCTCGAGCGCGGTCTGCCCGTCCTCCTCCTCGAGCGTGACGCGCCAGTCGCCGCGCGCGTGCGCCGCGCCCAGGGCCAGCAGGCCGTCGCGGATTTTCGCGAGGTCCTCGGCCGACAGCAGCCGCGCCTCGGCCAGCATCTCCGCGTGCGCGATCGAGGCGCGCACGTCGTAGGGCACCAGCCGGTCGTCGAGCGCGTGGTCCTCGCCCGCGGTGAACGCGAGCACGCGCGAGTCGAGCGGGGCGCCCTTGTCCCAGAGCCGCGTCACGGCGGGACCGACTCCGGATGCTGCTCGGCAGGCGTCAGCGCCTTGATGTCGGCGACGATCAGGGTGCCCGTGCCCTCGTTGGTGAACACCTCGGCGAGCACGCTGTCGCGCACGTCGAAGGAGATCACGTGCACGCGGCGCACGCCGCCCCGGATCGCGGCCTCGATCGCGGACGCCTTCGGCAGCATGCCGCCCTCGAGGCTGCCGGACTGCTCGAGGCGGCGCAGGCCGGCGAGGTCGGTGTAGGAGACGAGCGAGCGCGGGTCGTCCCTGCGTTCGAGGATGCCGGGCGCGCCGGTGCAGAGGATCAGCTTCTCGGCGCCGAGCGCGGCACCGATCGAGGCAGCGACGGTGTCCGCGTTGATGTTCAGCACCACGCCGGCATCGTCGGACGACACCGGGCTCACCACCGGCATCAGGCCCGCGTCCAGCTGCTTGCGCAGCACCGTGGTGTCGATCGAGGCGATGTCGCCGACGAAGCCGTAGTCCACCGACTCGTCGTCCACCTTCACCGGCGGGCGGCGGTTCGCGCGCACCAGGCCGGCGTCCACGCCCGAGAGGCCCACCGCGTCGATGCCGAGCTCGCGGCAGGCGGCGAGGATGCGAGTGTTGATGAGCCCGTTCAGCACCATGGTGGTCGCGTCGATGGACTTGTCGTCGGTGACGCGCCGGCCGCGCACCATGCGCGGCTCGATGCCGAGCGAGCGCTGCATCTCGTCGAGCTGCGGCCCGCCCCCGTGCACCAGCACGACGCGGATGCCGAGGTGGTGCAGGATCGCGATCTGCTCGATCAGCGCGCGCGTCCGCGCGATGTCGCCGAACACGGCGCCGCCCGCCTTGATCACGAAGGTCTTGCCCTTGTAGAGGCGGATGTAGGGCGCTGCGCCGCGCAGCGCCGCGATCACGGCGGCCTGGTCAACCCGATGAATCACCATCGTTGCCTCGCTCCCCTCAGTGCCGGCGGCCGTTGCCGCCGAGCAGACGATAGAGTACCGCCATCTGCACGAACAGGCGGTTGTGGGCCTGCTGCAGCACGCGGCTGCGGGCCCCGTCCAGCGCCTCGTCGGCGATCGCGACGTTCCTGCGCACCGGCAGGCAATGCAACAGGTGGCAGTCCTTCGCGGCGCGCGCGAACCAGGACTCGCGCACCATCCAGTCGGCGAGCCCGGCGCGCGCCCGCGCATCCGCCTCGGCGTCGCCATAGTG
>CAZYPM010000098.1:2310-7632 GCA_964649205.1 uncultured Steroidobacteraceae bacterium
CGCACGCCGAGGGCGTCGCAATAGGAATCGAGCACCGGGATCGCCTCGCGGATGTGCTCGGCCGCCGCGCCCGTCATGGTGACGCCGCTGCGCGTTTCCAGCTGCCAGCTGCCCGCGCCCGGCGTCACGGTCACGGACTCGCCGCCGAGGCGCGCCATCGCGACGCGCATCGAGGTCATGGAGCGCAGCGACGGGTTGAAGAACAGCAGCCCGAGCACGCGCCCGGCGAGCGCCGTCGGCTCCGGCCGCTCGCGCAGGCGATCGGCGAGCGCCAGCAGGTCCACGACCTGGTCGCGCCCGAGATCGGCGAGGTCGAGGAAGTTCCTCATGGACCGATCGCCGCGAGCGCGTCGCGCAGCAGCGCGACGTGCGAGCCCGCCAGCGTGAACGGCGGCAGCAGTCGCAGCACCTGCGGGTCGCCGCTGGTGCCCGCCAGGATGTTGCGCGCCAGGAGCTGCGCATGGACCTGCTTCGCGGGCCGGCGCGTGCGCAGGCCGAGCAGGAAACCCTCGCCCTGGGTGCCGGTCACCGGCCCGACCACGCAGGTCTCGCGGATCAGGCGGGACACGCGGCGCACGTTGCCGAGCAGGTCCTCGCCCTCGATCGCGTCGATCACGGCCGTGACCACGGCACAGGCCAGCGGGCCGCCGCCGAAGGTCGTGCCGAGCGCATCGGGCTTGAGCGCCGCGGCAACCTTCGCGCCGGTCAGCAGCGCGCCCACGGGGAAGCCGGCGCCCAGCGCCTTCGCGGTCGTGATCATGTCCGGCACGACGCCGTAGAGGTTGGCCGCGAACGGGTGGCCGGTTCGGCCCATGCCGCACTGGACCTCGTCGAAAATCAGCAGCGCTCCGGTCTCGTCGCAGCGCCGGCGCAGCGCCGCCAGGTACTCGCGGCCCATGTCGAAGGCGCCGCCGACGCCCTGCACCGGTTCCACGATCACGGCCGCCGTCGCCTCGGTGATGCCGGCGGCGAGCGCCGCGGCCTCGCGCCGCGGCAGGAAGGCGACGTCGAACGGCGCGCGCGGGAATCCGTACCACTTCGCCATTGCGCCCCAGGTCACGGCGCCGGCGGCCGCGCTGCGGCCATGGAAGCTGCCCTCCAGCGCGACGACCTGCGAGCGTCCCGTGATCCGGCAGGCGAGCTTGAGCGCGTTTTCGTTCGCCTCGGCGCCCGTGTTGACGAAGAAGACCGTGTCGAGCGGCAGCTTCGCGAACTCGATCAGCCGGCGCGCGGCGCGCGTGCGCACGTCCATCGGCACGGCGTTACTCTGGAAGTGCACCGCGCGCGCCTGCGAGTCGAGCGCCGCGAGCCAGCCGGCGTGCCCGTAGCCGAGCGCCGCCACCGCGTGGCCGCCGTACAGGTCGAGGATCCTGCGGCCATCGCGGGTCGCGAGCCAGACGCCCTCGGCCGCGACGACCTCGATCGGGTATTGCGCAAAGACGGGTGCGAGATGGTCCACGCTCAGGTCCAGCCCGGCGCGGGCGCCGTCAGCCCTTCGGTCTCGTCGAAGCCGAGCAGCCGGTTCATCCACTGCATGGCGCCGCCGGCCGCGCCCTTGACCAGGTTGTCCACCACCGACATCACGACGATCGTGCCGCCGTCGGCCGCGGCGGACAGGTGGGCGTAGTTGCTCGCAACCACGTCCTTGATGCGCGGCGGCTCGTCCAGCACGCGCACGAAAGGCTTGCCGGCGTAGAAGTTGCGCAGCGCCGCGATCGCGCCCGCGCTGTCGAGCGGCCTGGCGAGCTTCGCCTGCACGGTGGCGTGGATACCGCGCGCGAAGGGACCCGAATGCGGCACGAAGGCGAGCTGGAAGTCGCGGCCCGACGCCGCGCGCGCGAGCGTGCGCACCTCGGCGGCATGGCGGTGGGTGAGGGCATTGTAGGAATACAGGTCGCTGTGGCGCTGCGGGTGATGCGTGCCGGCGATCGGGCTCCGGCCCGCGCCGGTCGAACCCGTCACCGCGGACACGAACACCGGGCCCTCGGCGAGCCCGAGCTTGAGCAGCGGCACCGTGGCGAGCAGCGTGGCGGTCGCAAAGCAGCCGGGGTGCGCGACGTGCGGCGTCGGGGAACGATCGAGGTGCTCGGGCACGGCGCAGCTGAACTGCTTCGCGCGCGCCGGGGCACCATGCGCGTGCTTGTAGATACGCTCGTACTCGGCGAGATCCGCGTAGCGGTAGTCGGCCGAGATGTCGACGACCGCGGGCTTCGCGCCGGCCGCTTCGGCCTTGCTCAGGATGGAGTCGATCAGGACGTCGGAAACGCCGTGCGGCGCAGCGGCGAGCACGGCGGCGCGCGGCGCCTGCGCGGCGATGTCGCCGGCCTCCGCGATCGAGACGTAACGCAGGCCGCCGCAGGCCGTCGCGAGGTGCGGGAAGGCCTTCGCCACCGGCTCGCCCGGCTGGCTGTCGGACGCGATCGCGGCCAGCGCGAGGCGCGGGTGACCGAGCGTGAGGCGCAGCAGCTCGCCGGCCACGTAGCCGGTGCCGCCCAGGATGACCGCGGGCGTCTTCGCGCTCATTGCGCGAGTTCCCGGGCATGCGCGACCGCGTCCAGGCCGACGGCGGAGATCACGCAGTCGCCGAGCGCGGCGCCGGCGGTCATGGCATTGAAGGCCGGGACGCCAAGCTGTTCGCGGATGATGTCCACGCCGACCGAATTGTCGGTGCACGGGCCGGTGACGACCGCCGGCTCGATGCCGAAGCGCTCGCGCAGCAATTTCACGCCGCCCCAGGCCGCAACCGGGTCGTTGGCGGAGAGCACGACGGCCGTCAGCGCCTGGCGGATGTCGGGCGCGTCGAGGATGGCCTCGACGCCGTAGGCGCCGAGGATGCCGTCGCCCAGCTCGAACACGATGACGTCCGGCTTGCCCGAGGCCATCTCGGTCAGCATGGTCCGCGTCAGCGCAGGTCCGTTCTTCGCGGTCGTGGTCACGACGCCGAAGTCGGTGAAGATCGCGGAGCGGCGCGCGCCCGAGTCCTCCATCGCCAGGATGTCGCGCCTGAGCGAGACGCCGGTCGCCTTGAAGGCGTCGATCGTCAGGCCGCGGTGACGCATGCGCGAGATCATCGCGCAGGCCGCCGCCGTCTTGCCGGCCTCCATGCAGGAGCCCGCGAGCGCGACGACCGGCACGCCGTTCATCTCGAGCTTCGCGTCGGGGTCGAGCTTGCGCAGGCCGGCGCGCGCCGGCACGCCGATGCGCTCGCCGAGGTAGGGAAAGTGCAGCACCACGCCCAGCACGCGGCAGTCGAACGGGCGTCCCTTCTCCGGGTTCGCGGAGTCGCAGACGCCGAGCACGCCGCCGATGTTCAGCATCTGGATCACGTCGCCGGCCGCGAGCTTTTCGGGCAGGTGGCCCGAGTAGCCGAACAGGGCCTTGCGGTGGCCGAGCGCGCCCACCACGACGTTGCCGCGCGCGAGCTTGGCCATGCGCCCGCTCGTGAGTTCGAGCGTGTTGTACTGGGCCTTGTCGGTCAGGATCTCGACCGCCAGCACCACGCCTTCCTCGCAGGGGATGTCGGTGGAGATGCGCAGCTCGTGCGACAGGCCGCAGGCCTGCGTGACCGAGGCGATCTTGTCCACGATGATCGATTTCATCATTGCTTGCCGTCCTCGCCGCCCGCGCGCGTCCAGAACACGCCGGGCAGTGCCACCATCTTCGAGAATCCGCGCGCGTCCTCGGCGGTCCACTCGCCGGCCGCCTCGCCGTAGACGCCCTTGCTCGCCTTCATCAGCGAGAACGGCGACTCGACGCCCTCGACGAATGTGGAGCCGGGCCGCAGCAGCACGGTGACCGTCCCCGTCACGCGCGCCTGCGAGGAGGCGAACAGCGCCTCGATGTCGCGGCAGACCGGGTCGAGGTTCTGGCCCTCGTGCACGAGATCGCCGTAGATGGCGGCGACGCCGTCCTTGATGCGCTGCTGGCGCCCTGTCAGCACCAGCTTCTCGAGCTCGCGATGCGCCTCGATCAGGACCGCGGCCGCCGGCGCCTCGAACGCGACGCGCCCCTTGGTGCCGATGATGGTGTCGCCCAGGTGGATGCCACGGCCGATGCCGTAAGGCGCGGCGAGCGCCTCCAGCTTCTCGATGAGCGCGACCGGCTCGAGCGCTTCGCCGTCGAGCGAGGAGGGCAGTCCGCGGTCGAAGCCGACCACCACGTGCCGCGGCTCGCGCGGATGCGTGAACGCGTCCTTCGACAGCACCCAGGCGGATTCCGGGATGCTGCCGGCCGAGGTCAGCGTTTCGCGGCCGCCGATCGTGACGCCCCAGAGGCCGCGATTGGTCGAGTACGCGGCGCCATGCGGCGGCACCGGCAGCCCGCGCTGCTCGAGGTACCCGAGCTGCTCGGGCCGCTTGAAGTCGCGGTCGCGCACCGGCGCGAGGATCTCGAGCCCGGGGGCGAGCGTGCGCAGCGCCACCTCGAAGCGCACCTGGTCGTTGCCGGCCGCCGTGCAACCATGCGCGACGGTGCCGGTGCCGAGCTGCTTCGCCATCGCGGCAACCGTCTGGGCCTGGATCGAGCGCTCGGCGCCGACACACAGCGGGTAGAGGTTGCCGCGGCGCACGTTGCCCACCAGCAGCCACCGGAGGACGCGCTCGAAGTACTCGCGGCGCGCATCCACGAGGTGGTGGGCGACCGCGCCCAGCGCGCGGGCGCGTTCCGCGAGCTGGCGCGCGGCCACGTCGTCGATGCCGCCGGTGTTCACGGTGACCGTGACGACCGGGCGGCCACAGGTCTCCGCCAGCCAGGGCACGCAGAAGGACGTGTCCAGGCCGCCGGAGAATGCGAGCAGGATGGGCGCGGGCGCGCCCTGGCCGGATGGGGTCATGGCTTGGCTCAGGCTCGGAGCTTGTCGTTCAGCCGGGCGAGCACGCGCCGCTGCGCGGCGGCGCCCGTGGTCGCCACGAAGATGGTGTCGTCACCGGAGATCGTGCCGACCACGTCCGCCCAGTCGGCCCGATCGAGCACGATCGCGACGCTCTGGGCGGCGCCCGCGGTGGTGCGGATCACGGTGAGGGAGGGGCCGGCGGGGCGGATGTCGCGGACGAAGGCGGCGACTGCGTCGAAGTCGTCCAGCGCGGGCGCGGACTCGTCCGGCAGCACGTAACGGTCGCCCTGCTTGGCGACGCCGAGCTCGCGCAGGTCGCGGCTCACGCTCGACTGGGTCGCGTGGTGGCCGGCCTTGCCGAGCAGGCGCACCAGGTCCTCCTGCCGCCCGACGGGCGCGTGGCCGATGATGCGCCGCAGCGCCTCGCGGCGCGCCAGCGCGGAATCGCCGTTGGCACGGGAACGTGTGTGCATAAACTTGCACACATTGTG
>CAZYPM010000099.1:0-2578 GCA_964649205.1 uncultured Steroidobacteraceae bacterium
GCACCACCACGTCGCGCTTGTGCTCGACCAGGCGCTTGGCCTTCTCGATCACCATTTCCGCCACCTGCACGTGCCGGCTGGCCGGCTCGTCGAAGGTCGAGGCGACCACCTCGCCCTTCACCGTGCGCGACATCTCGGTCACTTCCTCGGGCCGCTCGTCGATCAGCAGCACGATCAGGTAGACGTCGGGATGGTTCCAGGTGATGGAGGTGGCGATGTTCTGCAGCAGCATGGTCTTGCCGGCCTTCGGCGGCGAGATGATGAGGCCGCGCTGGCCCTTGCCGAGCGGAGCCATCAGGTCGATCATGCGCGCCGTCAGGTCCTCGGTGGAGCCGTTGCCGCGCTCGAGCTTGAGCCGCTTGGTCGGGTGCAGCGGCGTCAGGTTCTCGAACAGCATCTTGTGCCGCGCGCTCTCCGGCGTGTCGAAGTTGATCTCGCCGACCTTCAACAGCGCGAAATAGCGCTCGCCGTCCTTGGGCGGGCGGATCAGTCCTGAAATGGAGTCTCCGGTGCGGAGGTTGAAGCGGCGGATCTGGCTGGGGCTGACGTAGATGTCGTCGGGGCCGGCGAGGTAGGAGCTGTCGGCGGAGCGGAGGAAGCCGAAGCCGTCCTGGAGGATTTCGAGGACCCCGTCGCCGTAGATGTCCTCCCCGCTCCTCGCGTGCGCTTTCAGGATCGAGAAGATCACGTCCTGCTTGCGCTGGCGGGCCATGTTCTCCAGGCCCATCGACTCCGCCATCTGCACCAGCTCGTGCACCGGCTTGGCCTTGAGCATCGTCAGGCTCATGGCATTGCGCTTGGCGGCCAGCTCCTCCGGGGAGATGATGTCGGCGTCGGTGCCCTCCATCACGTGATCGTCCACCGGCAGGCCTTCGTTGCCGTGACGCGGTCCGCCGCCGCCGCGGCGGTGGCCCTTCTGGCGATTGCGCGCCTGGTTGCCGAGATAGCCCCTCACAGGTGCTGGTCCAGCAGGGCGGCGAGCTTCGACTTTCCGACGAGGCCCACCTGCTGCGCCTCGGGAGCTCCGTTCTTGAACAGGATCAGCGTCGGGATGCCCCGCACGCCGTACTTGATCGGGGTGTGGCGGTTGTCGTCGATGTTGAGCTTGGCGATCTTGACCCGGCCCGCGTAATCGCGGGCGATGTCGTCGAGGATGGGGGCGATGGCCTTGCAGGGGCCGCACCATTCCGCCCAGAAATCGAGCAGGACGGGGGTTTCGGACTTGAGGACGTCAGCCTCGAAAGTCGCGTCGGACGTATGGACGATGTTGCCGCTCACGCGGGTCTTCTCCTGGTCTCTGGTTGAGATGTGACGGGCGAACGCCCGATACGGCACAATATTCGGCGCGGTAGGGGGCGGATGTTGCGGGAAACCGCAGGTGTCAACTGTCTTTGTAGCAACTGGGAGGCCATTTTTCAAGTGATGACCGTCATAATGGAAGTCCGGTGACCCAGCAGTATTCCGACCTCTCCTTCACCGGCCTGCACCTGCCCGAGTCCGTCGCCCGCGGAATAGCCGATGCCGGCTTCGAACGATGCACGCCGATCCAGGCGCAGGCGCTGCCGCGCGCGCTCGCCGGCCTCGACGTCGCGGGCCAGGCGCAGACCGGCACCGGCAAGACCGCGGCCTTCCTGGTCGCGCTGTTCACGCACCTGCTGCGCTACCCGGCGGCGGCGGACCGGCCGATCACCTCGCCGCGCGCGCTGGTGCTCGCGCCGACCCGCGAGCTCGCGATCCAGATCCACAAGGATGCGGAACTGCTCGGCCAGTACACCGGGCTCACGCTCGGCCTCGCTTTCGGCGGCGTGGACTACGACAAGCAGCGCCGCGCGCTGCAGGCGGGCGTGGACGTCCTGATCGGCACGCCGGGCCGGATCATCGACTATTTCAAGCAGCACGTGTTCGACCTGCGCCACGCCCAGGTCATGGTGCTCGACGAGGCCGACCGCATGTTCGACCTCGGCTTCATCAAGGACATCCGCTTCCTGCTGCGCCGCCTGCCCGATCCCGAGCGCCGCCTGAACCTGCTGTTCTCGGCCACCCTCTCCCACCGGGTGCTGGAGCTGGCCTACGAGCACATGAACGACCCCGAGCTGATCCGCATCGAGCCCGAGCGCATCACGGCCGAGCGCGTGCGGCAGGTCATCTACTACCCGGCGATGGAGGAGAAGGCGTCACTGCTGGTGCACCTGATGCGCACCGGCGCCGCCACCCGCACGCTGGTGTTCGTCAACACCAAGCGCCTGGCCGAACGGCTCGAGCGCCTGCTACGCGCCAACGGCATCGTCGCGGCCACGATGTCCGGCGACGTGCCGCAGCGCAAGCGCATGCGCATGCTGCGCGAATTCCACGAGGGCAAGGTCGCGGCGCTGGTCGCGACCGACGTCGCGGCGCGGGGCCTGCACATCCCCGACGTCAGCCACGTGTTCAACTACGACCTGCCGCAGGACCCGGAGGATTACGTGCACCGCATCGGGCGCACCGCGCGTGCCGGCGCCGCGGGCGACGCGGTCAGCTTCGGCTGCGAGCAGTACGTCGAATCGCTGCCGGACATCGAGGCGTTCATGGGGCAGCGGAT
>CAZYPM010000099.1:2678-7589 GCA_964649205.1 uncultured Steroidobacteraceae bacterium
GCCAGTTCGTGCACCGAATCCACTCCCGGGACTTCCGCCTGTGCACGCGGCGGCGCGTGCCGGACCGGCTTCCTGACCGCGTACACCCAGCGGATGCCGTGCCGGCGTGCCGATTCGAGCACGGCAACCGTGTCGTCGGCGAACAGCGTGCGTTGCCGGTCCAGCGACTCGCGCAGCTCGAGCCGCTCCCAGTACTGCAGGTTCTCCTTGGGCGCGCCGAGGTCGTGCGCGCTGTACACGGCGTCGAAGTGCCGCCGCACGCCGAGGTGGGCGTCCTTGATCGCGAGGATCTCCGGGTGCGCATTCGTGACCAGCACCACGCGCCGGCCGCTCGCGCGCACGCGCGCGATGAAGCCGCGCGACTCCGGCAGCCAGGCGATGCGGTGGCGCGTCTCGCGCTTGAGGGCGACGACGTCGAGCGCGAGCGCCCGGCTCCAGTAGTCCACGCAGTACCAGTCGAGCGTGCCGCGGGTCGCCTCGTGGATCGGATGCATCCTGCGATGCGCTTCGTCGACCGTGATCCCGTGCCGCTCGGCGAAGCGCCGCGGCAGGACCTGCTGCCAGAAGTGGATGTCGCAGCCGAGGTCAAGCACGGTGCCGTCCATGTCGAGCAGAACGGTGTCGATCGCGGACCAGTCCGGGGAATGGCCATTCGCCTGCATGTGCCTATGATATAGGACGCGCCATGACCGAAGACCTGCCACGACTCCTGACGGAAGTGATCGCGCTCGCCCGCGAAGCCGGGCGTGCGATCCTCGAGGTCTACGAGAAATCCACGTACGTCGTCGAGGAGAAGGACGACCGCTCGCCGCTCACGGAAGCGGACCTGCGCTCCGAGAAGCTGATCCTCGCGGGCCTGCGCCGCATCGCGCCGGAGGTCCCGGTGCTCTCCGAGGAGTCGGCCCGGGCGCCCTGGGCCACGCGCCGCGGCTGGAGCCGGCTCTGGGTCGTGGACCCGCTCGACGGCACCAAGGAATTCATCGGCCGCAACGGCGAGTTCACCGTGAACATCGCGCTGGTGCAGGACGGCCGCGTGATCCTGGGCGTCGTGCACGCCCCCGCGCTCGGTCGCACCTATTTCGCCTGCGAGGGCGCGGGTTCGTTCCGCTCCGATGCCGAGGCCGCAGGCCGGCCGATCCATGTCGCGAAGCGCGGACCGGGACCGGTGCGTGTGGTCGGCAGCCGCTCGCACCGCGGCAGCTCCCTCGATGCGTTCCTCGAACGCGTCGGACCGCACCAACTCGTCGAGGTCGGCAGTTCGCTGAAGCTCTGCCTGGTCGCCGAGGGCGCGGCCGACGTCTATCCGCGCCTCGGGCCCACCTGCGAATGGGACACCGCCGCCGGGCAGTGCGTGCTCGAGCAGGCTGGCGGCCAGGTCGTGACGCTCGAGGGCCAGCCGCTCGGCTACAACTCGCGCGAAGAAGTCCTGAATCCCTTCTTCGTCGGTTACGCGGACCCCGACACCGACTGGCTCGCGCTGATGCGATGAGCTGGGAACTGCTGGCCGCCGTGGCGCTCACCGCCGTCCTGGTGCTGTTCTGGCATTCGAGCCTGGCGGCGCGCGAACTCGCCAACCGGATCGCCGCCGAGACCTGCGCGAACGCGAGCGTCCAGATGCTGGACGGCACCGTCGCGATCCACCGCCTGCGGCTGGTGCGCGGCACCGACGCGCCGCTCGCCTGGCGGCGCATGTACGTGTTCGATTACACGGAGGACGGCTACAGCCGCAAGCGCGGCTTCGTCGTGCTGACCGGCGCGGCGCTCGACTCGGTCGGACTCGGGCCGCGGCTCGCATGAACCACCGCTCCGCCGTGGACCTGCACCTGCACTCGACGGCTTCCGACGGGACGCTCGCCCCCGCCGCGCTGGTCGCGCACGTCGCCTCGCGCGGCGTGAAGCTCATGGCGCTCACCGACCACGACACCGTCGCCGGGATCGCCGAGGCGGCCGCCGCCGCGCGTAGCGCCGGCATCGGCTTCGTGGCCGGCGTCGAGATCTCGGTGTGCTGGCGCGGCCGTTCGCTGCATCTCCTCGGCCTCGCGATCGACCCGGCGGCGCCCGCGCTCGCCCGCGGCCTCTCGGGCCAGGAGCTGCTGCGCCAGCAGCGTGCCGAACGCATCGCCGCGCGCCTGGATGCCGGTGGCGCGCCCGGCCGGGCCGCGCTCGACAAGCTGCGCGCGCGCGGCGTGCTCCCGACCCGCATGCACTTTGCGCGCGAGCTGGCGGCGTCCGGAATCGCCCCGGACGCCGGGACGGCCTTCGAGCGCTGGCTGGCGCGCGGCAAGCCCGGCCACGTGCGCGCGGCCTGGCCGGAGCTTGCCGAAGCCACTGCCTGGATCGCGGCGGCCGGCGGCAAGGCCGCGATCGCGCATCCGATGCGCTACCCGCTCTCGTCGGGCGCGCGTCGCGAACTCTGCGCGGAGTTCAGGGCCGGCGGCGGGCACGCGATCGAGGTCGTCACCGGCGGCGGCAGCCCGAACGACCGCGAACAGGCGATTTCCCTCGCCATCCGCTGCGGCCTCGAGGGCTCGGTGGGGTCCGATTTCCACGATCCGGCGATTCCGTGGAATCCGCCGGGTCGATTGGCTAAGCTTCCCGGGTCGGTCCGCCCGGTGTGGCGGGGTCATCCGTTCCCCGATTTCGCGGCCGATTTCGAGACGGCATGACGGACGAAGACAAGGTCAATACCGAGCTGTTCGCGCGGATGCAGCGCCTGCGCGAACTGCGCATCGAACACCGCGACCTCGACGACGTGATCTGCCGTCTCTCGATGGACATCTACGTGGACGAACTCCAGCTCCGCCGGCTCAAGAAGCGCAAGCTGATGCTCAAGGACCAGATCCTGCGGCTCGAGAGCGAGCTGATCCCGGACCTCAACGCTTGATCAGGGAATTCACCGCCTGGTTCATGGGCCTGTACCAGCAGGCGGGCATCGCGCAACTCCTGGTCCTGCTGCTGACCACGGGGGTCGTGGTCGTGGGCGTCGTGCTGGGCCGGCGCTGGTACCTGGGCCGGCCCGAGAACGGCCACGGCGCGCGCGGGCTGGTGACCGACGCACTCGCGGTCGTCGCACCCTTCCTGCTGGGTCTCCTGATCGTGGGCGTCGCCCGCATCCCGCTGGCGCACGCCGGCGGCCCGACCGGCTGGCTCGACACCGCCTGGACGCTGCTGGCGGCGCTCGCGCTGATCCGCCTGCTCGCATTCCTGCTGCGGCTGTCGATCGGCAAGGGAACGCGCATCAGGGCCTGGGAACTGCGCCTGACGCTGATCATCTGGGCCCTCGTGTCGGTGCAGATGCTGGGCTGGCTGGACGCCATCGTCGAGGCGCTCGACTCGATCGGCCTCTCGAAGGGCGCCACGCGCATCACGATCTGGTCGGTGTTGAAGGCCCTGGCGCTCGTCACGATCTTCGTGGTCGTCAGCGTCTGGGTGGCGCGCTGGATCGACCGGCGCGTCAGCACCGTGCAGGAACTGGCGCCCTCGACCCGCATCGGCATCGGCAAATTCGCCTACGCCTTCCTGATCGCCCTCGGCGTGCTGCTGGGGCTGCAGGCCTCGGGCGTCAACCTGACCGCGCTCACCGTGTTCTCCGGCGCCATCGGCCTCGGCCTCGGCTTCGGCCTGCAGGCCATCGCGGCGAACTTCGTCAGCGGCTTCGTGCTGCTGGTCGACCGCTCGATCAAGCCGGGCGACGTCATCAGCTTCACCGGCGCGACCGGCACCAGCACCACCGGCTTCGGCTGGGTCGAGGAACTGCGCGGCAGGCACGTCGTGGTGCGCGACCGCGACGGGGTCGCGACGCTGGTGCCGAACCAGAACGTCATCACCAACCCGCTCATCAACTGGAGCTACGGCCACCCGCGCGTGCGGCTGCGCCTGCCGGTGCGCATCAGCTACGACGACGACGTGGAGCTCGCGCTCAAGCTGCTGCTCGAGGCGACCGAGCACCCGCGGATCCTGCGCGATCCGCCGCCCGTGTCGAGGCTGATGGAGTTCGCCGACTACGGCATGGAGGTCGAGGTGCGCTTCTGGATCGGCGACCCGGCCGAGGGCGTCAACAACGTGCGCTCGGACGTCAACCGCAGGATCTGGGCGATGTTCCGCGAGCACGGCATCACGATCCCGCCGGCGCAGCGCGAGATCCGCATCCTCGAGGGCGGCAAGTCCGCTTCCGCACTGGCGCCGCGCTCGACGCAGCCGATCCTGCCGACCACCGACCAGCAGGATTGATCGAGATCCCCGCAAGCGAGTACACGCTGTCCTGGGCGCGCAGTCCCGGCCCGGGCGGGCAGAACGTCAACAAGGTCGCCACCGCCTGCGAACTGCGGTTTTTCGTCGCTTCGACCAGCCTGCTCGACGAGGACGGCAGGCGCCGGCTGCGCGCGCTCGCGGGGCGGCGGCTCACGCAGGCCGACGAGATCCTGATCGAGGCTCACCGGCACCGCTCGCGCGAGGCGAACCGGCGCGATGCGATCGGACGGCTGCAGCAGCTGATCGGGCAGGCGCGGCAGGTGCCGAAGCGCCGCAGGAAGACACGGCCGCCCGCCGGGGCGCGGGCGGGGCGCCTGCAGGGCAAGCGGATCCGCAAGGAAATCAAGCGGCTGCGGTCGAAGCCTGCTTTCGACTGAGCATCCACGCCCCCAGCGCCGGCAGCAGGATCATCGCCCCCAGCATGTTGACCAGGAACATGAAGGTCAGCATGAGCCCGACATCGGCCTGGAACTTGAGCGGCGAGAACACCCAGGTCGCGACGCCGATCGCGAGCGTGACGCCGGTGAAGAAGATCGCGGCGCCGGTGACGCGCAATGCGCCGAGGTAGGCCTGCTGCACGCTCTCGCCCTTGCCCAGGAACTCCTGCATGCGGCTGAACAGGTAGATGCCGTAGTCCACGCCGATGCCGGCGCCGAGCGC